>NZ_CP087176.1:117500-419127 GCF_024748695.1 Pseudomonas sp. B21-040
CAGACACGTCGAGCAGGTACGAAAGTAGGTCTTAGTGATCCGGTGGTTCTGTATGGAAGGGCCATCGCTCAACGGATAAAAGGTACTCCGGGGATAACAGGCTGATACCGCCCAAGAGTTCATATCGACGGCGGTGTTTGGCACCTCGATGTCGGCTCATCACATCCTGGGGCTGAAGCCGGTCCCAAGGGTATGGCTGTTCGCCATTTAAAGTGGTACGCGAGCTGGGTTTAGAACGTCGTGAGACAGTTCGGTCCCTATCTGCCGTGGACGTTTGAGATTTGAGAGGGGCTGCTCCTAGTACGAGAGGACCGGAGTGGACGAACCTCTGGTGTTCCGGTTGTCACGCCAGTGGCATTGCCGGGTAGCTATGTTCGGAATAGATAACCGCTGAAAGCATCTAAGCGGGAAACTAGCCTCAAGATGAGATCTCACTGGGACCTTGAGTCCCCTGAAGGGCCGTCGAAGACTACGACGTTGATAGGTTGGGTGTGTAAGCGCTGTGAGGCGTTGAGCTAACCAATACTAATTGCCCGTGAGGCTTGACCATATAACACCCAAGCAATTTGACTACTCGAGAGAGCATCAGATTGCGGTGTGTGAAGACGAAACGAACCGAAAGTTCGAGATACTCACAAAACACCCAACTATCGCATACCCAATTTGCTGAAGCGCGGCCAGTTGGCCACGACTCGGTACCCGAATTTCTTGACGACCATAGAGCATTGGAACCACCTGATCCCATCCCGAACTCAGCAGTGAAACGATGCATCGCCGATGGTAGTGTGGGGTTTCCCCATGTGAGAGTAGGTCATCGTCAAGATTAAATTCCGAAACCCCAATTGCGAAAGCAGTTGGGGTTTTGTTTTAGTAGAAGTCACCTATTTTGCTGGCACGTTACGGCTGTAACGGGCTGGTCACAGAATTTCTTGACGACCATAGAGCATTGGAACCACCTGATCCCATCCCGAACTCAGCAGTGAAACGATGCATCGCCGATGGTAGTGTGGGGTTTCCCCATGTGAGAGTAGGTCATCGTCAAGATTAAATTCCAAAACCCCTGTCTGTTAACGCAGACAGGGGTTTTGTCGTTTCAGGACGCCAAAAACCACAGAAACTAAAAAGCCAGCCTCTGGAAATCAGGGACTGGCTTTTCTATTTGTGTCTATTCCCGTTGGTACGCCGTTCGACCGAAGTCCTGGGCATTTCATACAAATTTCTAAGATTTCCCGCTCTGGTGCCGACAGACTGTTGAGACATGCGTGCACCAAAGTAGAGCGGTCGCAGAATGCCGTTTGCGCTGTTACATGGAATGTTGCAACTCGGAACGCATCCCCACTTTCTGCATAAGAAGTCCTATGAAATGAATCTCAAGTTCAGCCATAAAATCTTGTTGGCCGCCTCCGGCGTCGTCGTGCTGGCATTCGCGTTGTTCACTTTGTACAACGACTATTTGCAGCGGAACACCATCCGGCAAAGTCTCGAAACCGCTGTCCAGCAAGCCGGTGATCTGACCGCCAGCAGCGTGCAGAACTGGATGAGTGGCCGGGTGCTGGTTCTGGAGAGCCTTGCGCAAAACGTCGCGCACCAAGGCGCCAGCGCGGACCTTGCGGGCCTGATCGACCAACCGGCTTTCACCTCTAACTTCCAGTTCACTTACGTTGGCCAGGCCAATGGCGTGTTCACGCAGCGTCCTGACGCGAAGATGCCGGACGGCTACGATCCGCGTCAGCGTCCCTGGTACAAACAAGCCGTTGCGGTCGACAAGACCATGCTGACCCCACCTTACATGGCAGCCGTTGGCGGTCTGGTGGTGACCATCGCCATGCCGGTGAAAAAGAATGGCGAGTTGCTTGGTGTAGTCGGCGGTGACCTGAGCCTGGAGACCTTGGTGAAGATCATCAACTCAGTGGACTTCGGTGGTATCGGTCACGCGTTCCTGGTCAGCGCCGACGGCCAGGTGATCGTCAGTCCGGACAAAGACCATGTCATGAAGAACCTGAAGGACATCTACCCGAACGCCGGTGTGCGGATCGAGAAGGGTAATCAGGACGTCACGTTGAACAAGCAGGATCGCATCCTCTCGTTCACCCCGGTGAGTGGTTTGCCGAATGCCCAGTGGTACATCGGTCTGTCGATTGATAAGGACAAGGCCTACGCGCCATTGAGCCAGTTCCGCACCTCGGCATTGATCGCAATGTTCATCGCCGTGACGGCCATTGCAGTGCTGCTGAGCTTGCTGATCAATGTGCTGATGCGTCCGTTGACGACCATGGGCCGCGCGATGCAAGACATCGCTCAGGGTGACGGCGATTTGACCCGACGGCTATCCGTCGAAAGCAACGACGAGTTCGGTGAGCTGGGCGGTTCATTCAATCAGTTTGTGGAACGCATTCACGCCTCGATCAGCGAAGTGTCTTCGGCCACCCGCCAGGTTCATGACCTGTCGCAACGGGTCATGACATCGTCCAACGCCTCGATCATCGGCTCCGACGAGCAAAGCGCTCGCACCAACAGTGTGGCCGCAGCGATTAACCAATTGGGTGCTGCTACGCAGGAAATTGCACGCAACGCTGCTGACGCTTCGCAGCATGCCAGTGGTGCCAGCGAGCAGGCGGACGATGGTCGTCAGGTGGTTGAGCGAACGATTCTGGCGATGACCGAACTGTCGCAGAAAATCAGCCTGTCCTGCACCCAAATCGAAACCCTGAACGCCAGCACCGATAACATCGGGCACATTCTGGATGTGATCAAAGGTATTTCCCAGCAGACTAATTTGCTGGCCCTGAACGCGGCCATCGAGGCGGCCCGTGCCGGTGAAGCGGGTCGTGGTTTTGCGGTGGTGGCGGATGAGGTACGCAACCTGGCGCACCGCACGCAGGAGTCAGCGGAGGAGATCCACAAGATGATCACCTCGCTGCAGATCGGTTCTCGTGAAGCGGTGACCACTATGAACGCCAGTCAGCTCTCCAGTGAACAGAGCGTCGAAGTGGCTAACCAGGCGGGCCTGCGACTGGTCAGCGTGACCCGGCGCATCGGCGAAATCGACGGTATGAACCAATCAGTCGCGGCGGCCACCGAAGAGCAGACCGCCGTGGTGGAAACGCTCAACGTCGACGTCAATCAGATCAACCTGCTGAACCAGCAGAGCGTGGCCAACCTCAATGAAACATTGAAGGATTGCGATGCCTTGTCTCAGCAGGCGAACCGGTTGAAGCAGTTGGTTGATAGCTTCAAGATCTGATTCAAAACCGCGTTATCGTTCAATCGCGGGCAAGTCGCACCGCCGCTCCCACAGGTTTCCGGTGATCCCTGTGGAAGCAGACTTGCCCGCTATGGCGGTAGATCAATCACCACCGAACGAAAGCCCTACGCAAACAACTTCAACACATTGTTCATCGCATCATCGGCAAACCCCTGCACAAAGTCCTTGAAGCCCGGCAGTGCCTCGGCACCTCCCTGCGCCGGCTCGGCGATGATGGTCCAGGTCGCGCGGGACTTGCCCGCGCCCAGGGGCTCAACGCTCATCGCTGCCCACAAATTGGCCACGCCCAACGTGTTGTAGATCGTGGTCCAGGTCATGTTCAACGCGTGGTCATTTCGCGAGTTGAGTTGTTCGACCACGAGGTTGCCGTCCTTGAAGAATTTCTTGCGCAAGGACGACACGCCTTCACCCGTCATTTCGATGTGCGACAGCGCCGGAATGAACCGATCGAAGCCGGCAAAGTTGCCGACGATTGCCCAGACTTCCTTGGCATCGGCCGGCACTTCCACCGAGGACACGACGTGGCAGCCTTGAGGATTTTTGATCAGGGTATCGGGTTGCAGAGTGCTCATGGTTTTGCTCCGTTTGGGTTGAATCAGATGAAGTTGATTTCTTTCAGGTAGTCGCAGCCACGACGCAGCAGCGCCGGGGATTTTTCCGGGTAATGCGCACCCATTTGCCGCACGCCGGCCTGGGCGTTGTCGTGGCCGATCATCGAGATGTCGCCGATGTCTTCTTCAAAGCCGTTGAGGTAAAACCCGAGCACGCCGAACAGAGCGTTGTCGCTGTCGACCCGGTCCAGTTGCTGCTGCCAGTCGGCGACGCTGACCATGGAGAACTCCCGCCCGGCCTCGCGAAAGGACGCCACGTAGTCGTCCCAGCTCAGGGGCTCGGGGTTGTGCAGGTTGAACACCGCTTTTTCAGGCTGATAGCGGCTGGCATGGAAGGCGATGAAGCGGGCGAGAAAATCCACCGGCATCAGGTCGAAATTCAGCGCGAACTCCGGTACACGACCGAGCTGGATCGAGCCTTTGAGCATCAGCATCAAGCGGTTTTTATGCGGCTGGCAGACGCCGGTCAGGCTGTTGAAACTGATGTTGCCGGGGCGATAAAGGTTGACCCGCACCCCACGCTCGCGCGCCCGTTCAAGAATCCGTTCGCCAACCCACTTGGAGAGGTTGTAGCCGTTCTTGATGTAGATCGGCGGGGTCGGCGCGGCGGGTAACTCCAGGACTCGGCCATCGGCGGTAATCGTGCTGGAGGCCGAGAGCGTGGAGACGAAATTGAAAATTTTCTTGCTGCGCCCTTCACACAACCTCAGACACTCGAAAATCGGCTCGACGTTGTCCCGCGCCAGCGACTCGTAATCGAGTACGTGATTGACGTTGGCCGCGTTGTGCACCAGTGCACCAAACTCTTGGTCGAGGCGCTCGTAAACTTCACAGGAAAGCCCCAGGAATGGACGGGCAATGTCCGCTGCGTAAACCCGCACCCGACTCAGGTCCAGATGCTCCAAGCGGTTTTCGCGCAAGGCATGAGCAAAGCGCTCAGCCGCCGTTTGCCCCCCGCCATCGCGCACCAGGCACGCGACTTCCGTTGCGCCCCAACCCAATAGCGCCTCGACAATGTGCACACCGACAAAACTGTTGGCGCCGGTGACGATCACCTTGTGCACATCGCCCATTTTGCTGACCGGCAACGGCTGAATATCCAGCTCACGGAAAGCATCGGCCAGTGCCTTTTCGCTCAGCACTTCTTCAGTACCAGAGCCACGCACCAAGGTCGCCAACTTCGCAATGGTCGGCAGCTCGATGAAGCGATTGATGGAGATGCTGCGACCAAACTCCTCACGTAATCGCAGCAACATGCGCGACAACAGAATCGAGTGGCCGCCCAGATTGAAGAAGCTTTCGTCGGTAGAAATATCGCTGACCGGCAGCTCCAGCAACTCGGCCCAGATCTCCAACAGCAGCCCCTCATCGGCACTGGCCGGCAAACGTCGCGTGGTGTTTTCCAAGACGCTGACCGGCATTGAAAGCAACGCCTTGCGGTCGACTTTGCCGTTGCTGGCGAACGGCATGCTTTGCAATTCGGTCCAGGCGCCGGGTTGCATGTAGTCCGGCAAAAACTGCACCGCGTGAGCCTTCAAGGCTTCGCGAGCGGCTCCGGGTCGGTCTTCCTGAGGCTGTGCGAGGAAAGCCAGAATGCGCCGCTGACTGTCGATGACCACCGCCACCTGGCGGAACAACTGGCTGTCGCGCAGGCAGCGCTCGATCTCTTCCGGTTCAACCCGAAAGCCGCGAATCTTCACCTGGTTATCCCGGCGACCACACAGCTCGACGCCGTCGCCGGTCCACTTCGCCATGTCGCCGGTACGGTAGGCGCGCAGGGTTTGGCCGCCTGACACATTCAGGTTCAGATAGCGCTCAGCGGTTTGCTGCGGGTTGTTCAGATACCCGAGGCAAACCCCCGGACCGATGATGTACAACTCGCCTACCGTGTGGTCGGTGACCGGTTGCAAGTCTTCATCGAGGATCAGCACCTGGCTGTTGGCAATTGGCGCGCCGAGGGTTCGATTGCTGTCACCGGTACGCAACTGTCGCGCGGTAATCAGCACCGTGGCTTCGGTCGGGCCATACAGGTTGTAGAGCTTGCCCTGGCGCGTCAGTTGCTCGATTACCCAGGGTTCGCAAACGTCGCCGCCAGTCATCACATGAGCCAGCACCTGCAACTGATCCAGCGGCAGAATGCTCAACAAGGCCGGTGGCAAAAAACCGTGGCTGAGTTGTCGGTGGCGGATCAGTTCGACCAGTTGCAAGGGGGCACGACGTTGATCGTCACTGGGCACGACCAGTTCGGCGCCCTGAAGCAAGGTCGGGAAAATGTCGATCAGCGATGAGTCGAAACTCAACGAAGAAAACTGCAGCACCCGACTGTGCTCGGTGAGTTGCACGTAGTCGGCATACCACGCCGTGAAATGCGCGAGGTTGGCCTGACTGAGCAGCACGCCTTTGGGATGCCCGGTGGTGCCCGAGGTATAGAGCGCCATGCACGGCGCATCGAGATCGGGTCGGTGGCGCATCAACGGTTGTTCGAGGTCCGCGTCTTCGGCGTTGATACGGCTGATGTCCAGCCCCGGCGTGTCATCGGCAAGTGGATGCTGGCCGTCATGCAGCAACAACACGGCCCCGCCATTGGAAAGAATGTACTGCTGACGTTGCAGAGGATGGCTCGGCTCCAGCGGCAAATACACCGCGCCGCTGCCGAGAATCGCCAGGATCCCCGCATACAGCGCGCTGCATTTGGGCAGGCAGATTGCGACCACCAACGGCCCTTCATGTTGATCGAGCAGTGGTTGCAAACGCTGCTGGATCGCACGGCTGTGCGCGTGCAATTGCCGATAGCTCAGCGTCGTCTCGCCGATCGTCAGCGCGGGGCGCTCGGCCGACTGGTGGAGGCGTTGTTCGAGACGCTCGATCATCGAGATCTGAGCCAGCTTCAGCAGCCAGGATTGCTCGGTCAGGTTGAGCGCGTGGACGAAGGCCAGGTGTTCCAGAAACAGCAGGTTTTCCACCCGCTCAAAATGAGCGGGAGCGGCCGGTTCGGTGTGCAGGAAATAGTCGGCATCGCGGGAGAAGCGGCTGACCAGCAGCGCGACGTGATCCAGCAACTCTGCCATGGCTCGCAGGCGCAATGCCTGGCCATTGCCGCCAGGTTCGTCGGCGATCGGTATGCGAGTGAACAAGGCAGAGTTATACGTGCACAACACGTCCAGCGGCGGCAAACCGCAAACCTGCGATGCGCCGACACCCAGTTGCAGCGTCAGTCGCGGTGTTGCGTCGAAACCGGCAAACGGCAGACTCGCATCGTCGATCAGCAAATCAAACGACGACTGCTCGTTGAGCGCGTCGAACCGCACTAACGAATGACCGTGCTGTTCAAGTTCCAGCGCCAGGTCGGTCAAGGCCTGGCTTTGCCCAATGAGCAAAATGTCGAGACGTCTCATGGTGTTCTCCTCGTTAGACCAGGTAGTCGCAGAGGGCGTCTTGCACGCACGGCGAATCGAGCAGCGAACTGCTGCGGAAAAACCGCACGATGTTGGCGACTAACGGGTGATGACGGTTGATCGGGAAGGCCAGTCCCGAGACTTCGCGCTTGAGTGCCTGACGAGCCGTCTCGCTGATCTGCAAGGACTCGATCAGGCGCAAGTCGAAGGACTTCTGAATGTCGTTGGTCAGGTAATGGCCAATGAACACCGGTAGAATCTGCGCAATGCAATGGCGATCGTCTTCGCTCGCGGTGTGCCAGTAGATGCGCACCAGCCGCGCCCAGAAGCCGGAGTGGCGACCTTCGTCGAGCAAGTGATCGGCCATCAGGCCTTTGATCGACTGCTTGACCGTGTCGTCCTTGGCAAACGCCGCGACATCGCCGGTCACGGTGTTCTCGGCAATGGCCACGCAAATCAATTCGACGGGGCTGCGCAGGCGCTCCGGCGCGAGCGCCACGGCTGCCGGAATGGCTCGACTGAGTTCGATTTCATCTGGCAGCACCATCGGCGCGATGCCGGTCAGGGCGATGGTCTGCTGCATGAAGTCCATGGCGACCAAGGCGTGGTAATCCTCGTCCACCACCACGGTCATGGCGTCGTAACGGCAGGCGAACGGGAACGCCACGGCGAAGCGATTCTTGGCGATGCTGCGAGCGGTCTTGTCGACGATCTCGGTTTCGAAAATCACCACATCATTGATGAACTTGTAGAGCGTCTGCACCAAGGCGAAGTCCCGTTGCTCCGGGCATTCGCGCAGGAAGGTTTCGTTCAGCACCAGCGGTTGGCGACTCAAGGGATAGATCAGCTTGTCGTCGTTTTCCAACATCCGCCGTGGGCGAGTGCGGATCGTCGCGCGGCTCTCCCAGGCGTCGGCGAAGGATTGGTAGTCGGCGGCGTTCATGCGCTCACCTCCGGCAAAGGCTCGCCCATGCTCAGACGCAGGCCGTCCCACAGTGCGATGCGACTTTCTACGGCGGCAATGGCGCTGGCATAGACGTCTTCTTCGCGTTGCGGATTGCCATCGACCAACCGGGCGAGCAGTTTTTCCGCTGCCGGGCCATGGTCTTCGGAGTCGACTTCGATGTGCCGCTCCAGGTAGTAACGGAAGGTCGGCGCTTGTTCGATGCCAATACCCCAATCGTCGAGAATGCGCTGGAACATCTGCGGAATCACACTCTCACGACCATGTAAAAACGCCGCGGCAACACTGTGCCCCGGGGCATGCAACGCCGTGTGCAAGGTGTGCCGCACGAACTGCGCCGCCGCCGGATCAACGTCCACGCTTTGCAACGCGACGTCGTAGCTAACGCCTTCTTGTTGCAACGCGACAAAGCGCTCCACCGCGACCGTACTGGCGCCGACTTCGCGCATCGCATCCAGATACAACTCAAAATGGCTGTAATGACCGTGGGCAGGACGATCATCGGACTCTTCACCCAACACGATTTCATTGATCAGGCGCGCGGCCTGCGGATCTCGTGGCGGTAGCCAGGGCAGTTGAACGCAGGTCAGTTCTTGTTGCAGGCGCTTGGTCAGCGACATGAAATCCCACACGGCAAATACATGGGTTTCCATAAAGCGTTGAAGTACCGACAGCGAATGTATTTCAGAAAAGATCGGGTGCGCACTAAGTTCTGCTTTCTTCTGGTTGAGGCGGTCTTTATTCGGCTTCATGAGCGAACCTATATGTGATCGAAAGTGCGATTAAGGAAGTTTCGGCCAATAAGCCTCTGTCGTTTAAAGTTTTCTGTGGGCGAGCAAAGGCCTCAGGCTAATGGGTCTGTATGAGTGAGTAGTGGTCCGCAGATAAAGGGTTGCAGGCCTGTATTCAGTGCGGCGAACAAAAACTAATACACGAATAAAGTATCCGGCAAGTTATTTTTTAATTAAATTAAAGTTCATATTTTTCGAGTGTGACAAGTTCCGATAAAACTTTGGGTTTAAGTTTTATTTGGACGTAGTTGCTCCTTTCGACTAATGAAAGTCAAAATTCAAATGAAGAGTGAATGCCTCACTCGTAGCAACTTTCTTAGTTAAATCAATGAGGTGACTTTAGAGGGTGGAAGTTGGCCGGGACCAACGCCGGTGCTTCCGTTCCCGTGACAAGACTCCTTCCTTAGGTTCTTGGTGCGGGGACTGTTGCACAGGTGCGCAGCGTCGCCCGTTCATTGGTTGTTGGCAGTCCAAGAGTGAGCGTAAATCACGGCAGCCGCTATCGCTGAGATGTCATCTTCTCAGTGCAATAACGGGGCTTGGGAGGGGGAAATCGAGGGCAAGGCTTTAGCGTGGGGTTCTGCGCCGTCGTGACAAGCGAAAACGAGCAGTTTGATCTGCTCGCTCAACTGGCCAGAACGGTTTACCGGGAGGTTTTCTTGTTCAGCGCTTCAGGGCTGGCGAGGTAGCGTGTAATGACCTCGACACCCCGATTGAGGTGATTCTCGAGCATCGTTACCGCGCGCTCGATGTCGCGGTCTTCCACCGCCAGTAACATCGCTCGGTGATCATCCTGGGACAGTTTGCCCAAGCCCATCGCTTCGAGGTTGAAGCGCAGGAAGCGTTCTTCCTCGTTCAACCCTTCTTCTATCAGACCGAGAAGGCGACGGTTAGGCGCCTTGACGTACAGCGACATGTGGAACAGGCGATTGAGCCGACCGATCTCCGAGTAGTCGTGCTCTGTCTCCATGTCGTCGATATGACGGGCCGCTGCTTCGAAGTCTTCTTTCTCAAGCAGTGGAATCGACAGTCGCAGCGCTTCAGATTCCAACAAAATCCGCAGTGCATAGGTTTCAACCGCATCGCCCTGCACCAGCGGTGCGACGACGGCGCCTTTGTGGGCGACAACGTTGAGCAGCGCCTGGGCTTCGAGCTGGCGCAAGGCTTCGCGCACGGGCATGCGGCTAACCCCGAACAAATCGGCCAGGTCTTGCTGGCGCAATGCAGTGCCGCAAGGGATGCGTCCATCGAGAATCGCCGCGCGCAGCGTTTCTTCGATCACCGAACGTGCAAGGTGGGCGGGAATAGGCCCGCTGACCTTGATGCTGCTGAGAGGGTTGGTCTTTTGTGGCACTACTACGCACCCTATTCGACTGAAATATTTGGATCCAAATGGACACTAGAGACTGCAATGGAGCTTGTCAAACAAGTCAGGTTTTTCAATCGCACTCTTTTTATGTCAATCACAATACAAGTCTAGCGTGCCGTTCGTGATTGCACCGTGCCATTGTCTTTTATCGGGCTAACCTGCACCATCGGCCGAATACCATTTGCCTGATCTGGATGCCTCGCATTGGCGGTACGTTTCGCGATCCCACGGACTTTGCGCTGGCTGTGCTGTGCGCTGCTACTGGCCGGCCTCATGCTGGGCGGCTTGCAGGCCGATTGGGATTTTTCGCTGATCAGCCGCCGTGCGCAAGCCTTATACGGACCGTTAGGTGAAGGGCAGCAACGGATCGATGCCTGGCAGCATTTGCTGGCCACTCAGAAGCAAGTCAGCGAGCAAGAACAGCTCAAAGTGGTCAACCTGTTCTTCAACAAGCAGGTGCGTTACGTCGAGGATATCGATCTGTGGCACGAGGTCGACTATTGGGAAACGCCCATCGAAGCGCTGTGGAAGGGCGCCGGTGATTGCGAAGATTATGCGATTGCCAAGTATTTCAGCCTGCGTCATCTCGGCGTCTCCAGTGACAAGTTACGCATCACCTACGTCAAGGCGTTGCGCCAGAATCGGGCGCACATGGTGTTGACCTACTATTCGAGCCCCGAGGCCATGCCGCTGGTGCTCGACAGCCTGATCAACGAGATAAAACCAGCCAGCCAGCGGACCGATCTGTTACCCGTCTACTCTTTCAATGCCGAAGGTCTGTATTTGCCCGGCGCCAAGGGCAATAAAAAAGTCGGCGACACCAAGCGCCTGTCCCGCTGGCAGGACGTGTTGAAGAAAATGCAGGCCGAAGGTTTCCCGGTCGAAACGACTAACTAGGAGCACGCGCTCAGATGTCTTTGTTCAAACAGCTGTTGATCGCAATCTGTCTGTTCCTGGTCGTCGCCTTCACCGGTAGCTTCATGGTCAGTCTGGAAAGCTCGCGCACGCAGTACGTCAACCAGTTGCGCTCCCACGCCCAGGACGCCGCGACGGCACTGGCGCTGTCCCTGACGCCGAACATCGACGACCCGGCGATGGTCGAGCTGTTGGTGAGCTCGATTTTCGACAGCGGTTACTACGCAAATATTCGCGTGGTCGACCTGAGCAACGACCAAACCATTGTCGAACGCAGCGGGATTCCGGCGGTGAACAACGTGCCGGACTGGTTCGTCAAAATGATCGGCCTTGAAGCCGCGGGCGGCGATGCGATTGTCAGCCGGGGCTGGGAGCAGGCGGCACGGGTCGAGGTGGTCAGCCACCCGATGTTCGCGTTGGCCAAGTTGTGGCAGAGCGCGTTGGGCAGTCTGGGCTGGTTGTTGCTTTGCGGCGCTGTGAGCGCGGCGCTGGGCGCGTTGTTGTTGCGCCGGCAATTGAAGCCGCTGGACTACATGGTCCAGCAATCCCACGCCATCGCCCGCCGCGAGTTCCTCAGCCTGCCGGAACTGCCACGCACCCCGGAACTGCGCCGCGTGGTGCAGGCAATGAACCAGATGGTCGAGAAGCTCAAGGCGCTGTTCCAGGAGCAGGCCGAGCGCAGTGAAAAACTGCGGGTCGAGAGCTATCAGGACAACCTGACCGGGCTGGCCAACCGTCGTTATTTCGAGATGCAATTGAACGCCCGGGTGAGCAACCCGGAGCAGGCCAGTTCGGGATATCTGCTGCTGTTGCGGGTCAAGGACCTGGCCGGATTGAACCAGCGGTTGGGCGGCCAGCGTACCGACCAGTTGTTGAAAGCCGTGGGCGAGCAGTTGTCCCGCGAGTGTGCCAAGTACCCCGAAACCCAAAACCTCGTCACGCGGATTCGCGGCGGTGAGTTCGCTGTGCTGGCGCCGGGGCTGGTGCGTGAAGAAGCGTTGCAACTGGCGCAGAACCTCGACAGTGCCTTGGCGAGCCTGCATGCGACAGGCGCCACCGATGTGGCCTCGGTGGCGTCGATCGGGTTGGCGCCTTTCGTTCATGGCGACTCGCCGCAAGCGGTGCTCGGGCTGGGTGATCAGGCGTTGGCCCAGGCGGAAGCCCAGGGCGAGCCGAGTTGGGCGTGCCTGGATCACAGCGCATCGGCCAGTGTCGGCGATGACCATCATGCGTGGAACAACTTGCTGGACCAGGCGTTGGAGCAGCGGCGGTTCCAGTTGTATTTCCAGCCGGTCGTGGCCAGCCAGGACACCCAGTTGGTGCTGCATTACAAAGTGCTTTCGCGTTTGCTCGACGAACAGGGGCAGACCATTCCCGCCGGGCGCTTCCTGCCATGGCTGGAGCGTTTTGGCTGGACCGCGCGGCTGGATCGACTGATGCTGGAATTGGTGCTTGAGCAGATGGCCGACCACGAAGAGTCGCTGGCGTTGAACCTGTCGTCGGCGACGTTGGGCGATCCGCAGGCGCTGAATAAAATCTTCGAGATTTTGCGCGCCCATTCCAATCTGGGCCCGCGCCTGACGCTGGAAATCGGCGAGGAACAACTGCCAGAGCAAGCGATGCTGGAAGAGCTGACGCGGCGCCTGCGAGAACTCGGCTTCTCCTTGAGCCTGCAGCGCTTTGGCGGCCGCTTCAGCATGATCGGCAACCTGGCGCGGCTTGGCTTGGCCTACTTGAAGATCGATGGCGGTTACATCCGGGCGATCGATCAGGAGAGCGACAAGCGCCTGTTCATCGAAGCGATCCAGCGCGCGGCGCACAGCATCGATTTGCCGCTGATTGCCGAGCGGGTCGAAACCGAAGGGGAGCTGTCGGTAATTCGGGAGATGGGGATTTATGGGGTTCAGGGGCAGTTGTTTGGTGAGCCCAAGCCTTGGCAGTGAGGCTGATGCCCTCATCGTCGGAACGCCGCCCGGAGCCGGCAGATCTTCAGTGAACACAGACTGTGTGAACGACCAAAATCTCTGTAGGAGCCGAGCTTGCTCGCGATGGCGTCCGTGCAGTCACCGGAAAATCTGAAGGCAAATTCCTAGGAGATTTCCTTCGAGTTGCGTCGGTTT
The DNA here is from genome assembly GCF_024748695.1 of Pseudomonas sp. B21-040. NCBI lineage: Bacteria > Pseudomonadati > Pseudomonadota > Gammaproteobacteria > Pseudomonadales > Pseudomonadaceae > Pseudomonas > Pseudomonas sp. B21-040. The sequence continues at coordinate 130,931 of NZ_CP087176.1, forward strand.
TGGTGAACTTGTTCCGGGTAATGGGCAGGTCTAGTCTGGCCTTGTCACTGAAAATTCGGTGACACGGACGTGCAAGTCCGACCAAACTGTTTAGGTTGCGTATTGCCATATCTCACGATGAGCATTTGTATGCTCGCTGCTTTATGGCGGCTGCGCGCAGGAGATCTTCGGATCTGCTGGGTGTCCTAAACAGTCCCGGTCTTGCACACCTGCGCATGGCCGCCACCCTATTCGCGTGCAAGCGAACGGTGACGGTCTCAACTGACTGTTTAGGAGTTTTTCTTATGTTCAAAGTAACGCCCAATCCGCCTTCTCCCCGCAGAGGCCATCTCTTCACCGTCTCCCCCGACATCCCCACCGAAGCCCTTCTCGCCAACGCCTCCGAAGACCTGCGCTCCATCAGCGCCATCGCCGCCGATCTTGCAGACGATGTAGAAGACTCACGCCGCTGTGTCGCGCTGGGGCTTAGCCGGATAGCCGATGGGGTTCATTTATTGGTGGAGCGGGCGCTGGATCACCTTGAATCGCCAGAGTTGGCGCCGGGTTCGGAAGGATTGCCAGGCTAGTTCTTGATCGTTCCCACGCTCTGCGTGGGAACGCAGCCCGTGACGCTCTGCGTCACATCGGTGCCAGGCGCAATGCCGGTGGCGAGGCTGGAACCGGAACGCGGAGCGTCCCTTGAGGCATTCCCACGCGGAGCGTGGGAACGATCTGGAACGACCGAAATCCCTGTAGGAGCCGAGCTTGCTCGCGAAGGCGCCAGAACAGACACCAAAAAAGGCGGGGCCTTAGATCAACCCCGTCTCTTCATCATCAATCAAATGGCTCAACCCGCCCAAGGCTTCACGGGCCTGGGTCCGGTCCATCAACTTGGCCTGTGCCGCTGGCGGCAGGTCGGTGACGCGGATCACGCCTTTGCTGGTCAGCACCTGGATCAAGTCGTCGAGTACCCGGATCATTTCCAGGTCGCTCTGCTTGAGCTGTTTGAGGCTGGTCTCCATCACTTCGTTGGCATACCAGGCCTGGATTTCATGGTGGTCAGCCGGCAGCGTTTCCGTGGCCTCGGCGTAGGCCGCGGCTTCCACGCGCACTAACTGGCCTTGCGCATCGCGTTGCACGTAGAACATTGAGCATCCCTCAGAAATGGACCAGCGTCATGCTGTCAGCAGCATAGGCCAACTGGACGCGAGTATGCGGTGCGGCGACGAAATCGTCACCGTGGTGAAGGTCGCAAACGTGACGGCCGCCCCATAAGGGCGGCCGTTTTTCGTTTGATCAGCTGTTGTTGTGGTCGATTTTGATGGTCGGGTCGCTGCCGGCAATCAACGAGTTGATGTTGGCGCTGGACCAGTTGTTGCCTTCGAGCTTGATCGTCACGTCCGGTGTCGCGGCTGCCGCGTCGCCGGAGTTGAACTTGCCGCCCGAGCTGACTTGCAGCGACGACACGCCATCGACGGTGCTGATTTTCAGGAAGTTGTCGATGGTGCTGCCGCTCTCGCCCTGCAACAGATCACCCAGGTCAATGCGGTCACCTTCGCTGGCCTTGAAGTCCTTGATCACGTCATTACCGGTGTCGCCAGACTTCCACACGAAGGTGTCGCCACCCGAACCGCCAATCAGGATGTCGTTGCCCTGGCCGCCCATCAGCGAGTCGTTGCCAGTGCCGCCGAGCAGGATGTCGTTACCCTTGCCGCCGTCGAGGCTGTCGTTGCCCCCCGAGCCGAAGAGGATGTCGTTACCCGCGCCGCCCAACAATGTGTCGCTGCCGTCATGGGCGCCGGACACATCAAACGCGGTGTAGTGCTCGGTGATGAACTGGTGCACGTTGCTGGTGGTGACTTTGCTGACGTCGACGCCGGTCTGCTGGGCAACGAACGCCTGCATCGCCTGATAACCCTCGCCGGCAACGCCGTTGAAGCTCACGAGGTCGCCGAACAGGATGTCATTGCCGTCACCGCCATTGACCGTGTCGGAACCTGGTTGTGTCGCTTCGGTGTGACCGATGATCGAGTTGGCCAGGTTACTCGGATCAATGTTGGTTTGCGGCGCATGGTCCGAGTCGTACGGTTTCAGGTCGGTAAGGGTGACACCCTTGTTCAGACCAATGGCTTCAACGTTGGACACATTGCTCAGCAGCGCGAAGCTGGAGGTGGAGTTATCGACGAGGGTCTGTGTATTGCCGCTGTCCGTCAGGGTCGACAACTCGTAAGTACCATCGCCCTGCGCGTGAATGGTGCCCACGTCGCTGGCTTTCCAGTTCTTGGAGCCTACCAAGGTGTACAGCGTCGCAAACCCGTCACTGTCGATGGTCAGTTTGTGAGTACTGTCGATTGTCGTGGAGAAGGTATCGCCCGGCTTGTAATTGCTGGTTTTCACCACGTCATCGAGCTTCACGCTGCCGTACAGCGTCGGGTTGGGCTGCTCGCCCGTCTGGTAGTAGTTCGGCTGGCCGTCGGTGATGAAGTACGTGAGGTTCTTCGCCCCGGTGTTGGCCACGGCGGCGGCGCTCTGGAACCAGTTGGCCGTGGTTTTGAATACATCTTCGTAGTTGGTCACGCCGCCGGACGACATCGAGTCCAGTACCGATTTGAGCAAGGTCAGGGCATCCGGATTTTTCAGGTCGACCGATACCGATCTGTTGACCTGGGTATCGAAGTCCACCAGGAAGATGTTCACCGTTCCTGAGTTGCCGCCCATGCTCTGCTTGAGGGTGTTGAACACCGACGTCAGCGAGTCTTTGGCGGCGTTGATCGACGACGAACTCATGCTGCCCGAACTGTCGACCATGAACGCGATGTTGTAGTTGGTGCCTGGGACCACGGTCAGGCCGCCGATGTCGGCGACTATGATGTCGTTGCCGCCGGTGCCGGTGATGGTGTCACTGCCGGACGTTGCGGTAATGGCGTTGTAGGTCGCCGGATTAATCGTGATCGGAATCTGGGTCGTACTGGTGGCGGAACCACCCTGGCTCTCGGTCGAGACGGCCGTAAATGTCAGCGTGTTGGTGCCGGTGGCATACGGTGCCGGGGTGTAGCTCAACTTGCTCATATCCCAACCGCTGAGGTTGTCGATGGCACCGTTAGCGGTTGTGCTGGTGAAGGTGTGCGTGCCGTCGGTCAGCGTCGCGCCAGCCGGGATGCCGCCGATCTTGGTGATGGTCTGGATTTCAGAGCCATCTTTGTCTGCCGACGTTACAGTCAAGCCCAGCGCAATGCTGCCATTCTCGGCCACTTGGGTGGTGGTGGCGGACACGGTCGGTGTATCCGCGACCGGGGTCACACTAATGTCCAGCGTGGTGCTTGAGCCGGTGTTGGTGGTGTAGGTCACCGTCGGCACCTTGCCGCTCCAATTGTCGGCCGGGGTAAAGCTGTACTCACCGTTGGCACCGATGGTCAGCTTGCCAACGTTCGCGAGGTTGGCAGTCCCCCCTGCGGTGTACTCGGTGCCACCCACCGTGAACTTGGCCACGGTCAGGACGTTATCCACATCGCGGTCATTGGTCAGTACGTTACCGGTGGCGACCTTGTCCTCGAGGACGGTATTGAGGTCGGCAGTCAGCATACTAGGGTCGTCGACCGGCGCGACGTGCACCACCAGTGGCACCGAGGTGCTGGCGGGTGCAGCATCGCCGTCTTTGGCGATGGCCGTTACGGTCAGGTTGATGTCGCCATTGAAGTTCGCCGGCGGTGTCAGTTTAAGCGTGGACAGGTTCCAACCCGTGATGTCCACCGAGGTCTTACCATCGACAGCGCTGAAGGTGTGGCTTCCCGTACCGTCGGTGAGTGTGGAACCTGCAGGCAAGTTGCTCAGTGTGATGGACTTGAGTGTTTCCGAACCATCGACGTCAGTGGTCTTGGCGACGATGGTGGACAACAGGATCGCGTTGTCTTCCAGGCCCGAGTTGAGCATCTGAGTGACGTTGATGTTGTCCAGAACGCCGCCCAGACTGTTGCTGTCCCCGGCGCGGAACTCGAGTTTCTGGGTGCCATCGACAGTGACCGGAATGTCAAAGCTGTAATGCTGCATGCCGGGGGTCGCGGTGTTCAGGGTGCCAATGAGTTGGCTTCCCCAGTACACGTTGATGAGCGAATCAGCCACACCCGCACGCGGTGCATAGTCGAACGATACGTTATAGGTGGTGCCGGCCTTGGCAGCGATCTCGGTGTAGAGATTGCTGGCATCGCCCGCATTACGTTCCAGTTCGATGACCTGGTTATCACCACCCGCACCGTAAACGCTGGCCTTGCCGATTTCGACCATGCCACCGTTGTTGTCTGTGTGCCATGCGCCGTTGCCGAGCTGGCTGACATTGACGTCGCCATAGGTGTTCAGCGCTACTTCCTGGAGGTCAGTCGAGATGACTGTCCCGCCACCGGTCAGCGTCAGGCTCGGGGTATCGGTTACGGGGGCGACTACGATGGTGCCGGTCGCCGAAGACGCAGAAGGCAGGCCACCGTCGTCGGTCGCTTTGTAAGTGAAGCTGGTGGTGCCACTCCAGTCGGCGGTGGGCTTGAAGTAAACCGTTGCGCCGTTGCCGGTGGCGGCGATCACGCTGCTGGTGGTCAACGCAATGGTCCCGGCGGCGTCCGCGTAAAAACTGCCCTTGGCTGTCAAGCTGGTCAGGGTGAAGTGATCGATGTTGCCGTCAATGTCATTGCCGCCGAGCTGCACGGCGATCAAATGATCTTCATCACCTTGGGCGAAAGTGGAATTGACGGTCGGCGCGTCGTTGACCGGCGTGACGGTGATGTTGAGCGTGCTGGTGGAGCCAGTGTTAGTGGCGTAGGTGATGGTCGGCGCGGTGCCGTTCCAGTTTTGCGCAGGGGTGAAGGTGTAGTCGCCGTTGGCGCCGATAGTCACCTTGCCGATCCCGTCAATTGGCGCGCTTTGACCCGCGTTAAAGACACCGGTGACACCTTGTACGGTGAATGTCGCGACACTCAGCGTGTTGTCGACATCGTGGTCATTTTCGAGCACGTTGCCTGTGGCTGCGTGGTCTTCAGTGACCGTGCTGGTGTCCTGGATCAGGACGCTCGGGTCATCGACCGGGGCCACGTGTATCACCAGTGGCACCGAGGTGCTGGCTGGAGCGGCAGTGCCGTCCTGGGCGGTGGCCGTTACGGTCAGGTTGATGTCGCCATTGAAGTTCGTCGGCGGTGTCAGTTTGAGCGTGGCCAGGTTCCAGCCGGTGACATTGGCTTCGCCGAAGGTTCCGGTGCCGTTCATGGTGAAGGTGTGGCCCGGCGCGCCATCGGTGAGGACCGAGCCTGCCGGGATGCCGCTGATTTTCACGCTCAGGCTTTCGGAACCGTCGGTGTCGGTCAGTGCTGCCTTGATTGCAGACAGTTGAATGCTGGTGTCTTCGGCACCCGCATTGAACGTGTAACCGTCGTAGTAGCCTTCGCCATTGCTGCCGTGCAGGTCGGAAACCGTCAAGCCGGCGTGGGTAAGGTCGGCAACGCCGGTATACAGCGCAACGCCAGCGCTGCCCAGGTCGATCGCCGGGCTGCCGTTGACCGACAGGTTGACGTCATAGTTGCCCGGGCCGTTCTGGTTGTGATGGTAGATGTCCAGCGTGTAGTAACCACTGGTGCTCGGGGTGAACGAGCCGTTCAGGTTGGCCCCCGCGCCCCACGTTGTGGCTGCGACGTTCTTGCCGCCAATGGTCACTAGCAAGCTGTCATCGCCGGTGCCGCTGAAGGTGTAGGTCTTGCCGGCTTCGAGGTAAATCAGGCCCGACGTTTTCGACGCGGTGCCAGCCGCCACATCGCCACTCGATTGCACGTTGCTGACGGTGCTGCTGGAGTTCGGTGAACCCGCGCCGTCGATGACACTTTTCAGCGTGCTTGTAGCCGCGCCGTTGCCATCGGTGCCCAGGCCCGACAAGCCGGTCCAGACCTCTTTGATCAGGCCCGTGGAGGTGACGGTGTTGCTGTCGACAGTGAGGGTCGGCGTGTCCGACACCGGCGTGATGTCGATTTTCACCGTCGCTTCAGTGCCGTGGTTGAAACCGTCGGTAGGCGTGAATTTGATCTGCGCGTAATCCGCCGCTTTGTTGCCTACACCCGTTCCGCCATAACCGTCGGTGCCCGATTCATTGGCGGCGGGCACAAAGGTCAGTTTGCCCAGCGCGATATCGGCCTGGCTGATGGTCTGGCCCAAGGTGACCTGCACGCCGTTGAACAGCAGGGTGCCACCGCCCGATACCTGGGTGATGGTAATGCCGAGCGGGCTGTCATTATCGACGTCGGTGACGTGAAAGTTGTCCCAGGCCAAGGTGATGGCCGTATCTTCGACACCGGTGACAGCGCCGCCGACTGCCACTGGGGCGTGGTCGTGGTCGGTGATGTTGGTGCTGACATCTTGGTGGGCCGAGTCGATAACCAGGTTTTCAAAGTTACCGCCGCTGACCGAGTCAATGGCGATCTTGAAGTTCTCGGTGCCTTCGGCCAGCTTGTCATGAAGGGTGTTGATATCGAAACCGACGCTGTTGCTGTTGGCCGGAATCTTGACGTTGACCACACCGGTGTAGTCCACGCCATTGGTCGCGGTGCCGCTGTATTTCAGGGTGACTGTCACTTCAGTCTGAGCGGTGTTGCTCAGCGTTAGCGTGTAATGCGCAGCGTGGCCTTCATCCACCGACGTCGTGCCGCTGATACCCACGGTGGTCTGATCACCCTGACCCGAAGGCTCGTCGGTGACGGTGGTGGTCAACTGAGTTTTATCCAGCGTCGGCCCGAACTTCTCGTTGCCACCGGAGACAGTTTCCAGCTTATTGACCAGCGAAGGCTGACCACCGTTGTACACATCGTCGTGGGCGACCACGGTTGCGGAACCGCTGGTGCTGTTGGCCGGAACGGTAATGATGGTGCCGTCAGTCAACTTGAAGGTCAGCGCATCGTGGTTATCGATGGCGATCCCGTCTTTGTTGGCCAGGGTCACGGTGTACGTGATCTGGCCACCTTCGGCCACGGTGGATTTATCCACGGTGAGGGTCGCAACCACTTCGCTGACGGAGGCCGTCGGGTAAACCGTGACCGGGATCGTCGCGGTACTTGGCGCCGAACCGCCGAGGGTCTCGGTGGACGTTGAGGTCACGGTCAGGTTGAACTGGCCGTTGTAGTTCGCCGGCGGGGTCACGGTCAGGGTGCCGAGGTTCCAGCCAGTGACGTTGGCTTCGCCGGAGGTCGCGGTCGCGGTGAAGGTGTGGCCGGCGCCATCGGTGAGGACCGAGCCGGCCGGAATGCCGCTGATCTTCACGCTGAGGGTTTCGGAGCCGTCGGTGTCGGTCAGTGCCGTGTTGATGGCGGACAGGTGAACGCTGGTCCCCTGCGCGCCTTCGTTGAGTTTGTAGCCGTCGTAGTAGCCTTCACCCTTGCTGCCGTGCAGGTCGGAAACCGTCACGCCGGCATGGGTAAGGTCGGCAACACCGGTGTAGAGCGGCACGCCAGCGCTGCTCAGGTCGATCGCCGGACTGCCGTTGACCGACAGGTTGACGTCGTAGTTGCCCGGGCCATTCTGGTTATGGTGGTAGATGTCCAGCGTGTAGTAGCCACTGGCAGACGGTGTGAACGAACCGTTCAGGTTGGCCCCGGCGCCCCATGTAGTGGCCGCGATGTTCTTGCCACCAATGGTCACCAGCAGGCTGTCATCGCCAGTGCCGCTGAAGGTGTAGGTCTTACCGGCTTCGAGATAGATCAGGCCGGAAGTTTTCGACGCCGTGCCTTGGGCCACATCACCGCCGGATTGCACGTTACTGACGGTGCTGCTGGAATTCGGTGTGCCTGCAGCATCGATGACACTTTTCAGCGTGCCCGTAGCCGCGCCGCTGCCATCGGTGCCGAGGCCCGACAGGCCGGTCCAGACCTCTTTGATCAACCCCGTCGAGGCAACGTTGTTGCCGGTGACGTTCAGCGTTGGTGCGTCAGCCACCGGGGTGATGTCGACTTTCAAGGTCGCTTCAGTGCCCTGGTTGAAGCCGTCGGTAGGTTTGAACTGAATCTGCGCGTAGTCCAACGCCTTGTTGCCAACGCTGGTACCGCCATAACCGTCGGCGCCTGATTCATTGGCGGCGGGTACAAAGGTCAGTTTGCCCAGCGCGATATCCGCCTGGCTGATGGTCTGGCCCAAGGTGACCTGCACGCCATTGAACAGCAGGGTGCCACCGCCCGATACCTGAGTGATGGTGATGCCGAGCGGGCTGTCGTTATCGACGTCGGTGACCTTGAAATCGTTCCAGCTCAGGGTGATGGTCGAGTCTTCGAGGCCGGTGACAGCGCCACCGATGGACACTGGCGCGTGGTCGTTGTCGAGGAGGGTGACGCTGGTCTTGTCGGTACTCAGTACCAGGTTTTCGAAGGTGTTGGTGCCCGAAACGCCCGTTAGTTGATTGACCACTGTCACCGGCTGGTTGATGACGTGGTTGTCCTGGGTGGTCACCACGGTGTTGCCGCTGGTTTGGTTGGCCGCCACTTTGACCACGGTGCCGTCAGTCAAAGTAAAGGTCAGGTCACCGTGATTATTGACCGGCAAGCCATCGGCGTTGGTCAGGGTCACGGTGTAAGTGATCTTGCCGCCTTCGGTGACGCTGGCGTTATCCACCGTCAGCTTGGCGACCACGTCGTTGATGCTGTCAGTGATGTTCGTGGTGACCAGGGACTTGTCCGGCACCAGGCTTTCAAACTTGCCGCCGCTGACTTGGTCGATGCTGGCGGTGACTTTGCCGGCATCCAGGTAGACGTCGTTTTTCGGTGCGTCCACGCTGACGTGGCCAGACACCGCATCCTTGAGGATGGTGATGATCGCGCCGTTGCTCAGCTTCACAGTCATGTCGCTGCCAGCGGCATGGGACAAGGTCGCGGTGTAGACGATCTGCCCGCCTTCCTGCACCGAACCGCTGGCGCTGAGGGTCAGGTTGGTGGTGTCGGCGGTGTCAGTGACTTTGGTGACGACGGCCGAGCGGTCGGTGTCGAGTTTTTCGAAATTGCCGCCAGTGCTGTTCGCGATGGCTGCGCGCACGTCCGGTGCGCCGGTGTAGATGTCATTCGGCACGGTGTACGGCACCGAACCGCTGGATTCGCCGGCCTTGATGTTGATCACCAGGCCATTGTTCAGCGTCACGGTCATTGCCGTGTCGGCCGGGTGGCTCAGGGTGGCGGTGTAGATGATCTGGCCACCTTCGCCGACGGTGCTCACGTCTGCGCTGAGCTTCAGCGTCGTGGTGTCGATGGTGTCATTGACGGTGGTGGTGTGCGTGGTCTGGCTGACGTCGAGCTTCTCGAAATTGCCGCCGCTGGTGCTGGCGATGCCGACGGTGATCTTGCTGCCGTCCTTGTAGACGTCATCGCCCGGCGCCGAAACGGTGATGGAACCCGACTTGTCGCCAGCCTTGACCACGACGCTCTCGCCGTTGCTCAACTTGACCGTCATGTCAGTGCCGGCGGCGTTGCTGAGGTTGACGGTATAGGTGATGGTGCCGCCCTCGACCACATAGTTGCTGGCGGTCATGGTCACCTTGGTGGTGTCCACGGTATCGCTGATGGCGGTCGAGGTCGGGGTTTTGTCGGCGACCAGATTCTCGTAGTTGCCACCGGTCACTTTGGTAATGGCGTTGGTCAATGGATCGTGGCCGACCAGCACATCGTTCGGGGCTTTGACGGTGATCGAGGCACTGCTTTCACCGACCGCGATAGTGATTTTTTCACCGTTGGCCAAAGTGACGACCACGGCCTGGCCAGTGACCGGCGCAGTGACGGACGCGGTGTACACGACGTTGCCGCCTTCGGCCGTGTGCGCCGTGGCGGTCAGGGATACGGTGCTGTTGTTGATGGTGTCGGTCACGTCGGTGACGGCTGGTGTCTTGTCGACCACCAGGTTTTCGAAGTTGCCCCCGGTGGTTTTGGTGATGCTGGCGTCGACTTTGCCGGCGTCCTTGTATACATCATCCTTGGGCGCGGCGAAATTCACCGAGCCGGTGGTGGCGCCCTTCGCAATGTTGATCACGGCGCCGTTGCTGAGCGTCACACTCATAGCGGAACCCGCGGCATTCGTCAGGGTCGCGGTGTAGATAATCGAGCCGCCCTCGGCGACCGAACCGGTGGCGCTCAGTGTCAGGCCGGTGGTGTCTTTCGTATCGGCAACGGTGGTGACCGCTGGCGCGTAATTGACCGCGACGTTTTCGAAGTTGCCACCGCTTTGGCCGACAATGATCGCCGCGACTTTGCCGCCATCGACGTACGGCGTGTCAGCCGGTGCAGCGACGATGACCGAACCGCTGGCAGCGCCAGCGGCGATCTGTATGACCGCGCCGTTGCTCAACTTCACGGTCATGGCCGTGTCTGTCGGATTGCTCAGGGTTGCGGTGTAAGTGATCTGGCCACCTTCGCTGACGGTGTGGCTCGCCGACAGCGACAGCGACGTCGTGTTGATGGTGTCAAGGACGATGGTCGTGACGGACCCCTTGCTGACGTCGAGCTTCTCGAAGTTGCCGCCGCTGGCGTCGGTCACCTTCACGGTGAGCAAGGCCGGGTCCCTGTAGACATCGTCGGCAGGCGCCGCGATGGTCACCGAGCCTTTGGTCTGGCCGGCGGCAATGGTGATGGTCTCGCCGTTGCTCAGCTTGATGGTCACCGGGGTTTGCGCGGCATTGGTCAGGGTGGCGGTGTAGGTGATGTGCGAGCCTTCGAGCACCGCTATGTCAGCACTGAGGGTCAGGCGTGTGGTGTTGGTGGTATCAGCCACGTTGGTCACGGCCGGGGCCGGATCCTTGACCAGGTTTTCGAAGTTGCCACCCGCGGCATCCTTGATGGTGACTTCCACTTTGCCAGCGTCTTTATAGACGTCATCTTTCGGCGCATCGACCTTCACGGTGCCGGTGGTTTTACCGGCATCGATGGTGATGGTCGCGCCGTTGCTCAAAGTCACGGTCACTGGCGTGCCGGCAGGGTTGGTCAGGGTCGCGGTGTATACAATCGAGCCACCCTCGTTGACGTTGCCGGTAGCGGTCAGCGATACGGTGGTGGTGTCGATGGTGTCGGTCACGCTGGTGCTGACCGGTGTCTTGTCGGCGACCAGATTTTCGTAATTGCCACCGCTGACGTTGGTGATCGAGTTGGTGACCGGTGCGTGACCATTGACCACATCGTTCGAGACCACGGCATTGACGGTGCCGCTGCTTTTACCAATGTCGATGGTGATGGTCTGACCGTTGGCCAGGGTCACGATCACGGGCGAACCGGTGACCGGAGCACCGACCGATGCGGTGTAAACCACAGTTCCGCCCTCGGCCACGCTGCTGGTGGCGGTCAGGGTGACGGTCGAAGTGTCGAGGGTGTCGGTGACGCTGGTGACCGCGGCCGCCGGGTCTTTGACCAGATTTTCGAAGTTGCCGCCGGTGGCGTCCTTGATGGTCACTTCGACTTTGCCAGCGTCTTTGTAGACATCATCAGCTGGCGCCGGGACGCTCACGCTGCCCGTGGTCGCGCCCGCTGCGATGGTAATGACCGCGCCGTTGTTCAAGGTCACGGTGACTGGCGTGCCGGCCGGGTTGGTCAGGGTCGCGGTGTATAGAATTTGGCCGCCTTCGGCCACTTCGGAGGACGCCGACAGGCTCAGGCCTGTGTCGTCCCTGGAGTCGGTGATGGTGGTCACGGCCGGTGTCGTACTCGACACCAGGTTCTCGAAGTTGCCGCCCGTGGCGCCGGTAATCGTGGTGGTGACGGTGCTGCCATTGTTATAGACGTCGTTGGCGGCGGTAGGCACGTTGACAGTGCCCGTGGTGTTGCCGGCGTCGATGGTGATGGTCGAGCCGTTGGACAGGGTGATGGTCACCGGGGTCTGAGCCGGGTTGGTCAGGGTCGCGGTGTACGTGATCACGCCGCCTTCGGTCACGCTGGCGGCAGCGCTCAGGGTGACGGTGGTGGTGTCGACGGTGTCGGTGACCTGGGTCACGGCTGGCGTTGTCGGCGGGGTGACGATGATGCCGTTGCCGCCTGTGGTGCCGGTAACGGTCACGTCGATCTGGGTCGGGTCGTTATAAACGGTGTCGTTCGGCGCGAATGGCACGTTGACGGTGCCCGTCAATTGGCCGGCCGGGATGACGATCACTGCGCCGTTGGACAAGGTGATGGTCAGGTCGGTCAGCGGCGCCTGGGTCAGGGTCGCGGTGTAAACCAGTACGCCGCCGGCCTCGGTGATGGTCGGCGTGGCGCTCAGGCTCAGGGTCGACTCACGTTGCAGGTTCGGGTTGGTGTCGGCTGTCTGGCCGCCGAAGGTGTCCTGTGCAGCCAAAGCCGCGGTGCCAAAGCCTGCGGTCGGGAAACCAATGGTCGGGTCCACCCGGCCAGCGGTTGCATCCAGCATCACGAAACTGTGGCCCCCACCTGCCGCGCCGCCCGTGCCGGCAGCGGTAGGGCCGGCGGCGGTGGCTTCGAGGTCGGTGGTCGGGTCGGCACCGGCCACGATGGCTTGTTGCAGTTCGTCAACCGACGGTGCGACTTGAGCGGTCGCTTGCGCAAGGTCGGCGCCGGAGTCTGGCTGGCTGCCGCTCCACTGGGTATCGCGGCCCAGGTCCAGGGTCCGGCCATTAGCCAGTTCGAGCGTTACGGCACCCGATGCGCCAGTGTCTATCTGATCGCCAACCAACAGCCGATCGCCTTCAACGAGTACACGACGGACGCCCTCAGGGGACACCGCGAAAACTTGACCAACAATGCTTTTGACGATGGCAACAACACTGCTCATTGAAGACTCTCCGGGTAACGCATTCAGTTGACTTCCATGACCTGCCGGCTCTTTTGCCTGACCGGTCCTGGCGTACATTGAAACAGGGTAGACGCAACTTTGACGCGGCTATTCGTCAATAAACCGTCTATGTTTTTTCGCTATTAACTATATGCCAAACTATTGACCTTGCAGTTGTCATCCTAAACACTCGACCCCGTAATGTCACATTGATATTTGCCTGCGGAGTTGTCCTGCCGAGTGTGATCCAGTTCGAACTTTAAACTTTCCGACATACGGTCGCGCCAGATGCCATCATCCGCCGCGGCCGTGCGTTGTGAGGTGATTCACGACAAGTAATTGCGGGAATTCGAACCGTCCGTCTGCAACTGTTCAAGGCTTTACCCTTCGCTCTAGCCGCCACGTTTGTTGAGGCACAGCCATTGCGCAGACCATGCAACAGGCGCTGGATGTCCATTCGGAAATCCAGGCAGGTGTTAATAGTCGATTAGCCGCGGATTATCAGTTAAAGGCGGTTAAAGGGGGATACCTTCCACGGGTTGACCTGCTGGGCGGTTATGTTCGTGACGACAGTGACAACGTCACTACGCGAGAGGCTTCAAATAATAGTCGTTGGGAGACACTGAACCGTAGCGAGTCGAATTTGCGTTTGTCACAAAAGGTTTTCGACGGCTTTTCGACGTCCAGTGAAGTGGGGCGTCAATAATCCGCGGAGATCAAAAACATTCATTTATTTACTCAATACCGAATCAAGGCGACCATGGGCAAGTTGCTCAAGGGCCAGGGAGTGGTCGCACTGTTGGCCGCCATTGTGCGGAACAACGTGAAGCCGCAGGTTCAGCTCCCCGGGATGAATTGAGTCCTCCCTTTTTACCGTTAGCCAAGAGTGTCGAGCGTGGAATCAGAAGTCAGTCGAGTCGAACTCATCCATGATCCACGCACGCTGCATGACGATCCGTTACTGGATGGCTTGCTAGCCCTCTGCACTCTGCATCAGAAGCCGGCCAGCGCCGCGATGTTGACCACCGGCCTGCCGTTGCCCAAGCAACGCCTGAGCGTCGAATTGCTGCCCCGCGCAGCCGCGCGCGCCGGCCTGCAAGGGCGGGTGTTGCAACGCAAGCTTGAGCAGATCCCGGCGATCGCGATGCCGGCGTTGCTGTTACTCAAGGAGGGTCGCAGCGCCGTTCTCCTCGGCTGGCAGGGTGACGATCAGGCTCGCGTGTTGCTCAGCGAAAGCGATGGTGGCGAAAGTGTTGTCAGCCGCCAATTGCTGGCCGACGACTACACCGGCAAAGTGTTTTTCGCCCAACCCCAGCATAAATTCGACGTCAATCACGGCACGCTGATCCCGCGCGCGCGCTCGTGGTTTCGCGACACCCTCAAGCGCTCGCGCTGGCTGTACGCCGACGCCATCGCCGCGAGTTTCCTGATCAACATCATCGCCATGGCCGCGCCGCTGTTCGTGATGAACGTCTACGACCGCGTTGTACCGAACCAGGCCGAATCGACCCTGTGGGTCTTGGCCATCGGCATCACTGGCGCTTATTTGTTCGACCTGATCCTCAAAAGCTTGCGCAGCTTGTGCCTGGACCTGGCCGGTAAAAAAACCGACCTGATCATCTCCGCCACGTTGTTCGAACGCATCGTCGGTATGGCCATGAAATACCGACCGGCCCGGGTCGGCAGCTTCGCCCAGAACATCCATGAGTTTCAGAGCCTGCGCGACTTCCTCGCCTCGTTGACACTGACCAGCCTGATCGATCTGCCGTTTACGCTGCTGATCTTCATGGTCATTGCCATTCTCGGCGGGCACCTGGTGTGGATTCCGGTGCTGGCATTCCCGATTGCCTTGTTGATCGGTTATGCCCTGCAGAAACCGCTGGTGGCGACCATGGAACGAACCATGGCCCTGGGCGCCGAGCGGCAATCGAGCCTGATCGAAACCCTTGCCGGCCTTGACGCGGTGAAGGTCAACAACGCCGAAAGCGAACGCCAGTATCAGTGGGAGCAGACCATCGGCACCCTCAGTCGCCTCGAACTGCGGGTGAAAATGCTCTCCGGCCTGGCGATGAACATCACCTTGCTGATCCAGCAACTGGCCGGGGTGATCATGATCGTCTTCGGCGTGTACCAGATCATCGCCGGCAACCTGAGCATGGGCGGCCTGATTGCCTGCTACATGCTCAGCGGTCGCGCCCTCAGCCCGCTGGCTTCGTTGTCCGGCCTGCTGACCCGTTACCAGCAGGCGCGAGTGACCATGACCTCGGTCGATCAAATGATGGAGCTGCCGCAAGAGCGCAACTTCGAAGAGCGCCCACTGAGCCGCAAGACACTGCAAGGTGCCATCGAGTGCCGGCAGTTGAATTTCACCTACCCGGGCCAGCAGAACCTGGCGCTGAAAAACATCAACCTGACCATCAAACCGGGCGAGAAGATTGGCATCATCGGGCGCAGCGGTTCGGGCAAAAGCTCTCTGGCCAAACTGGTGGTTGGGCTGTATCAGCCGGACGACGGCGCGCTGTTGGTGGATGGCGTCGATATCCGGCAGATCGACGTGAGCGAATTGCGCCACAACATCGGCTACGTGGCCCAGGACATCCAATTGCTGGCAGGCACCTTGCGCGACAACCTGGTGTCGGGCGCACGTTATGTCGAAGACGAATTGGTCCTGCAAGCCGCCGAACTGGCAGGCGTGCATGAGTTCGCTCGCCTGCACCCGCAAGGCTATGAACTGCAAGTCGGTGAGCGTGGGCAGAACCTGTCCGGCGGTCAGCGCCAGAACGTTGCGCTGGCCCGCGCATTGCTGCTCGACCCGCCGGTGCTGCTGCTCGACGAACCCACTAGCGCCATGGATAACACCGGCGAAGAACGCCTCAAACAACGCCTCGCGGCGGTGATTGAAAGCAAGACCGTGGTGCTGGTCACGCACCGGGCGTCACTGTTGTCGTTGGTGGACCGCCTGATCGTTATCGACCGTGGACAGATTCTCGCCGATGGCCCGAAAGCCGCCGTGATGGAAGCGTTGAAGAAGGGGCAGATCAGTGTTGCTTAAGACGGGTTTCAAGGATTCTATCGGTCGTTACTTCAAAGGCTCCGAGTCGCTGCATGAGCAGCCATTGCCCGAGGTTAAAAAAGCCCTGATCGAAGACGCGCCGCGTGTGGTGCGGCTGACGATCTGGGCGATCATCGCCTTCTTCGTGTTCCTGATGCTCTGGGCCAATTACGCCGTGATCGATGAGGTCACCAAGGGCGACGGCAAGGCGATTCCTTCGTCCAAGATCCAGAAAATCCAGAACCTTGAAGGCGGTATCGTCTCCGAACTGTTCGTCAAGGAAGGGCAGATCGTTGAGGCGGGTGCGCCGCTTCTTCGCCTGGACGACACGCGCTTTGCCTCCAATGTCGGTGAAACCGAAGCGGATCGCTTGTCGATGTTGCTGCGGGTGGAGCGATTGAGCGCGGAAGTCGACGACCGACCGCTGAATTTTCCGGCCGATGTGCTCAAAGCCGTACCCGGTCAGGCCGCCAGTGAAGAGTCGCTGTACACCAGCCGTCGCCAGCAACTGCACGATGAAATCGGTGGTTTGCAGGAGCAGTTGATCCAGCGTCAGCAAGAGCTGCGCGAGTTCACCTCCAAGCAGTCGCAGTACCGAAATGGTCTGGCGTTGCAACGTCAGGAAATCAGCATGTCCGAGCCGCTGGTGGCCCAGGGCGCGGTGTCGCCGGTCGAGGTGTTGCGACTCAAGCGCGCCGAAGTCGAAACCCGCGGGCAACTGGACGCCACGACGCTGGCCATTCCTCGCGCCGAATCGGCGATCAAGGAAGTGCAGCGCAAGATCGACGAGACGCGCGGCAAATTCCGCAGTGAAGCCCTGACCCAACTCAACGAAGCGCGCACCGATCTGAACAAGGCCCAGGCCACCGGCAAAGCGCTGGAAGACCGGGTCAGCCGGACGCTGGTGACGTCGCCGGTGCGCGGCATCGTCAACAAGTTGCTGGTGAATACCATTGGCGGCGTGATCCAGCCGGGCAGCGACCTGGTGGAAATCGTGCCGCTGGACGACACCTTGCTGGTCGAGGCAAAAATCCGCCCGCAAGACATCGCCTTCCTGCACCCGGGGCAAGAGGCGACGGTGAAGTTCACGGCGTACGACTACACCATTTATGGTGGGCTCAAAGCCAAGCTCGAACAGATCGGTGCTGACACCATCACCGATGAAGACAAGAAAACCACGTACTACATCATCAAGCTGCGCACCGATCGCAGCCACTTGGGGACAGATGAAAAGCCGCTGCTGATCATTCCAGGGATGGTGGCGTCGGTGGATATCATCACCGGCAAGAAGTCGGTGCTCAGCTATTTGCTCAAGCCGATCATTCGGGCGCGGGCTGAGGCGCTGCACGAGCGGTAGTTCCCGGTTGTGGCTGCCGGCCTCATCGCGAGCTTGCTCGCGATGGCGGCGCCAAGGACAACACACCTCAAAAGCCATATCGTTATTCGCTAACGGTATTTAAATTTCAATTCTTATATCTATAAAGTCAATCTCCTGCGTACCTGCCGACCAATCGGCGCGCCGCACGACACGAACCAACACGGGACCTCCGTGAGTTTCTTGATCGACGTGCGCGCCCTTGAGCGTGCCGTGCGTGGGAGTGATTTTTATGTCAGCCGTCTCTTTCTCTTCAGGGCATGCCGCTCAAGGCATCGCGCCACAAACCTTCGACATCCGCCCGTTCAGTGGCGCTGTCGGTGCCGAAATTATCGGTCTCGACCTGTCTCGCCCGATCAATGACCAGGACTTCGCCCGCATCCACCGCGCGCACCTGGATCATCACGTCGTGGTGTTCCGCGAACAGCGCATTACCCCCGAGCAGCAAATCGCCTTCAGTCGTCGTTTTGGTGTGTTGCAGATTCACGTGCTCAAACAATTCCTGCTGGCCGGGCATCCGGAAATCCTCATCGTTTCCAACATCATCGAAAACGGCCAATCCATCGGTCTCGGCGACGCTGGCAAGTTCTGGCACTCCGACCTTTCCTACAAAGAACTGCCCAGCCTGGGTTCGATGCTGCACGCCCAGGAGCTGCCGTCCGAGGGCGGCGACACCTTGTTCGCCGATATGCACAACGCCTGGGACAACCTGCCGCAAGCCTTGCGCAATGCGGTTGAAGGCCGCTCGGCGGCGCACTCCTACACGGCGCGCTACAGCGAAACCAAGTTCGAAGGCAACTGGCGCCCGACATTGACGCCCGAGCAACTGGCTCAGGTCGCCGAAGTGGTTCACCCGATTGTGCGCACCCATCCGGAAAACGGCCGCAAGGCGTTATTTGTCAGCGAAGGGTTCACCACCCGCATCGTCGGTTTGCCGGATGACGAGAGCCAGCAACTGCTCGACGAACTCTACGCCCACAGCGTGTTGCCGCAAAACATCTACCGCCATCAGTGGCAGCCCCACGACCTGGTGTTTTGGGACAACCGCTCGCTGATTCACCTTGCCGCCGGATGCCCAAACCATCTGCGCCGCAAGCTGTATCGCACCACCATCCAGGGCGACGCGCCTTTCTGATTTGTCGGAGATTTGATCATGTCCAAACGTCTTCCATTTGCACCACTGGCGGCGGCCATTGGCCTGGGGTTCAGCCTGATCGCCGGTAGCCTGGTGGCGCCCACCGCAGCTCACGCCGAAGGTGAAATCCGCATCGCCGAGCAGTTCGGCATCGTCTACCTGTTGCTCAACGTGGTGCGCGATCAGAACCTGATCGAGAAGTACGGCAAGCAGGAAGGCATCGACATCAAGGTCGACTGGACTCAACTGTCCGGCGGCGCGGCGGTCAACGATGCGCTGCTCTCCGGCTCGATTGATATCGCTGGCGCGGGCGTCGGCCCGCTGTTGACCATCTGGGACCGCACCCACGGCAAGCAGAACGTCAAGGCTGTGGCCTCCCTCGGCAACTTCCCTTACTACCTGGTGAGCAACAATCCCAAGGTCAAAACCATCGCCGATTTCACCGAAAAGGACCGCATTGCGGTGCCTGCGGTGGGGGTGTCGGTGCAATCGCGGTTCCTGCAATACGCAGCTGCCAAGCAGTGGGGCGACAAGGAATTCAATCGCCTCGACAAGTACACTATCGCCGTTCCGCACCCGGATGCCACGGCCGCGCTGGTCGCCGGCGGCACCGAATTGTCCGGGCACTTCTCCAACCCGCCGTTCCAGGATCAGGAGCTGGCCAATCCCAACGTCCACGTGGTGTTGAACTCCTATGACGTGCTCGGCCCGAACTCGCCGACGGTGCTGTTCGCCACCGAGAAATTCCGAGACGAGAACCCGAAAACCTACAAGGCCTTCATTGCCGCGCTGTCTGAAGCGGCTGAATTTGCGCAGAACGATAAAGGCGCGGCCGCCGACACTTATATCCGGGTCACCAACGCGAAAATCGACCGCGCTGCGCTGCTGAAAATCATCGACAACCCACAGTTCGAATTCAGCGTCACACCGAAAAATACCTATCCGTTGGCGGAATTCCTCTACCGCGTCGGCGCGATCAAAAACAAACCGGATTCGTGGAAGGACTACTTCTTCCAGGACACCAAGCCACTGCAAGGGAGCTGATCGAAATGAACGCCCCTTTGCAAGGCCACACGGTCAGCAATCCGGCCACGGCAGCCCAGGCGCTGCTGTCGGTCGACAACGTCAGCCTCGAATACCGCACGCCGCAGCGTGTGGTTCGGGCGACCCATCAAGTCAGTTTTGAAATCGACCCGGCGGACCGCTTCGTATTGCTTGGCCCTTCCGGCTGCGGCAAATCGACGTTGCTCAAAGCGGTCGCCGGGTTCATTGAGCCCTGTGAAGGCGAGATTCGCCTGCAAGGCCAGACCGTCAGCGCACCGGGGCCGGACCGGATCGTGGTGTTCCAGGAATTCGATCAACTGCCTCCGTGGAAAACCGTCAAACAGAACGTGATGTTTCCGCTGCTGGCGTCGAAAACCCTGAAGCGCAAAGAGGCTGAAGAACGGGCGCTGCACTACCTCGATAAGGTCGGTCTGGCGGCGTTTGCCGATGCCTATCCGCACACGTTGTCCGGCGGCATGAAAGCACGCGTGGCGATTGCCCGGGCGCTGGCGATGCAACCGAAAATCCTGCTGATGGACGAACCCTTCGCCGCTCTCGATGCACTGACTCGCCGCAAGATGCAGGAAGAATTGCTGCTGCTCTGGGAGGAGGTGCGCTTCACGTTGCTGTTCGTCACCCACTCCATCGAAGAAGCGCTGGTGGTGGGCAATCGCATTCTGCTGCTGTCGCCACACCCTGGGCGCGTGCGGGCGGAAGTCCACAGCCATCAATACGATTTGCACAGCCTTGGCGGCGTGGCTTTCCAGGAATCGGCGCGGCGCATTCATCGGTTGTTGTTCGATGAAGGCCAGTCGCCGGAAACCGCACGCGAGCTGGATTTCGCCGACATTCGCATCGCTTATTGAGCCATTGAGAGGACTGCCCGATGAGCCATTTATCATCTGCGCGTGAAGAGTTTGAAACCGTTTTACAGCCGCTGACAAGCGTACCGCTGGAGCGTGAATTACCGCTCGGTCAACGCCTGTGGCAGCAGGGCTGGATTCGTAAAAGCCTGATTCTTGTGTTGTTGGCGGTGCTGTGGGAAGTGGTCGCCCGGGTTCAAGGCAACGACCTGTTGCTGCCGAGTTTTGTGCAAACCGCTAGTGCGCTGTACGACGGCTTGCTCAGTGGTGAACTGCTGGGCAAAGTCTGGATTTCGTTGGTGGTGTTGCTCAAGGGGTACCTGATCGGCATCGTCCTGGCGTTCGCGCTGACCACCCTCGCGGTATCGACCCAGTTCGGTCGCGACCTGCTCAGTACATTGACCTCGATGTTCAACCCGCTGCCGGCGATTGCGTTGTTGCCGTTGGCGTTGCTGTGGTTCGGTCTGGGGCAGAACAGTCTGATTTTCGTGCTGGTGCATTCGGTGCTGTGGGCCTTGGCCCTGAACACCTATGCCGGGTTTCTCGGTGTCTCGGAAACCTTGCGCATGGCCGGACGCAATTACGGCCTCAAGGGCATGCGCTTCGTGCTGTTCATCCTGATTCCGGCCGCGCTGCCATCGATTCTCGCCGGGTTGAAAATCGGCTGGGCGTTTGCATGGCGCACGTTGATCGCCGCAGAACTGGTGTTTGGCGCCACCAGCGGCAAGGGTGGGTTGGGCTGGTACATCTTTCAGAACCGCAATGAGCTGTACACCGACAAGGTCTTTGCCGGGTTGGCGGTGGTGATCCTGATCGGGTTGCTGGTGGAGAACCTGGTGTTCGACACGTTGGAGCGGGTGACGGTGAAGCGGTGGGGGATGCAGCGTTAAGTTTTTCGGTGTCTGGTTTTCCTTTTTCATTCAGATGACCGTGCAGGGCGCATTGCTGGCGACTCAGGAGCAGTTTGTCGAGAACTCGACCGGGGAATCGCTGGACGTTGTTACCGTCGACGAATAACGCAGTACGCACAATTCCAATCCTCAGAAACGAAAAAACCGGCCGAACAGACTGTGTGAAAACGCGCTGAAGGCCGGCCCAACAAACGCCCCGACTTGTTCGGGGCGTTTGTTTTGGTGCGGGCGACAGGCGAAAAAAGCCTTTCAGCCCATTAACGCCATCAATTGGCGGGCCCCGAGCACACTAATTGCGCGTTTTAGGTTGTAGGCACTCACTGCCAAGGCCATTTCCGCTCTCGCGCCCTCCAGTTGACGCAACAGGAAGCGAGCATTGCCAAACAGCCATTGCTTCAGGTTGCCGAAGGGGTGCTCAACAATGGATCTTCGGTTGGCCATCATCTGCGGATGGGCCAGCATTCGTTGCTCCATTCGCTCAAAGGCTTCTTCATGGGCGTGGCGTGAGACGTAGCGGCGCTGAGCGCCAGTGCATTGGGATTTGAGCGGGCAGGCGGCGCAGTCGCTGACATCTGCCTGATAGATCCGATCGCCCTTGTGGCGCTGTTTGAGCGTTAACCACTTGCCTGCCGGGCACTGATAACGATCGTGTTCGGCTTCGTAGATAAAGTCTTTGCGCTCAAAAAAGTCCTCACCACCAGGATTGACCGAGCGGTTGGGCGGCACATAAACGGTAATCGCAGCCTCCTCGCAGGCCTGAAACTGCTGGCCGTTGGAGTAGCCGGCATCGGCAGTCACGGTCAGGGCATCTTGTTCCAGCTGTTCTTTGGCGGCTTTAGCCATTGGTTCGAGTTGCTTGCGGTCGTCGCCATCCTGGGTAACCTCATGATGCAGAATCAGGCAATGCTTGGCATCCACGGCGCTCTGCACGTTATAGGACACACGCGGCCCCTTGGGCGTGCGCATCATTCGGGCATCGCTTTCGTGGGTGTTGAACTGCTCCAGGCCCATCGAGTTCATCAGCGCTTGGCAGCTCTGATTGTCCTGCTGGCGAACTTTAAGCTGCACCAGTGCTGTTTTGATCGCGCCGCGATCAATCACCTCTCCCGCATCGAGCCTGTCAGCCTCATCCAGTTCGGCCAGATACTGAGCGATGCGCTTATCCAGTTTTTCTTCCTGACGCTTGAGTTGCTTGAGGTTCATATGGCGCCGCGAGGAAGCGACTGCCTGAAACTTGCTGCCGTCGATGGCCACCAAGTCTCCTGCGATCAGACCGGCCATGCGGCAAAACCGGACGAAGGCACCGCACGTCGCCACAAAGGCGGATTTGTTGTTTTTGCGAAAGTCGGCGATGGTCTTGAAGTCGGGCTTAAGCCGGTTGATCAGCCACATCACTTCGATGTTGCGCTGGCACTCGGCTTCGAGACGCCGCGATGAGCGAATCCGCTGAAAATAGCCATAGAGGTAGAGCTTGAGCTGATCGGCAGGATCATAAGAAGGACGACCTGTGCTTTTGGGCAGCGCTTTATCAAAGCCCAGTTGCACCAGATCCAGCTTGGCGACGTACAGGTCAATAACCCGAACGAGATGATCCTCGGGGATCAGTTCTTCCAGCGAGACCGGGAACAGACTGGTCTGGCTACGGGACTCACCTTGGATGTAAGCCATAACGAAAAATGCTCCGTATCTTTCGATACGGAGCATTTTCTTTGAGCTTTGCGCAGATTGCTAGGTTTTCACACAGTCTGCGAAGCCGGTTTTTTCACCCCAGCTGCCAGAGAACTGAATCTCTGCGTGCGGGGTTGAGTAGTGGGCTGACCCTAAATTGAGTGCGTCATTCACGTCATTTGAATGAGGGCTCCTACTGTTGTGTGGGATTCCTTACCGATTACCCGATTCGATAGGGGAACAATCAATAACTTTGAAAAGTTTGTCTTTTTTAAACAACACATTTCCATCCACTAACCAACCTCCACTGACGTCACCCGTGCGGTCCAAACCTCCACTCATCCCTCTGGGAGATACGTTCAGCGACGGCGTTGGTCGTAAAGCCAGCATCGACGACGAACCTGCGCGGCCTTAAAGTAATCACCAGGCTTGGTGACTTCGAGCCAGTTGCAGGGGGAGCGAATGCTAGCGCACAGAGAAACATCGCTTGGCGGTACCCAGGAACCGCACGCGGTGCCCGGCGGGTGGGCGGTTGTAAAGCGCTGGTTACGCTGGGCGCAGGAGCACTGGCTGTTGCCGATCCTGGCGTTGTCCGCGTTGGTGCGTTTTTACGACCTGACGGCGGCAGCGATTTGGGGTGACGAAGGGTCGAGCCTGCTGCTGAGCCAGTATTCACTGGCTGATATTTGGGTGCATGCCGCCCATGATGTGCACCCTCCGCTGTATTTCCTTTTGCTGCATGGCTGGATCGAAGTGTTCGGCGACGGCATCTTCTCAATCCGCTGCCTCAGCGCTCTGCCCGGCATCGTTACGGTGTGGCTTGGCGTCTGGTTGATGGACTTGATCGCCACCCGGCGTGCCGCGTTGTTGGCCGGTTTTCTGCTGGCGCTGCTGCCGACGGCGGTGCGATACAGCCAGGAAGTGCGGATGTATTCGCTGCTGGGCCTGTGGCTGATCGGTGCCACGATCGCGCTGGTCTACTGGATCAGGTATCCCCGGCGCACGCGCTATCTGGTGGCGTACGTGCTGTTGATGAGTGCCGCGTTCTACACCCACTATTTCACCGCCCTGTGCGTGTTGTGCCACTGGCTGTACCTTGGGCTGATTCGTGTCCTGCCAATATACCGATTGCGTGTGATTCAACGCCCCGGCTGGTGGCTGGCCAATGGCGCGATTGTGCTGCTTTACCTGCCTTGGGTGCCGAACCTGATCGATCTGATCCAGCACCTGGATCAGCTCAAGGCCAATGGCGATGTGGGGTGGGAGTTGCCGGTCACGCTGGGCTCGTTGCCGTCGATGATCTGGTCGATGTTGACCCAGGACGACGGTGAAACCCTGCCGACGCCGATTTTTATCACGATGCCGCTGGCGCTGCTGGCCATCACCGGCGTGGCGCTGGCGCGGGACCGTAGCGTCATTCGCGGCAGTGTTCTGCTGGTGAGCTGCGCGGCGCTGCCGTTACTGTTGGTGTTTGGCGTTTCGTTCATCACCCCCGTCTTCGTCGAACGCTACCTGACGGCTTATATGCTGGGGTTGCCGATGATTGTCGCGTTAGCCATTGATCGCCTCTATTCAGGTTTGCGGGTGCTGGCGTTGACCGTGCTGATGCTTTTTGTCGGCATCGAACTGGTGGGTTTGAACAACAACACCAGGGTCGACACCAACGATCAGATCAACGTTATGGTCGATTACGTAAACCGGCACTTTGTGGCGGGTGACCGAATCGTGACCAGCGACATGCTCTGGTACCTCAGCTACGTCTATTACAACCGCGCGCCCACTCAACCACTGCTGTATACCCCACCGCACGCCAATGGCAAGTCGGGTCGGCCGAATGCCTATGGTTTTGGCACGCTGGTAACCCAGGACATTTATCTGGACCGCCTCGACAGTTTGCCCAAAGGCACTCATCGCGTGTGGTTGATCAGTACCGTCGATGTGCCGGGCGAATTCTCGCCGTTGCCCGCTGGCTGGCAGAGCGTTGACAAAACGCGGGCAGGCGGGGCTGACGCGCAGTTGTTCGTATTGCATTGAAGCGATGGCAAGTATTTATGGCTTCGAGGACAAATCCGCCATCCCCTTGAGCAATTCGATCGGCAGCGGGAAGACGATGGTCGAGCTCTTGTCCCCGGCAATCGAACTCAACGTTTGCATGTAACGCAGCTGCATGGCCCCCGGCTGCCGGCCAAGCATTTCGGCGGCCTGCATGAGTTTTTCCGAGGCCTGCAATTCACCTTCGGCGTGGATCACCTTGGCCCGGCGCTCCCGTTCGGCTTCGGCCTGTTTAGCGATGGCGCGGACCATCGATTCATTAAGGTCCACATGTTTGATCTCGACATTGGCGACCTTGATGCCCCAGGCGTCGGTCTGGGCGTCAAGCACTTGCTGGATGTCGATGTTCAACCGTTCGCGCTCGGCCAGCAGCTCGTCGAGCTCATGCTTGCCCAGCACCGCCCGCAACGTGGTCTGGGCCAATTGACTGGTGGCCGTAAGGAAGTCCTCGACCTGAATGATCGCCTTCTGCGGGTCGAGCACGCGGAAATACAGCACCGCGTTGACCTTGACCGAAACGTTGTCGCGGGTGATGACATCTTGCGGCGGTACATCGAGGACGATAGTCCGCAAGTCGACGCGGACCATTTGCTGGACCACCGGGATCAGCAGGATCAACCCCGGGCCCTTGACCTGCCAGAAGCGCCCGAGCTGGAACACCACGCCGCGCTCGTATTCGCGCAGGATGCGGAAGGTTGACCCCGCCAGTGCAATCACCAGAAGCAGTAGTGCGGCGAAACCTACTTGCAGGCCCATGACTATTCTCCAGCTGGCGCCGCGTCAGTCGCGGCCACTTGCAACAGTAGTCCTTTTCGCGCCACCACCCGCACGTGTTGTCCCGGCTGTAGCGGAGTCGAGCTTGAAACCTGCCAGCGCTCCCCTTGCAGATGCACCCAGCCACTACACGCATTGCCGGGCAATAAAGACAGGATCGGCGTCACACTGCCCAGTAACCCCGCATCGCCGCTGACCGTGCGGCGCGGTCGGGTTTTCAGGGCGTGGATCAGCAGGAAAATCAGCAACAGGGCACTCACCAGTCCCAGGCCGATCATCAAAGGTACAGGCACCTCGGTATTGGTCAGAATCACCGCACCGATCACGAACATGACGATGCCGCCCAAACCGATCACGCCGTAATTGGGCAACGCCGCCTCGGCAATCAGAAACGCGATGCCGAATGTGATCAGCCAGATCCCGATGGGGTTTGGCATCAGCAGCACGACGGTATCGGCGGCGAACACCGATCCGCTCAACGCCAACAGCAGTGCAACGGCGAAGCAACGCGTATTCACGTGACCCTCCGCGAGAGTCTTGAAGTGGCTCTGTATACAGTTTAGTAGAGCTGCGGCTTATCTGGATTCTGCACGGTTTTGGACGGCGTCCGATGGGCGGATTTCACCCCGGTTTGTGCCGGCGGGCCTAGACTTTCACTACGGAGAAAAGCATTAACCATCGTCCGCCCGTCACGGGTGCGGACACCGAGGTGCATCATGCGAATGGCAAGAACCGTGCAGAAAAGCCTTGAAACGGCTCAATGTGAATATGACATCGTCGCCCACCCCCATTCGGCCAGCAGCCTGGAAACAGCACGGCTTGCGGGCATTCCAGCAGAACGGGTGGCCAAGTCGGTCATCCTCGACGACCACCACGGTCATTACCTGATGGCGGTGCTGCCCGCCAGCCGTCACCTGGACCTGAGCAAAGTCCGCAACAGCGGCGAATGGCAGGTCTCGCGGGAAAGCAACTTGCCGCACCTGTTTGATGATTGTGAACGCGGTGCCATACCTGCCCTGGGCGAGGCCTATGGGCTGGACGTGGTGATCGACCCGCTGCTGACCCGGCAGAAAGACGTCTATGTGGAAGCCGGCAACCACATCAACCTGCTGCGCATGGACATGCCGGAATTCCTGAGAATGGTGCCGCATGCCGAGGTGCGGGAGTTGAGTGACTGAGTGTTGTGTCGTCAATGCTGCCGTCATCGCGAGCAAGCTCGCTCCCACAGGGTTCACGCAATTGCTGTGGGAGCGAGCTATTCATTTCTAAAGGAGCCCGACATGGAATCCCCCATCCACACACTGCCCAATCTGTTCAAACAACTCGGCCTGGCGGATGACGCCGAGAGCATTGATAAATTCATCGCCACCCACTCACCGCTCAAGCCCGAATTGCACCTGGCGGATGCGTTTTTCTGGAGCAAGAGCCAGGCGCAGTTTTTGCGGGACGATATTCTGGATGACGCGGATTGGGCGGAAGTGGTGGATCAACTGGATGTGTTGTTGAGGAAGGGGCGGGGGGTGTGAAGATCTAACTGTTGGGTGGCCACAGTCTGGAGGTGTGGACCAGTGCCAGTATCCAGATAGCGTCCGATTCTGGTTGGTAAACCACACGATAGCTCTGGTGGGGAATCAACTCACGAGTACCTGCAATGATTCCGGCTGGCCCGCTTTCGGGGTGTTGCGCAAGGCGAGCAATGGCATCGCGCAAGCGGTTGTCCATGTCAATGGCGGCAATCGGATTGAGTTCATACAAGTAATCCCAAATCTCTGCACGATCCTGTGCTGCTGCGGGCGTCCAGATTATCCTCATCCTTTTTTGGCCGCCTGTGCACGCCTGGCCGCGAACTGCGCTTCGACTTCATCGTTGCTCAAGCCCTCTCCGGCCTGCATGGAAATACGCGCGCTGTCGACTTTCCTTTGCAGGAACGCCTCGTACTCGCGCGACTCTCGTTGTGTTTGAACGTACTGGCGCATCATATCTCTGACGATTTGCGAAGCGGGGCGATGAGAGGCTTCTGCCTCGGCCATAAATTGTTCGCGCAGTTCAGATTCAAGTTTCATCGTAAAAACGGCTTGCTTTGACATCGCTATGTCCTCAAATCACATACTGACGAAGTATATACATCGTCAGTACTAAATTGATTTCATGCTCAACATCCTGCGACGGATGACCATCAATTTGTTTCAAAACTTGACCGCCTTTCCCTCCAAATGCCATATTGATAGTTAGCAAACTAACAGTGTGTGTTTTCCCTCGTGCCGAAGAACCTCGACGCTCTCCAGATGAACATCAGCAGCTCCATGGTGGTGGCCGCCAGGCATTGGCGAAAAATCTGCCAGACCACGCTGGTCAACTATGGAATCTCCGAAGCCTGCGCCGTTCCGCTCTTGATGATCGGGCGTCTGGGCGAGGGTGTGCGGCAGGTGACGGTGGCCCATGCCGCCGGGATGGAGAGCCCGTCCCTGGTGCGGTTGCTCGATCAGTTGTGTCATAGCGGTTATGTCTGCCGCACCGAAGATGCCCATGACCGGCGCGCCAAGTGCCTGAGCCTGACCGACACCGGACGTGAATTGGTGCAGGCCGTCGAAATCGAGCTGGTGCGATTGCGCCATGAAGTGCTTGAAGGCATCGACCAAAGCGATCTGGAAGCTACGCTACGGGTATTGAGAGCCTTTGAAGCGGCCAATGCGCCGTCGGTGGTCAACCCTTGAGCGGATTTTTCACCGGTATGCCTTCGGCGCGGGACTGGTTCTACGGTGTGCGCACCTTTGCCGCCTCGATGATCGCGTTGTACATCGCCCTGCTCATGCAAATGCCGCGTCCCTATTGGGCGATGGCCACGGTTTACATCGTTTCCAGCCCCTTTGTCGGCCCGACCAGTTCCAAGGCTCTGTACCGCGCGATCGGTACTTTTTTCGGGGCGGCGGCGGCGGTTTTTTTCGTGCCGATGTTCGTCCAGAGCCCTTACGTATTGGTGGTGGTCATCGCGCTGTGGACCGGGATCCTGCTGTTCCTGTCCTTGCACCTGCGTACCGCCAACAACTACGCCTTGATGCTCGCCGGTTACACCTTGCCGCTGATCGCCCTGCCGGTGGTGAACAACCCGCTGGGGGTTTGGGACGTGGCGGAAGCGCGTACTGAAGAGATCTTTCTTGGCATCGCCGTGGCGGCGGTGGTCGGTGCCATGTTCTGGCCTCGGCGGCTGGCGCCGGTGTTCAACGATGCGGTGAGCAAATGGTTTGCCGATGCCTCGACGTACAGTTTGCGGTTCCTTAGCCGCACGGTGCAGCCAGACGAAGTCAGCGCGCTGCGTTCCGCCATGGTGACGACCTTCAACACGCTGGAATTGATGATCGGCCAGCTGCCGCACGAGGGCGCGCGAGCGCAGACCGTACGTAATACCAAAGAGCTGCGCGGGCGGATGATTCACCTGTTACCGGTGATCGACGCCCTCGACGATGCCCTGTATGCCCTTGAGCGGCGCACGCCGGAGCTGGTCGAAAAATTCGCACCGCTGTTGGCCGCCACCACCGAATGGCTCAATTACAAAGACGCCGATCTCGGCCGCTGGCAATCGCTGAAAGACCAGCTTGAAGCCCTGCAACCGTCCGCCGAAGCCCTGAATGATCGCAAGCAGTTGCTGTTCTCCAACGCACTGTATCGCCTCGGCGAGTGGATCGATGTGTGGCAGGACTGCCGCAGCCTGCAATACGCCATCGAGTGCGAAAGCCAGGACAGCTGGCGCGCGGTGTATCGCCACTGGCGCCTCGGTCGCCTGTCGCCGTTTCTCGACCGTGGCCTGATGCTCTACTCGGCGGCATCCACGGTCCTGGCCATCATCGTTGCTTCAGTGTTGTGGATTCTGCTCGGCTGGACCGACGGCGGCTCGGCAGTGATTCTCGCCGCCGTGGCGTGCAGCTTTTTCGCCTCGATGGATGACCCGGCGCCGCAGATTTACCGGTTCTTTTTCTGGACCGCGATGTCGGTGGTGCTGGCCAGCCTTTACCTGTTTCTGGTGCTGCCCAACCTGCACGACTTCCCGATGTTGGTGCTGGCGTTTGCCGTGCCGTTTATCTGCATCGGCACCCTGACGGTCAAGCCGCAGTTTTACCTGGGCATGCTGCTGACCCTCGTCAACACCTCGTCCTTTATCAGTATTCAGGGCGCCTACGATGCGGACTTCCTCAGCTTCGCCAACTCCAACCTGGCCGGTCCCATCGGGCTGTTGTTTGCCTTTATCTGGACCCTGATCGCCCGGCCGTTCGGTGCGGAGCTGGCGGCCAAGCGGCTGACCCGGTTCAGTTGGCGCGACATCGTCAGCCTCACAGAACCGGCCAATCTGGCCGAGCACCGGCAATTGGGCGTACAGGTGCTCGATCGTTTGATGCAGCACTTGCCGCGTCTGGCCATGACCGGCCAGGACACCGGCATCGCGTTGCGTGAGGTGCGTGTGGCGCTGAACGTGCTCGATCTGCTGGCTTACACACCGCGAGTGGACGGAGTGCCGCGAGCGCTGCTGCATCAGGTAGTGACGGAAGTCGGCGAGTATTTCAAGGCCTGCCTGAAGGCCGGGGAGCGTCTGCCGGCACCGGGCCCGTTGCTGATGACCCTCGACCGCGCCCGCCGATCGCTGGATGTGGATTGTGATGAGGACACCCGTCTGAATTTGCTGCATGCCCTGAGCGGCCTGCGTCTGGCGTTGTTGCCGGGTGTGGAATTCGTAAGCTCGGGTGAACTCGAAGAACCGCTGCCCCATGGCATCGATGGAGCGCCTTTATGATCGGTGATGTGGACATCAGCGGGGTGTTCTTGCCCACGCTGCTGGTATTGATGGGCATTACGTATGTGTTGTTCCTGCTGGTGCACGGGTTGCTGATGCGCTTGCACTTTTACCGTCTGGTCTGGCACCGGGCATTGTTCAACGTGGCTCTCTACGCTTTGCTGCTCGGCGCCGTGGACTCACTCAGTCGATACCTGATGACATGAAAAAACCTTTTTTGACCTTGGGTCGCGTGGTGCTGACCCTGTTGATCGTGACCTTCGCCGTCGTCGTGGTCTGGCGCATGGTGATGTACTACATGTTTGCGCCGTGGACCCGCGACGGGCATATCCGTGCCGACATCGTGCAAATCGCCCCGGACGTCTCCGGGCTGATCCAGCAAGTGGATGTGCGCGACAACCAGTGGGTAAAACGTGGCCAGGTGCTGTTCAGCATTGATCAGGACCGCTTCAAGCTGGCCTTGCGCCAAGCCAAAGCGGCAGTCGCCGACCGTCAGGAAACCCTGGCGCAGGCGCAACGCGAAGCCAAGCGTAACCGTGGTCTGGGCAATCTGGTGCCTGGCGAACAGCTGGAAGAAAGCCAGTCCCGGGTGGCGCGCGCTGAAGTTGCGTTGATGGAAGCTCAAGTGGCGGTGGACAGTGCTCAATTGAACCTGGACCGCTCGACCATCCGCAGCCCGGTCGACGGCTACATCAACGACCGTGCGCCGCGTGCGCAAGAGTTCGTCACGGCCGGGCGGCCGGTGTTGTCGGTGGTAGACAGTAATTCGTTCCACATCGACGGCTATTTCGAAGAAACCAAGCTGAACGGCATTCACGTCGGCCAGAGTGTCGACATCCGCGTAATCGGTGACAGCGCGCGCCTGCGCGGCCATGTGGAAAGCATCGTCGCCGGCATCGAAGACCGCGACCGCACCATCG
This sequence comes from Pseudomonas sp. B21-040, assembly GCF_024748695.1. Taxonomy (NCBI): domain Bacteria; kingdom Pseudomonadati; phylum Pseudomonadota; class Gammaproteobacteria; order Pseudomonadales; family Pseudomonadaceae; genus Pseudomonas; species Pseudomonas sp. B21-040. The sequence goes on from NZ_CP087176.1 coordinate 162,249, forward strand.
GCAATAACCTGCTGCCCAACGTCAACCCGGCGTTCAGTTGGGTGCGCCTGGCACAGCGGATTCCGGTGCGAATTGTCTTTGATGATGTACCTGAAGATTTCCGCATGATCGCCGGGCGTACCGCCACGGTATCGATCATCGACGATCAGAAGCGGGAGCCGGCGCAATGAGCAAGGCCTCGGGTTTGGCGGTCGCCGGATTAGGCTTGCTGCTGTCGGCGTGTCAGATGGTCGGGCCGGATTATCATTTGCCCGAAGAGGCGGCGGTCCATCGACCCGATTTGCAGGGTGATTTGGCGGTCGACGGTAAAACGGTGGTGTCCGCACCGGTGCCGGCCGATTGGTGGCGCCTGTACAAGGACCCGCGACTCGACCAGTTGGTGCAGCAGGCCATGGCGTCCAACACCGATTTGCGCGTGGCGGCGGCCAGTCTGTTGCGGTCTCGCGCTCAGGTCGATGAGGCAGAAGCGGCGGGTGGCTGGAGCGGCGGCGTGAAGATGGGCGCCCAGAGATTGCAGGAGTCCGGCCAGGCGTTCCTGATTCCGGAAAAAGTGCCGGTGGCCAACGTCGGAGATATCGGCATCAGCGCGTCGTACCAGTTCGATCTGTTCGGCACGTTGCAGCGCGGCATCGAAGCGGCCAAGGCCAACGCCGATGCGACGCAGGCCGCTGCCGATACGGCTCGCATCACCGTGGTGGCCGACGTGGTCCGGGCCTACACCCAGGTGTGCGCCGCCAATGAAGAGCGCGAGATTGCCCAGCACTCCCTCGACCTGCAGGCCCAGAGCACCACGCTGATCCAGCGTCTGCGCGATGCCGGACGTGGTGATGAAACACAGGTCACCCGTTCGCAAACCCAGTTCAAATCCTTGCGCGCCGACATGCCGCGCTATGAGGCCTCGCGTCAGGCCGGGCTGTATCGCCTGTCAATGTTGCTGGCCAAGCCGGTGGATCAACTGCCGGCCGGCACCGCCACCTGCGACGAGCTGCCGAAAATCGCGCAATTGATTCCGGTGGGCGATGGCGCCGCGTTGCTCAAGCGTCGTCCCGATGTGCGGCAGGCCGAGCGCCGGCTGGCGACCGCGACGGCCGGGATTGGCGTCGCCACGGGTGAGCTGTACCCGAACATCAGCATCGGCGCGACCATCGGCACCGTCGGTATCCTCGACGATCTCGGTGACCCGTCCACCAACCGTTGGGGCTTTGGTCCGTCGCTGACCTGGAACGTGCCGACCAACGGCGCCCGGGCACGCATCCGCGAAGCCGAAGCGGTGACCCAGGCGACACTGGCGCATTTCGATGGGGTGGTGCTCAACGCCATTCGCGAAACCCAGACCAGCCTGGTCCAGTACACCGCATTGTTGCAGCGTCGTGACGCCCTGGCAGACGCCGAGCAATCGGCAAGACTGGCAGCGGACCAGACGCACCGTTTCTTCCAGGCCGGCCGCGCTTCGTTCCTGGCGGACTTGCAAGCGACCCGCACCTACACGGATGTCACGGCGCAACTGGGCGCGGCCAACACCCAGGTTGCCGCCAGCCAGATCGATTTGTTCCTCGCGCTGGGCGGTGGCTGGGAAAGCGGACGAACGCAAGGTTCGAACGCCAGCAAACCCTGAGGCCGTTGCTATGCTTTGATTTGATGAAGTCACGTTCTGATTTCATCAATCAAGGCTCGCGTTGGTCATGGGGACTCTAATAATGAAAAACCCTTATGCTCCTGGCTTTTGGTGCGCTATTGCGGCATTGGTTTTGCTGTCGGCCACCTATTTCTACGGCATCATGCTGGCCCACCAGATCGACAAGGCTCTGGTGTTTCTCGACAGCGCCAGTGCGCTGATTGCCGTGATGGCAATCGTGGTGGTGGCCTGGGCTTCAGTCCAGGGCCAGCGCATCAAAAAAAGACAACTCGAACAAGGCAAAACCCTGGTGCTGATCTGGGACACCAAGGTGGCGTTGCGTCGTGTCGAAACGGTGTTTGACCAATATTTCTGGGGCAGCTACTGGCAGCCGGGGCGCACCTTCCAGGAAGTCATGGGCGAGCTCACCGGCACACCGTTGGAAAAAAGCCTCGAGACCTTGAAGAAACAATGCCTGGCACTGGATAAACAGGTGTCCGAGGAGGACTGGCACTGGCTGAACAATGCCCGTGAACTCTCGGATGTCGCCACTGCCATGGCGCGAGAACGCTATCAACTGGACGTTTGCGACCCGCGCGCCGAAGTGACGGGCGGGGCGGTGATCAATCGGGATTTTGAAGTGCTGGTGTATACGTGGACGGCACGGCTCAAGAGCTTTGATCATCAGCTGGATGAGATGGAAGTGCAGTATTCCTGAGTTTTTGTTGGCGGGAGTGACGCCATCGCGAGCAGGCTCACGCCTACAAGGGTTCTGTGAACGACACATAACCTTTGTAGGCGTGAGCCTGCTCGCGATGGCGATTTCATATCCGTCGAAACGCTCAACCGTCCTGAGTAGTCCATAGACACTCTTTAACCTTTAATCATTGGGCCGCCCGTCGCGCCGAGTGCTAATCTCCACTCCACTTTTATTTAGCTATTTAGCGGAGTCGAGCCGCAACCCGTCATGGGTTCAGGGAAGACGACCACACCTTCAAACAACGGATATTGACTGGGTCATTCATGAATAAATCAGCAGGCGTGCTTCTTGGAATTGTCGTAGCCATCGGCGCAATCAGCGCGGGGGGTGCCTGGTTCACCGGGAGCAAAATCGAAGGCGTGTTGAACACCTCGATCGCCGACGCTAACAAAGAGCTGAAGGCCGCGCTGGTAGGTTCCAATGGCACGGCATCGCTGGAGCTGGTGTCGCTTGAGCGCCACGTGTTCAGCAGTACCGCGCACTACCGCCTTAAAGGCGAAGGCGAGATGTTTGGTGAAACCCCGGTTGAATTGCAGTTTGTCGACCACATCGAACACGGTCCGCTGCCGTTCTCGCGCCTGGTCGCGTTGAAGTGGTTGCCGGTCATGGCCACCAGTCACTACGAACTTGAACGCACGTCGCTCACCGAAAAGTGGTTTGCCGCCGCCAAAGACAAATCGCCGCTCACCGGCGTGGTCAACATCGGTTACGACAACTCCACCAGCGGCACCCTCCAGTTGCAGCCGCTGGACGTTGCGCTGGATGACAAGTCCAACCTGAAATTCACCGGTTTGAACCTCGACGTCGACGCCAGCCCCCAGGTCCAAAAGCTCAAGGCCAACGGCTACATGGACAGCCTGACACTGAGCACCGTGGCTGAAGATCAAACCCCGGTGAAGGTCGAGCTCACTGGCCTGACCCTGGCCAGCAACCTGGTTAAAAGCACCTACGGCTACTACACCGGCGAGAACACCCTTGAGCTGACGGACAGCAAAACTACTTTCGGCCCCAAGCAATCGGTACTGGGCATCAAGAAATTTGAAATGAAGAACCAGACCGAGGAGTCGGGCACCAGCGCTTCGGGACGTGCCGACTACAAGGTGGGTGAAGTGTCGTTGAACGGCAAGACCGTCGGCTCTGCGCAAATGGCCATGAGCCTGAAGAACCTCGATATCCCGGCCACCATGTCGCTGATGCAGATCTATCAGACCAAACTGCAGCCTTACGAGAAAGCGGCCGCAGAGGCTGCTGCTGCGGGTCTGCCCTCTCCTGAACTGGTCCTGACTCCGGCCGAGGAGGCGCAAGTCAAAACCGGTCTCGAAAAGCTATTGGCTGCTGGCCCGCAAGTGGCGCTGGAAAACCTGTCGTTCAACACGACCAATGGTGAAAGCCGCGCCAACCTGGTGCTTGACCTGACCAAACCGCAGTCCATGGACTTGCCGCCTGATCAACTGACCCAACAGTTGATCGCACTGCTGGATATCAACGTGCAGGTGTCCAAGCCGATGCTCGTCGATTTACTCACCGTGCAAAGCCAACTGGACGGTCAGACCGATGCCAAGCTCATCGCCGACCAGGCCACCGCCACTGCCGACATGTTCAGCAGCATGGCGGTCGGCACGCAGCTCGCCAAACTGGACGGCAACAACGTTGTCAGCAAGTTGCATTACGCCAACAATCAGGTGGAATTCAATGGCCAGAAAATGACCGTTGAAGAGTTTGTCGGTTTCGTGATGAGCAAGCTCGGTGGCGGTGCCGAAATCCAGGAATAAATCCCACGGCTGAATAAAACGCCCGACCTCTGCGACTCCCGCAGTTCGGGCGTTTTGCTGTCGGGTGTGTGCCCGCTACCCAATGTCCCGAATCAACTGCCACGCCTCGTCCACCGACAGTGGCTGTTTCATGCGTTCGGCCAGCAGCGCCATCGCCCGTTCTTCATCGCAGGCAACTGCGGCAGCCACCACGCCGTTTTTGCCGAACAAGCCGATAAAGGGTGGATGGTTCGGATCCCCCTTGAACTCGACCTCGTCCCAGGCTTCGGCGTGGCCGAGGTAGTCGTAGTTTTTGCCGAAGTGCCAGGTCCAGAAATACGGCACGTCGAGGTAATGCTCGTCAGCGCCCAGCATATTCGCGGCGGCGATCCGCGCCTGTTGCTGGGCCAGACGCCAATGCTCGATGCGCTGAGGCTGGCCGTTGAGCGGGAACGTCGCGATATCACCTACCGCCCACAACCCGTCGGTGACGCGCATGCCGCCGTCGACCTTCAGCGACCGGTCTTTTTCCTTGGGCAAATCGGTAAACGGCTCGGTTGCGGGGCTGACGCCGATGCCGGCCAGTACCAGATCCGCCGGCAAGCGTTGACCGTTGTCCAGGCACACCGCCTCTACGTGGTCCGTGCCTTCTATATAGAAGGCTTCGCCATCGGTGTGAAACACCACGCCGTTGCTTTCATGCAAGGCGCGAATGGCGTTGCCGACGGCTTCGCCCAATTGTGCGGCAAAGGGAATGGCATGCCGGGCCAGGATCGTGACGTCCAACCCGAGCTCCCGCAGGGCTGAGGCGGACTCCAGCGCAATAAAACTGTCACCGATGATCACCACTCGCTGGCCAGGTTTCGCCACTTGCAGAATCTGGCTTGCCTGATCTTTTGAACGCAGTACGAACACCTGCGGCAAATCGGCGCCAGGCAGCGTGAGTTGATTGGGCTTGCCGCCGGTGGCAAGCAGTGCCGCGTCATAGTTGAGCGATCGACCATTGGTTAGCCGCACGGTTTTATTCGACGAATCCAGGCTGGCGACTTCACCGGTCATGCGTTCGATCCGCTGTTCGCGATAAAACGCGTCATCGCGCAGCGGCGGGACTTCTTCGAGTGGCATCTGCCCGGCAATCACAAATTTGCTCAGGACGGTGCGGTCGTATCCGGCGTCGGCTTCACGGTCGATCAGCAGCACTTGGCCACCGAAGCCCTTTTCGCGTAACGCCGCCGCACACGCCGTACCGGCTGCCCCGGCACCGATGATCACAAACGTGCGCTCGTCGTCTGCCGGTGGAGTGTGTGCATCGGCAAACGGCTGGTCATCGACCCAGATGTCGCCATCGCGTATTTCCAACGGATAACGCTTGAGGCTGTCCAGAGCCGGCGGCTCGCACAACGCACCGTCCTCGATTCGATACGCCGCTTTGTGCCACGGGCAGATCAAACGTCCGTGGCACAGCGCACCTTCCGCCAGCGGTGCCCCGGCATGCGGGCACTCACCCTGATAGGCGCGTAATTGATCGCCCACCCGCAGCAAAACAATTTTGGTGTCTTCAATCTGGACTTCGAGGCCCCGGTTTTCAGACACATCGGCGAAACGGGCGACACGATGCAGTGCCATGACGGCTCTCCAGACAGACGTTTCACTTAAGAGTTTGGTGCGTAATGCGAGGTTCAGCCAATTCCCACTGCCACCGCACGAACGGTACAGCTATAGTTCGCAAGCCGACGACGGCCCTACCCCACAAGGTGCTCCGGAATGACCCGATTGACCTCTCTGAACCCTTGGCTGGCGGCCATTGCAGTCGCCATTTGTGTGCAATTTCCGGCGCAAGCCCAAGAACGTTTCACCCTGAACATTCCAGGTGTCACGGATGACCGGCTGTTTACCTCGGCCGCGGCCAGCGATGCTCCGGGTTGTGGCGGACACAACGCGTCACCGGCATTGAACTGGAACGACGGGCCGAAGGGTACCTTGAGTTATGCCGTGGTCATGCACGACCCCGATGGGCAGAAGGGGCAGGGTGCCGATCATTGGGTGCATTACGGCATCAAGGCCACCACTCACCAGATCCCCGCCGGTGTCGGGGCAAAGTCGGCACTCGAAGGCGTCGGTGGCACCAACAGCAAAGGCACCACCGGTTATGTCGGGCCTTGCCCGCCGGTTGGCGACAGTGCACATCACTACATAATTCAGCTGTACGCACTGGACCTTGCTCCAGAGGCCCTGCCCGCCGGGCTTACGCGCGCGCAACTGCTGGAAAAGATCAAAGGTCATGTGCTGAAAAACAGCAGCGTGGTACGTCGTTATCACCGCTGAGTTTAATTTTCAGCCGGTTTAACCCGAACCTGAAAGGGGGCTCGTCTCAGAGGATGAATGGATCAATTTCCTCCTGAGGTCAGCCCCCCATGTCCCTCCCTCTGCTTTACCTTCGCCCGGCAGCCCTGGGATTCGTCAGCGGATTGCTATTGGCTGTTGCCGGTTGCGGCGTTTCCTCCACACCTGATTCCGCGCACGTGTCGCCACCGGCTCAAAGCGAGGTAAAGCTTGAAGAGTTGGTGCGCAGCGAGGTGGGCATGGCGGATGCGTCAATGGCCAAGCGCAGCGTTCGCCCGGCGCCGGTTGCGAGTTTTGCACCTGAGTCGTTCCCGCCCGGGTATCGGGATGAACAGCGAGAGCAATACCAAGCGCTGGCGGACAACCCCATCCACAGCGTGACCGAGGCACCGGTCTCGACTTTCAGTGCTGATGTGGATACCGGCGCTTACGCCAACGTCCGGCGTTTGTTGAATCAGGGGCGATTGCCCCCCGAAGGCGCGGTACGGCTGGAGGAAATGGTCAATTATTTTCCCTATGACTACGCCCAACCCACTGATGGCTCACCGTTTGGGGTGACCACTGAGCTGGCGCCGTCGCCATGGAACCCGCATACCCGACTGCTGCGCGTCGGTATCAAGGCGTCGGACCGCGCGGTGGCGGAACTGGCCCCGGCGAACCTGGTGTTTCTGGTGGACGTCTCCGGTTCAATGGATCGTCGCGAAGGATTGCCGCTGGTCAAAAGCACCCTGAAATTGCTGGTCGATCAATTACGCGAGCAGGACCGGGTTTCATTGGTGGTCTATGCCGGTGATTCGCGCGTGGTGCTGGAGCCGACTTCCGGACGCGAAAAGGCGAAAATTCGTACAGCTATCGATCAATTGACCGCCGGCGGCTCGACCGCTGGAGCGTCGGGCATCGAGTTGGCCTATCAAATGGCACAACAAGCGTTTATCCCCAAAGGAATCAACCGCATCCTGCTGGCCACCGACGGTGACTTCAATGTCGGCATCAGCGACTTCGACAGCCTCAAACAGATGGCGGTGGATAAACGCAAGTCCGGCGTCTCTCTGACGACCTTGGGTTTTGGGGTGGATAACTACAATGAACACCTGATGGAACAACTGGCCGACGCCGGCGATGGTAACTACGCCTACATCGACAACTTGCGTGAAGCGCGCAAGGTGTTGGTCGATCAGCTGGGCTCGACCCTTGCGGTCGTGGCGAAGAACGTCAAGCTGCAAGTGGAATTCAATCCGGCGCAGGTGAGCGAATATCGGTTGTTGGGGTATGAGAATCGGGCGTTGAAGCGTGAGGACTTCAGCAACGACAAAGTCGATGCAGGCGAAATCGGTGCAGGACACACGGTAACGGCGCTGTATGAAATCGTACCCAAAGGCGAGAAAGGCTGGCTGGAGCCGCTGCGTTATGGGCAGCCTGAGGCAGTTGTTTCGGCGAATACCGCAGAACTGGCGATATTACGAGTGCGGTATCAGCTACCGGAGGGTGGGAATAGTCGTTTGATCGAGCGGCCTATCATTAACAGTCAAACGGCCAAAGCCAGCGATGACCTGAGATTTGCGGCGGCCGTGGCGGCATTTTCCCAGCAACTCAAGGATGGACGGTACACCGGTGATTTCAGTTTGAAGGACACGCAAGCGCTGGCTCGCGGTGCGCGGGGTGAGGACCCATTCGGACTGCGTGCAGAGTTCGTGCAATTGGTGGAGCTGGCGCAAAGCCTGCGTACCACTACGGCATTGAACAGCGAGCCACTTAAAGGAGGCTACAACTGACATGTCAGCGCCGGAACCGAGCGATGAAGCGCTGCTGGCCCGATATCGCGGAGGCGAAGGGCCGGCGTTCGAGATTTTATACGCCCGTCATCGGCAGGGACTTTACCGGTTCCTGCTCGGCCTCAGCGGTAAAACCGAATTGGCCGAAGAGGTTTATCAGGAAACCTGGCTGAGCCTGATACGCAGTACCAGTCAGCCACAAGGTCGGGCGAATTTTCGTACGTGGCTTTATCAGATCGCCCGCAACCGACTCATCGATCACTGGCGCAAACACGGTATCCACCATCCGTTGCACGACAGCTATGACGAACAGGCTCACGCCTTATTTGATGAGGCGACCGATCCGGAGCTTCTGTTGAGCCTGAGCCGCGACAGTCAGCGTCTTGAAACGGCCCTGCAAAATCTGCCTGCTGAACAGCGTGAGGTCTTCCTGCTGCGTACACATGGCGATCTCGACCTGCCGCAGATCGCCACACTCACCGCAACACCGCTGGAAACGGTCAAAAGCCGTTTGCGCTACGCCCAGCAAAAACTGCGTCGGCTGCTGGCCGAGGAGGTACTGACATGACTGACGCCCGTACTACACCGGAAGACGAAGTGGTGAAGCACTACCGTGAACATGCGGTGGGTGAACCGTCGGCTCATCTGGATTCATTGATCCTTGGCGTGGCCCACAGGGAAACCCCGATGCCGAAGCCAAGCGTCTGGCAACGTTGGGTTCAGGTTTGCCAGAAGCCTCGCTGGCAGGTGGTGTTTGCCAGTCTGGTGGGTGTCGCCTTGATGGTGGCATTGGTGCAACGTACGCCGGAGCAAGCGCCGAGCTATGACTTCGCCCCTGCGCCCAAAATGTCCGCGCCGGTTGCCAAAAAAGAGGCGGCGCCTGCTGCTCGCGCGTTGGCGGCCCCTGCGCCGATGGCGGATATTGCTGCGCCCGCGCAGAGCGAATCGATCAACGCCGGAATGGCTGAGGAATCAAAAGTCAGCAAACGTACCGCGGTGCCACCGAATCAGCTGGATGAACAATTGCGCGAGGTGATTCGCCTGCAGGATGCCGGTCAGGCCCCGGCGGCAGATGCTTTGTTAAAGGCATTGCATCTTCGCTTCCCAACCGAAAACCTCATCGGGCGACTCGGAGATTTACGCAAAAACTGAGTTGCCAGGTGGTCAGCCATTTGGCATCAAGGCCCGAAAGCGCGCACTATCGGGCCATAGCCGATGCGTTGGAGGAAGCCGTGGCGAAAAAAATCGATCGCATCGCCCAAATGCTCAACTGCCCCGTAAAAGGGGAGGAACTAAGACGGGCAATTACTGAGAGCCGTAAGGATTTTCTCCTTAACCACCCAGAAGAAGAGGAGGTTGATGAGGAAGACTTTGAGGATGATGAGGAGTGGGACGACGATCTTGACTGGACGACCGAGTAGGGGTCGCCAGTCGAAGGCGGGTTGGGAGGGCTGCCGTTTCAAGTGATGCAGCCTTGCTGAAGCAGGGCTGGAAAGGTCCTTAATGTACAAACGTTTGAAGTGGTGAAGAAAGTTTCAAAAGAGGCTTGACGCAGTATTGAATCAACGCAGTATTGAATCACTGTAGAATTCGCCTCCCGCTACCGAGTGATCGGAAGCGCAAGTGGTTGAAGTTACAAAGGAAACTTTGAAAACTTCTGAAAATAACCACTTGACAGCAACAGAGGCTGCTGTAGAATGCGCGCCTCGGTTGAGACGAAAGATCTTAACCAACCGCTCTTTAACAACTGAATCAAGCAATTCGTGTGGGTGCTTGTGGAGTCAGACTGATAGTCAACAAGATTATCAGCATCACAAGTTACTCCGCGAGAAATCAAAGATGTAACCAACGATTGCTGAGCCAAGTTTAGGGTTTCTTAAAAACCCAAAGATGTTTGAACTGAAGAGTTTGATCATGGCTCAGATTGAACGCTGGCGGCAGGCCTAACACATGCAAGTCGAGCGGTAGAGAGAAGCTTGCTTCTCTTGAGAGCGGCGGACGGGTGAGTAATGCCTAGGAATCTGCCTGGTAGTGGGGGATAACGTTCGGAAACGGACGCTAATACCGCATACGTCCTACGGGAGAAAGCAGGGGACCTTCGGGCCTTGCGCTATCAGATGAGCCTAGGTCGGATTAGCTAGTTGGTGAGGTAATGGCTCACCAAGGCGACGATCCGTAACTGGTCTGAGAGGATGATCAGTCACACTGGAACTGAGACACGGTCCAGACTCCTACGGGAGGCAGCAGTGGGGAATATTGGACAATGGGCGAAAGCCTGATCCAGCCATGCCGCGTGTGTGAAGAAGGTCTTCGGATTGTAAAGCACTTTAAGTTGGGAGGAAGGGTTGTAACCTAATACGTTGCAATTTTGACGTTACCGACAGAATAAGCACCGGCTAACTCTGTGCCAGCAGCCGCGGTAATACAGAGGGTGCAAGCGTTAATCGGAATTACTGGGCGTAAAGCGCGCGTAGGTGGTTCGTTAAGTTGGATGTGAAATCCCCGGGCTCAACCTGGGAACTGCATTCAAAACTGTCGAGCTAGAGTATGGTAGAGGGTGGTGGAATTTCCTGTGTAGCGGTGAAATGCGTAGATATAGGAAGGAACACCAGTGGCGAAGGCGACCACCTGGACTGATACTGACACTGAGGTGCGAAAGCGTGGGGAGCAAACAGGATTAGATACCCTGGTAGTCCACGCCGTAAACGATGTCAACTAGCCGTTGGGAGCCTTGAGCTCTTAGTGGCGCAGCTAACGCATTAAGTTGACCGCCTGGGGAGTACGGCCGCAAGGTTAAAACTCAAATGAATTGACGGGGGCCCGCACAAGCGGTGGAGCATGTGGTTTAATTCGAAGCAACGCGAAGAACCTTACCAGGCCTTGACATCCAATGAACTTTCCAGAGATGGATCGGTGCCTTCGGGAACATTGAGACAGGTGCTGCATGGCTGTCGTCAGCTCGTGTCGTGAGATGTTGGGTTAAGTCCCGTAACGAGCGCAACCCTTGTCCTTAGTTACCAGCACGTTATGGTGGGCACTCTAAGGAGACTGCCGGTGACAAACCGGAGGAAGGTGGGGATGACGTCAAGTCATCATGGCCCTTACGGCCTGGGCTACACACGTGCTACAATGGTCGGTACAGAGGGTTGCCAAGCCGCGAGGTGGAGCTAATCCCAGAAAACCGATCGTAGTCCGGATCGCAGTCTGCAACTCGACTGCGTGAAGTCGGAATCGCTAGTAATCGCGAATCAGAATGTCGCGGTGAATACGTTCCCGGGCCTTGTACACACCGCCCGTCACACCATGGGAGTGGGTTGCACCAGAAGTAGCTAGTCTAACCTTCGGGAGGACGGTTACCACGGTGTGATTCATGACTGGGGTGAAGTCGTAACAAGGTAGCCGTAGGGGAACCTGCGGCTGGATCACCTCCTTAATCGACGACATCAGCTGCTCCATAAGTTCCCACACGAATTGCTTGATTCATTGAAGAAGACGAAAGAAGCAGCCCGAAATTGGGTCTGTAGCTCAGTTGGTTAGAGCGCACCCCTGATAAGGGTGAGGTCGGCAGTTCGAATCTGCCCAGACCCACCAATTTTGTGTGGGAAACGCCTGTAGAAATACGGGGCCATAGCTCAGCTGGGAGAGCGCCTGCCTTGCACGCAGGAGGTCAACGGTTCGATCCCGTTTGGCTCCACCACTACTGCTTCTGAAGTTTGAAAGCTTAGAAATGAGCATTCCATCGAGAGATGGTGAATGTTGATTTCTAGTCTTTGACTAGTTCGTTCTTTAAAAATTTGGGTATGTGATAGAAAGATAGACTGAACGTTACTTTCACTGGTAACGGATCAGGCTAAGGTAAAATTTGTGAGTTGCTCTTAATTGAGTATTATCGAATTTTCGGCGAATGTCGTCTTCACAGTATAACCAGATTGCTTGGGGTTATATGGTCAAGTGAAGAAGCGCATACGGTGGATGCCTTGGCAGTCAGAGGCGATGAAAGACGTGGTAGCCTGCGAAAAGCTTCGGGGAGTCGGCAAACAGACTTTGATCCGGAGATGTCTGAATGGGGGAACCCAGCCATCATAAGATGGTTATCTTGTACTGAATACATAGGTGCAAGAGGCGAACCAGGGGAACTGAAACATCTAAGTACCCTGAGGAAAAGAAATCAACCGAGATTCCCTTAGTAGTGGCGAGCGAACGGGGACTAGCCCTTAAGTGGCTTTGAGATTAGCGGAACGCTCTGGAAAGTGCGGCCATAGTGGGTGATAGCCCTGTACGCGAAAATCTCTTGGTCATGAAATCGAGTAGGACGGAGCACGAGAAACTTTGTCTGAATATGGGGGGACCATCCTCCAAGGCTAAATACTACTGACTGACCGATAGTGAACTAGTACCGTGAGGGAAAGGCGAAAAGAACCCCGGAGAGGGGAGTGAAATAGATCCTGAAACCGTATGCGTACAAGCAGTGGGAGCCCACTTTGTTGGGTGACTGCGTACCTTTTGTATAATGGGTCAGCGACTTATTTTCAGTGGCGAGCTTAACCGAATAGGGGAGGCGTAGCGAAAGCGAGTCTTAATAGGGCGTCTAGTCGCTGGGAATAGACCCGAAACCGGGCGATCTATCCATGGGCAGGTTGAAGGTTGGGTAACACTAACTGGAGGACCGAACCGACTACCGTTGAAAAGTTAGCGGATGACCTGTGGATCGGAGTGAAAGGCTAATCAAGCTCGGAGATAGCTGGTTCTCCTCGAAAGCTATTTAGGTAGCGCCTCATGTATCACTGTAGGGGGTAGAGCACTGTTTCGGCTAGGGGGTCATCCCGACTTACCAAACCGATGCAAACTCCGAATACCTACAAGTGCCGAGCATGGGAGACACACGGCGGGTGCTAACGTCCGTCGTGAAAAGGGAAACAACCCAGACCGTCAGCTAAGGTCCCAAAGTTATGGTTAAGTGGGAAACGATGTGGGAAGGCTTAGACAGCTAGGAGGTTGGCTTAGAAGCAGCCACCCTTTAAAGAAAGCGTAATAGCTCACTAGTCGAGTCGGCCTGCGCGGAAGATGTAACGGGGCTCAAACCATACACCGAAGCTACGGGTATCACTTAGGTGATGCGGTAGAGGAGCGTTCTGTAAGCCTGTGAAGGTGAGTTGAGAAGCTTGCTGGAGGTATCAGAAGTGCGAATGCTGACATGAGTAACGACAATGGGTGTGAAAAACACCCACGCCGAAAGACCAAGGTTTCCTGCGCAACGTTAATCGACGCAGGGTTAGTCGGTCCCTAAGGCGAGGCTGAAAAGCGTAGTCGATGGAAAACAGGTTAATATTCCTGTACTTCTGGTTATTGCGATGGAGGGACGGAGAAGGCTAGGCCAGCTTGGCGTTGGTTGTCCAAGTTTAAGGTGGTAGGCTGGAATCTTAGGTAAATCCGGGATTCTAAGGCCGAGAGCTGATGACGAGTGTACTTTTAGTACACGAAGTGGTTGATGCCATGCTTCCAAGAAAAGCTTCTAAGCTTCAGGTAACCAGGAACCGTACCCCAAACCGACACAGGTGGTTGGGTAGAGAATACCAAGGCGCTTGAGAGAACTCGGGTGAAGGAACTAGGCAAAATGGCACCGTAACTTCGGGAGAAGGTGCGCCGGTGAGGGTGAAGCATTTACTGCGTAAGCCCATGCCGGTCGAAGATACCAGGCCGCTGCGACTGTTTATTAAAAACACAGCACTCTGCAAACACGAAAGTGGACGTATAGGGTGTGACGCCTGCCCGGTGCCGGAAGGTTAATTGATGGGGTTAGCTAACGCGAAGCTCTTGATCGAAGCCCCGGTAAACGGCGGCCGTAACTATAACGGTCCTAAGGTAGCGAAATTCCTTGTCGGGTAAGTTCCGACCTGCACGAATGGCGTAACGATGGCGGCGCTGTCTCCACCCGAGACTCAGTGAAATTGAAATCGCTGTGAAGATGCAGTGTATCCGCGGCTAGACGGAAAGACCCCGTGAACCTTTACTATAGCTTTGCACTGGACTTTGAATTTGCTTGTGTAGGATAGGTGGGAGGCTTTGAAGCGTGGACGCCAGTTCGCGTGGAGCCAACCTTGAAATACCACCCTGGCAACTTTGAGGTTCTAACTCAGGTCCGTTATCCGGATCGAGGACAGTGTATGGTGGGTAGTTTGACTGGGGCGGTCTCCTCCTAAAGAGTAACGGAGGAGTACGAAGGTGCGCTCAGACCGGTCGGAAATCGGTCGTAGAGTATAAAGGCAAAAGCGCGCTTGACTGCGAGACAGACACGTCGAGCAGGTACGAAAGTAGGTCTTAGTGATCCGGTGGTTCTGTATGGAAGGGCCATCGCTCAACGGATAAAAGGTACTCCGGGGATAACAGGCTGATACCGCCCAAGAGTTCATATCGACGGCGGTGTTTGGCACCTCGATGTCGGCTCATCACATCCTGGGGCTGAAGCCGGTCCCAAGGGTATGGCTGTTCGCCATTTAAAGTGGTACGCGAGCTGGGTTTAGAACGTCGTGAGACAGTTCGGTCCCTATCTGCCGTGGACGTTTGAGATTTGAGAGGGGCTGCTCCTAGTACGAGAGGACCGGAGTGGACGAACCTCTGGTGTTCCGGTTGTCACGCCAGTGGCATTGCCGGGTAGCTATGTTCGGAATAGATAACCGCTGAAAGCATCTAAGCGGGAAACTAGCCTCAAGATGAGATCTCACTGGGACCTTGAGTCCCCTGAAGGGCCGTCGAAGACTACGACGTTGATAGGTTGGGTGTGTAAGCGCTGTGAGGCGTTGAGCTAACCAATACTAATTGCCCGTGAGGCTTGACCATATAACACCCAAGCAATTTGACTACTCGAGAGAGCATCAGATTGCGGTGTGTGAAGACGATACATTGTCGAAAATTCGAAACACACAAATCTATTACATACCCATTCGCTGGAGCGTGATCTTGCAAGAGAGCACGACCTGGCTACCGAATTTCTTGACGACCATAGAGCATTGGAACCACCTGATCCCATCCCGAACTCAGCAGTGAAACGATGCATCGCCGATGGTAGTGTGGGGTTTCCCCATGTGAGAGTAGGTCATCGTCAAGATTAAATTCCGAAACCCCAATTGCGAAAGCAGTTGGGGTTTTGTTTTGCCCGCAGGAAAGTTCGTACCCAGGTGATCTGCTTCAAGCATGAATACTCAGGCCTCATGCTCGATCAAGGCTTTACGAATAGCTTGCGCTAGTCCAAAACGCCGCTTGAGCGCGCCTTAGCGTGCCGTGTTATTGGGCGAGGAACGAAGAGCCTGATTCGCCGAAGACCTGGCCATAAAGCTTCTGGGGAGCTTACAGGCCGCCCGGTAGGCCTGGCAGGCTGATTTGCCTGTGCTTCAGGGCATGATCACACGCCTCAGGCATGCGCCGCCCAAGATGCCCCGGGATTAGGAATAGCAGACCATCACCCACAAAAAAGCCCCAGACCCTAAGGACTGAGGCTTTCTCGTTTCAACGTATGGTGCACCAGGCGGGATTCGAACCCACGACCCCTGCCTTCGGAGGGCAGTACTCTATCCAGCTGAGCTACTGGTGCAAGCGGGCGCCATGATACTCATATGTGTAGCGGGCGTCCATGCTGCTGAATCGCTTGTGTTTTTTGAAAGCGTAACGTGTGTTTGCTACGTTGATCCGAAAAATAACGCAAATGCGGCGTTTTCGTTCTTTTTTTCGAACAGGCTATTGTCCTTTACCCCCTTTGATCCTAGGATTCGTTTGAGATTTCAAACGCTCTTGTCTGGGTGCTGAACCGCACGATATCCATCGGTGCGCTATTTATGTGCTTCAGCCCAGTGAATGATTTCCCTGACGGCAGCCTAAGGGCGCCTTTCTACAATCATAATTTGCTCCGCGCCTGCCGCGGTGCTGTTAAGGAAAGCCGACATGCAGCTTAAAGACACCCAGTTGTTCCGCCAGCAAGCCTTTATCGATGGCGCTTGGGTCGACGCAGACAATGGTCAGACGATCAAAGTGAACAACCCGGCAACGGGCGAAATTCTGGGCACTGTGCCGAAAATGGGTGCCGCCGAGACCCGTCGTGCCATCGAAGCCGCTGACAAAGCGCTGCCGGCCTGGCGTGCACTGACCGCCAAGGACCGCGCGAACAAGCTGCGCCGCTGGTTCGAGCTGATTATCGAAAACCAGGACGACCTGGCTCGCCTGATGACCCTCGAGCAGGGCAAGCCATTGGCCGAAGCCAAGGGCGAAATCGTTTACGCTGCTTCCTTTATCGAGTGGTTCGCTGAAGAAGCCAAGCGCATCTACGGTGACGTGATTCCTGGCCACCAGCCAGACAAGCGCCTGATCGTGATCAAGCAGCCAATCGGCGTGACCGCTGCCATCACCCCGTGGAACTTCCCGGCCGCGATGATCACCCGTAAAGCCGGCCCAGCACTGGCTGCCGGTTGCACCATGGTGCTCAAGCCTGCTTCGCAAACCCCGTTCTCCGCATTCGCTCTGGCTGAACTGGCTCAGCGTGCCGGCATTCCAGCCGGTGTGTTCAGCGTTGTTTCCGGCAGCGCCGGCGACATCGGTAGCGAGCTGACCAGCAACCCGATCGTACGCAAACTGTCCTTCACCGGCTCGACCGAAATCGGTCGTCAGCTGATGGCTGAATGCGCCAAGGACATCAAGAAAGTGTCCCTGGAACTGGGCGGCAACGCGCCGTTCATCGTGTTTGACGACGCGGACCTGGATAAGGCCGTCGAAGGCGCGATCATTTCCAAATACCGCAACAACGGCCAGACCTGCGTCTGCGCCAACCGTCTGTACATCCAGGACTCGGTCTACGACGCATTCGCCGAGAAGCTGAAAGTGGCCGTGGCCAAACTCAAGATCGGCAACGGTCTGGAAGCCGGCACCACCACTGGCCCGCTGATCGATGAAAAAGCCGTGGCCAAGGTACAAGAGCACATTGCTGACGCAATCAGCAAAGGCGCAACCGTTCTGGCGGGTGGCAAGGTCATGGAAGGCAACTTCTTCGAGCCGACCATCCTGACCAACGTGCCGAAAAACGCTGCAGTGGCCAAAGAAGAAACCTTCGGTCCATTGGCACCGCTGTTCCGCTTCAAAGACGAAGCCGAAGTGATTGCGATGTCCAACGACACCGAGTTCGGTCTGGCTTCGTACTTCTATGCTCGCGACCTGGGCCGTGTGTTCCGTGTGGCTGAAGCCCTGGAATACGGCATGGTCGGCGTCAACACCGGGTTGATCTCCAACGAAGTCGCGCCGTTCGGTGGCATCAAGGCCTCGGGCCTGGGCCGTGAAGGCTCCAAGTACGGCATCGAAGATTACCTGGAAATCAAATACCTCTGCCTGGGCATCTAAGCCCGGCAAGGCATTGCTTCAAGCACAAAGGGCACGAGAGCGCTGACCCTTTGTGCGTTTCAAATCGCATTATTCTCGGTGGCCGGGAACGTAGTGACAGTCGATCATCGCATGCTGTTGCCGTTGCTCCCCGCCACTTAATCCTTGAACCACGCCGCCCGATGAGCGGTGAATGAGGACTGTATGAGCAAGACTAACGCTTCTTTGATGGCCCGCCGTACCGCTGCTGTTCCACGTGGTGTAGGCCAGATTCACCCGATCTTCGCCGAGTCCGCGAAGAACGCTACCGTGACCGACGTTGAAGGTCGTGAGTTCATCGACTTCGCCGGCGGTATCGCTGTGCTGAACACCGGTCACGTGCACCCGAAAATCATCGCCGCCGTAACCGAGCAGCTGAACAAGCTGACCCACACTTGCTTCCAGGTTCTGGCCTACGAGCCGTACGTAGAAGTGTGCGAAAAAATCAACGCCAAGGTCCCAGGTGATTTCGACAAGAAAACCCTGCTGGTGACCACGGGTTCCGAAGCCGTAGAAAACGCCGTGAAAATCGCCCGTGCCGCCACTGGCCGTGCCGGCGTGATCGCCTTCACCGGCGCTTACCACGGTCGCACCATGATGACCTTGGGCCTGACCGGTAAAGTCGTGCCTTATTCCGCCGGCATGGGCCTGATGCCAGGCGGCGTGTTCCGCGCCCTGTACCCGAACGAACTGCACGGTGTGAGCATCGACGATTCGATCGCCAGCATCGAACGCATTTTCAAGAACGATGCTGAACCGCGTGACATCGCTGCAATCATCATCGAGCCAGTGCAGGGCGAAGGTGGTTTCTACGTTGCGCCTAAAGAATTCATGAAGCGTCTGCGTGCTCTGTGCGACCAGCACGGCATCCTGCTGATCGCTGACGAAGTACAGACTGGCGCTGGCCGTACCGGCACCTTCTTCGCCATGGAACAGATGGGCGTTGCTGCCGACCTGACCACGTTCGCCAAGTCCATCGCAGGCGGCTTCCCGCTGGCGGGTGTATGCGGCAAGGCCGAATACATGGACGCCATCGCTCCAGGCGGCCTGGGTGGCACCTACGCCGGTAGCCCGATCGCTTGCGCTGCGGCCCTGGCCGTGATGGAAGTGTTCGAAGAAGAACACCTGCTGGACCGCTGCAAGGCTGTCGGCGAGCGTCTGGTCACTGGCTTGAAAGCCATCCAGGCCAAGTACCCGGTTATCGGTGAAGTCCGCGCCCTGGGTGCAATGATCGCTGTTGAGCTGTTTGAAAACGGCGACAGCCACAAGCCAAATGCTGCTGCGGTAGCGTCGGTTGTGGCCAAGGCTCGCGACAAGGGCCTGATCCTGCTGTCCTGCGGCACCTACGGCAACGTTCTGCGCGTCCTGGTACCGCTGACTTCGCCGGACGAGCAACTGGACAAAGGTCTGGCGATCATCGAAGAGTGCTTCTCCGAGCTGTAATCACCTTGTGTGACCTGATCGACAAAAAACCCGCTTAGGCGGGTTTTTTTACGCTTCTTGAAACACATTGAGTGCATTTGTTATGTATCGGGCAGTCAGTGTTGACTAAGGTTCATGCATTGCGAGGGAGCGTATTGCATGAGTGCCGTTGATTTGCCCGCTGTACCGAGAGTGTTGATTGCCGAGGCTGACCCTTGGTCTCGCGATTTGCTCAAACAGGTGTTGCTGAATGTGCGCTGCGACGCGCGGCTGGACCTGTGCGCCGATGGTCAGCAGGCGTTGGAACTGCTGGCGGACGTGCCGTATGACCTGGTCATCGTCGACTGGGAGTTACCCGGCGTCGATGGCCTGAATGTGTTGCGCAATGTGCGCCAGCGCAAGCGCAATCCATTGCTGCCCTTCATTCTGATGAGCAGCCGCAATGACAGCGCGAGTGTGCATGAAGCCTTGCCCCTGGCGCCCACCGCTTACTTGACCAAACCCCTGGACATGGAAAACCTGACCCACCGCCTGGAGGAGTTGCTGCTGAATGTCGGTGAGGAAGTGTCCTGCGCGATACCGGTGCTGGCACAAGGCATGACGTTGTCGGTGTATCTGGAGCGTCGTCGGGAGCTGGCGGATGGCGCACCGTTGATGACTGACGTACAAGTGGCGGTCAAGCGCAGCCTCACCCCCCAGCGACTGGACCTGACCCGACTCGAAGCTGAAATCCGTACCGACCCTCAGATCACCGCGGTATTGATCGCCGCCGCCAATAGCGCAGGCCATCATCTGGGGGCAGCGGTTCAAACCCTGTCTCAAGCGTTGCACCGATTGGGGACGGGGCAAAGCATGAACCTCATTCTGGGGCTGACCCTCAAGCGCAGTGCCCGACTGAGCGATCCGTTCCTGGCGGATTATGCCGAGCGTTATTGGGAGTTGTCGCTGCATACCGCCGAATACGCCCGGACGCTGGCGCGCTTGCTGGATCTGGATCAAGAGCGTTGTTATTGCGCAGGTTTGTTGCATCGACTTGGCGACCTGGCATTGCTCAAGTGTTTGCAGGAATGGAAGCAGGCCGGGGGTGAGTTGGATGAGTGGGAAGAGGTGGGTGATGCGCTCGCCGAGTTCGGTGCAGCCTACGGTTCGGCACTGCGCACTCGCTGGCGGCTGCCGCTGGAGTTGCGAGAACTGATTGCGGCGGTCTATCAGCTCGGTGGCGGGGTTTACTCTCGCGAAGCGCTAGTGATGAACATGGCGGCGCAATTGGCGCGTCTGACGGAGCACGAGGGCATTGAGGCGCTAGCCAGGAGCCGCACGGCGCGGTTGCTCAAGATTGGCTTGCCGGAGCTGATGCGTTTGCGCAAAAAGTAAGCCATACACTAAGGGGGTTGGTGATTGGCCTGCTAGCTGGAAACAATCCGGTTTTTGCCTTGTCGCTTGGCCTCATACATCGCCGCATCCGCCCGTGAGAACAGGCTGTCGAGGCTTTCGTCGGCTTCGGTGAGGCTGGTCAAGCCCTGGCTGACGGTGATGCCGAACGTCTGGTCGTCATGACTGAAGCTCAATTGTTGAATCTGCCGTTGCAGACGTTCGGCCACTTGCATGGCCGTGTCGGGCGCGCAGCCGGGGAACACCGCCGCGAATTCTTCGCCACCAATTCGCCCGAACACATCCCCACGGCGCAATGCCCCGCGCCCGCTTTCGGCGATCTGTTGCAGCACCGTGTCACCTTTCGGATGACCGTATGTGTCGTTGACTACTTTGAAATCATCGATGTCCAGCAACAGGAACGCCAGCGGCGTCCCTTGCTTGCGTGCGAGTGCAAACTCTCGTTGCGCGCATTCGAAGAAGTGCCGGCGGTTACTGCTTTGCGTCAGCACGTCGGTGGTGGCCAAACGTTGCAGCTCGGCGTCCATCCGCTTTTTTTCGGTGATGTCTTCGGCAATGCCCACGATGATGACCGGTTGCCCGGGTTCGGCCTGTCGGTTGATAAAGCATTTGTCGCTGAGCCAGCGAACCTGTCCGTCAGCATCGATGATGCGGTATTCGCGATCTTCAACGGCGCCTTTGACCAGTACTTCGGCCAGGCTTTGCTGCGCATAGTCCAGATCGTCGGGGTAAATGCTGTCGCGCCATTCGTTACAGTCGGACAACAATTTCCCGGCGCTGCGGCCGAAAATCCGCTCATAGGCCGGGCTGACATAGAGCACCTGACGCGTTTCCCAATTGAATGCCCAGAGCACCGCATTGACGCTCACCAGCAGCGAGCTGAACAGCTGTTCGCGCTCGCTCAGTCGCGCCACTTCGCTTTGGGCATGCATCAGCGCCATCAGGGTTTGAGCCGTGTCTGGCGATTGCGCAAAGGATGAGTCGTGCGGGTTTTTATGGACCATCGAGACAAATCTCAAAGTACTGCGCCGCTCCAGGTTCGAAAGCGGCTACAGCGAAGCTCGCCGGGGGGCGAAGTGTCTTTGAGATAGGGGATTTAGAGCTAAGTTCCGAAGGGTGCGCCCGCGAGCGGGGGCGCACCGATCAACGGCATCAGGCAGCGGAAGGGCGCAGGGAATAGGTTTTCAACTGGTCGGCAAAGTCGCGCAGCGATTGAATGCCGCTGGCCTCGGCTTCATGCACCCAGTCCTTGATGGCAGCGAGCATGTCATGACCATTTGAGCTGGTCTTGACCCAGATCTGCTGCAAGGCCAGGCGTTTCTCGTAAATTACCTTCAGCGCCTGGCTGTGCTCGAGCATGGTCTGGATGCGAACGTGGTGTTTTTCATCCAGCAAGCTGGTTTCCCGCGAAAGCAGGCGCTTGGCGCGGTGGAATTGATGGCGGACCGAGTGATCAACCTTTTCCAGCTCTTGCTTGACCAGTGGCGCGATAACCAATTTGCGGTACTGGGCCATGATCTGGAAGCGGTTATTGAGGATCGCCATGGCGGTGTCCATGTCCAGGTTGCCTTTGCCTTCAACCCGGTGGGCGATCGGTGCAACACGCTGGACTTTGGCCAGACGAAAGAAACTGAAGACCTGGATCCAGGCCCAACCAAGGTCGAACTCCCACTTCTTCACCGACAATTTTGCCGAGTTAGGGTAGGTGTGATGATTGTTATGCAGTTCTTCGCCGCCGATCAGGATGCCCCAAGGCACCAAGTTGGTCGCCGCATCGCGGCATTCGAAGTTGCGGTAGCCGATGGCATGACCAAGGCCGTTGACCACACCGGCGGCCCACACCGGGATCCACATCATCTGGATGGCCCAGATGGTGATGCCGATGGTGCCGAACAGCAGCAAGTCGATGACGCCCATGATCGCCACACCCAACAGCGGATAACGGCTGTAGAGGTTGCGTTCGATCCAGTCCTCGGGGCAGTTCTTGCCGTAGATGCGCAGGGTCTCGGGGTTTTCCGCTTCGGCGCGGTACAGCTCGGCGCCTTTGCGCAGAACGGTGGAAAGCCCCTTGATGACCGGGCTGTGCGGGTCATCGACGGTTTCGCATTTGGCGTGGTGCTTGCGGTGGATGGCCGTCCACTCGCGGGTGTTCTGTGCAGTGGTCAGCCACAACCAGAAGCGGAAGAAATGTTTCAGGCCGGCATTGAGCTCAAGCGAGCGATGGGCTGAATAACGATGCAAATAGACCGTAACGCCAACAATCGTGACGTGGGTCATCAACAGAGTGACTGCGACCAGAGACCAAGGCGACAAGCCGAGAAAACCTTCGTACCACATAGGCTATAGGGCCCTCGATAAAGAAAAAAACAGCCGTTGCATTATCACTAAGCCCACGGATAAAACCAGTCGCCCTTTCAGATAAGAGTGGCTGGATGTGTCTTCAACCTATAATTCCAACCCTACTGTAGGGACATGGACGGCCCAATGTCTGCCACCTATCGCGATGCCCTGCGTACAGCGCTGCTTTATCTGTTGATTTCAGTCGCCTGGATGGCGTTCAGCGGCTATTTATTGAACAGTTTCTTCGATAGCTCTGCTGAGTTATTGCGATGGCAACTGATCAACGGCTATGTCTGGGTGGTGCTCAGCGCAGGGTTGATCTTCGTTGCCCGGGCCCGGCTGTTCCAGTGTCTGGGGATCGGCGCCAAACTGCGCGAGCGGCATGCCGACCGGGAGCGCTTGCGCCAGGCCGCAGCCGTGTTCGATTGCACGCGTGAGGGTGTTCTGGTCACCGATAGAAACGGACGGATTGTCCATGTAAATCGGGCCTTCATGGCGATCACCGGTTATCAGCAGAATGAAGTGCTGGGCCAACAACCCAGTCTGTTCAAATCGGGCCATCATCCACCGTCGTTTTACCGGTCGATGTTTGCAGCCCTCCACAGCACTGGCGAGTGGAGCGGGGAAATCTGGAACCGCCGCAAAAGCGGTGAAATCTACCCGCAATGGCAAACCATCCGCATCATTCATGACGATCAGGGGCGGCACAGTCATTACGTTGCGGTGTTTTCCGATATCAGTGCGATCAAAAACTCCGAGCATGAGCTCAAACACCTGGCTCACCACGACCCGCTGACCGATTTGCCCAATCGGCTGTTGTTCACCGACCGTGTCGAACAGGCACTGGCGTCGGCGCAAATCCACAAACGGAGTTGCGCGTTGCTGATGATCGACCTCGATCACTTCAAGATGATCAACGACAGTCTCGGGCACACCGTGGGTGATCAGTTGCTAAAAGCCGTGGCCGAGCACTTGAAAGCCCTGTTCGGCCCGGGAATCACGCTGGCGCGCCTGGGCGGTGACGAGTTTGCGGTGCTCGCCGAAAACTGTCCGCAAGTGGCGCAGGCGGCGACGTTGGCTCAGCGGGTCATCGATGGTCTGCGCGAGCCCTTCTATATCGACGGGCATCGACTTTTTATCAACACCAGTGTCGGCATCAGTCAGTTTCCCGGTGATGCCTTGAGTGCCGAGCAAATGTTGCGCAACGCCGACTCAGCGCTGTTCAAGGCCAAGAGTGCAGGGCGCGATGGTTACGCGCTTTACACCGAAGAATTGACGGCCCATGCCCAGCAGCGCGTGGAAATAGCGTTTGAATTGCGGCGCGCCCTGCAGCAGCAGGAGTTGCGCGTCCATTACCAACCCGTGCATGACCTCAAGACCAGCCGTCTGCTAGGGGTGGAAGCGTTGGTGCGTTGGGAACATCCGCAGCGCGGGCTGGTGTCGCCGGCAGAATTTATCCCCGTCGCCGAGCGTATCGGGCTGATTGCCGAGATCGATGCCTGGGTCTTGAAGCAAGCCTGTGAGCAAATGTGCCAGTGGCAAGCGGCGGGTGTGGCGTTGTCGTTTGTCGCGGTGAATGTTTCATCTCGACTGTTTGCCCGGCGTGAGCTGTATCAGCAAGTAGTTCGGGTGCTTGATGCGACGGGCCTTGACCCGAAGTATCTCGAACTGGAAGTCACTGAAAGCGCAGTGATGGATGATCCGGAGGAGGCGCTGGAGCAGATGCATCGCCTGCGTGAGTTGGGTGTGCGGTTGGCCATCGACGATTTCGGCACTGGCTATTCGTCGCTGCTGCGCCTCAAGCGATTGCCAGTGCAGAAGCTCAAGATCGACCAGGGATTTGTTGCAGGTTTGCCCTGGGATGAGGATGACGTGGCCATTGTGCGGGTGATCATTGCCTTGGCGCAGAGCATGGGAATGCAGGTGCATGCCGAGGGGATCGAGCAGCTTGAGCAGGCCGGTTTCCTGCTGGAGCATGACTGCGATCTGGGGCAAGGCTACTGGTTTGGGCGACCGGTGCCGGCTGAGCAACTGGATTGGATGTGTGCGCCGGTTATTCGATAAGCCCGCGATCGTTCCTACGCTCTGCGTGGGAATGCCGCCCGGGACGCTCCGCGTTGCCGCAAAACCATGACGCAGAGCGTCATCGAATGCATTCCTGCGCAGGGCATGGAAACGATCAACACGCCGTAACCCCCCGTCCCGCCAAATAATATTTTCTGGTTATATAAACATTCTTAAATAGTCTTTTTAAGAATAACCGCGCCTCTCTACTATTGGTCTCACGCCGCAAGCATTGCCGCCACTGCCAGGCAACCTCTCAGTTGAAGGAGCAGCACCATGAGCGCATCCCTACGTAGTGTTGATGGCCAAGACGAAGCAACCATTTTGCGTGAGATCCAGAGCGCGTTGCGCGATCTGCGCTTTGGGGCGGTGGAGATCACCGTGCACAACGCCCAGGTCGTCCAGATCGAACGCAAAGAGAAATTCCGTTTGCAGAACCCGAGCAAGCCGAGCTGAGAAATCGGCGACCCGCTTCCAGCACTCCATAAAAAAGCCAACACAATCAGAATTCCAGGAGCTTTCACCATGTCGTCGATTCGTCATTTTGCTTTGGCCGCCCTGGCCAGTGCCCTTTTTGCGGGTTCCGCAGTCGCCAAGGATTACGAACTGCTGAACGTGTCGTACGACCCGACGCGTGAGCTGTATCAGGACTACAACGCCGAGTTCATCAAGTTCTGGCAGAAGGATCACGCAGGCGACAACGTGAAGATCCAGCAATCCCACGGTGGTTCGGGCAAACAGGGTCGCGCTGTCATTGACGGTCTGCGCGCTGACGTCGTGACCCTGGCCCTGGCCGGCGACATCGACGAAATCGCCAAACTCGGCAAGACCCTGCCGGCCGACTGGCAGACGCGTCTGCCGGAAGCGAGCACGCCGTACACCTCGACCATTGTGTTCCTGGTGCGCAAGGGCAACCCCAAAGGCATCAAGGACTGGGGCGACCTGGTCAAAAATGACGTATCGGTCATCACCCCGAACCCGAAAACCTCCGGCGGTGCACGCTGGAACTTCCTCGCAGCCTGGGCCTACGGCCTGAAAGCCAATGGCGGTGACGAAGGTAAAGCCAAAGACTACATCCAGACGCTGTTCAAGCACGTTCCGGTGCTGGATACCGGTGCTCGTGGCTCGACCATCACCTTCGTCAACAACGGTCAGGGCGACGTGTTGCTGGCCTGGGAAAACGAAGCCTTCCTGGCCCTGAAAGAAGACGGTGGTGCCGACAAGTTCGAGATTGTCGTGCCTTCGCTGTCGATCCTCGCGGAGCCTCCAGTGGCCGTGGTCGACAAAAACGCCGAGAAAAAGGGTAACGAGCAGATCGCCGAAGCATACCTCAAGCATCTGTACAGCCCGGCAGGCCAGGAAATCGCGGCGAAAAACTTCTATCGTCCTCGTGACAAAGACGTGGCCGCCAAATACGCCAAGCAGTTCCCGACACTGGAGCTGGTATCCATCGACAAAGACTTTGGCGGCTGGAAAACCGCGCAACCGAAGTTCTTCAACGATGGTGGCGTGTTCGACCAGATTTACCAGGCGCAGTAGTCTTAAATAGCCATCAACGAGCCCCGATTTAACCGTCGGGGCTTTGCGCGTTCTCAACCAAGGACTTTTATGTCGCGTCGTATCTCCCCCGTCATACCCGGCTTCGGGCTGACGCTGGGCTACACCTTGGTGTACCTCAGCCTGATTGTGCTCATTCCACTGGCGGCGATGTTCGTCCACGCCGCTCAACTCACCTGGGATCAGTTCTGGGCAATTATCTCGGCGCCACGGGTGCTGGCGGCGTTGAAGCTGAGCTTCGGCACCGCGCTCTATGCCGCGATCATCAACGGCATCATCGGCACGCTGCTCGCCTGGGTACTGGTGCGCTATACCTTCCCAGGGCGCAAAGTCATCGACGCAATGATCGACTTGCCCTTCGCTTTGCCGACTGCGGTGGCCGGTATCGCACTGACTGCGTTGTACACCCCCACCGGTTTGGTGGGTCAGTTTGCGGCGGATCTGGGTTTCAAGATCGCGTACACCCCCCTGGGCATCACCCTTGCCCTCACTTTTGTGACACTTCCATTCGTAGTACGTACCGTACAGCCGGTATTGGCCGATATTCCCCGTGAAGTGGAAGAAGCGGCGGCGTGCCTCGGTGCAAAACCGTTGCAGGTTTTCCGCCATATCCTGGTGCCCGCGTTGTTGCCTGCGTGGCTGACCGGCTTCGCTTTGGCCTTTGCCCGCGGGGTCGGCGAGTACGGCTCGGTGATTTTCATCGCCGGCAACATGCCGATGAAGACCGAGATCCTGCCGCTGCTGATCATGGTCAAACTCGACCAGTACGATTACACCGGCGCCACGTCCATTGGTGTACTGATGCTGGTGGTTTCTTTCGTCCTGTTGCTGCTGATCAACCTGCTGCAACGTCGCATCGAAACCCCATAAGGAGGCGCGAACCATGTCCCAATCGTCTATTGCTGCCGCCTCTTCGGCCAACGCTGCGCGCCGTGGCAGTGCCACCTCGCGAAGAATCCTGATCGGTCTTGGCTGGCTGATTTTTGCGCTGTTTCTGCTGTTGCCGCTGTTCATCGTGGTGTCCCAGGGCCTGAAGCTTGGCCTCGGTGCGTTTTTCACCGCGATTTTTGAACCGGACGCGCTGTCGGCGCTGAAACTCACGGTGATCGCCGTGTTGATTTCCGTGCCGCTGAACCTGGTGTTCGGTGTCAGCGCCGCCTGGTGCGTGAGCAAGTACTCGTTCCGCGGCAAGAGCATGCTGGTGACGCTGATCGACCTGCCGTTCTCGGTCTCACCGGTGATCGCCGGTCTGGTTTACGTGTTGATGTTCGGTGCCCAGGGCCTGTTCGGGCCGTGGCTGCAGGATCACGACATCCAGATCGTCTTCGCATTGCCGGGCATCGTGTTGGCGACGATTTTCGTCACCGTGCCGTTCGTGGCTCGCGAGTTGATCCCGTTAATGCAGGAACAAGGCACTCAGGAGGAGGAGGCCGCGCGCCTGCTGGGCGCCAATGGCTGGCAGATGTTCTGGCACGTCACCGTGCCCAATATCAAATGGGGCCTGATCTACGGCGTGGTGCTGTGTACCGCGCGGGCGATGGGTGAGTTCGGTGCGGTGTCGGTGGTTTCCGGGCACATTCGCGGGGTGACCAACACCTTGCCGTTGCACGTCGAGATCCTCTACAACGAATACAACCACGTGGCCGCGTTCGCCGTGGCGAGCCTGTTGCTGATCCTGGCGCTCTTCATCCTGCTGCTCAAGCAGTGGAGCGAAAACCGTATTAACCGCCTGCGCGCCAGCGCCGCGGAGGAATAATTCATGTCGATCGAAGTGCGTAATGTCAGCAAGAATTTCAACGCGTTCAAGGCGCTGGACAACATCAGCCTGGACATTCAGAGCGGCGAACTCGTAGCGCTGCTCGGCCCGTCCGGCTGCGGCAAGACCACGCTGCTGCGGATCATCGCCGGGCTGGAAACCCCGGATCAGGGCAACATCGTGTTCCACGGTGAAGACGTGTCCGGCCATGACGTGCGTGATCGCAACGTCGGTTTTGTGTTCCAGCACTACGCCTTGTTCCGCCACATGACGGTGTTCGACAACGTCGCATTCGGCTTGCGCATGAAGCCGAAAAACCAGCGCCCGAGCGAAAGCCAGATCGCGGTGAAAGTCCACGAATTGCTGAACATGGTGCAACTGGATTGGCTGTCGGATCGTTATCCGGAACAGCTCTCCGGTGGCCAGCGCCAACGCATCGCCCTGGCCCGCGCCCTGGCGGTGGAACCGAAAGTCCTGCTGCTCGACGAACCGTTCGGTGCTCTCGACGCCAAGGTCCGCAAAGAGCTGCGCCGCTGGCTCGCGCGTCTGCACGAAGACATCAACCTGACCTCCGTTTTCGTGACCCACGACCAGGAAGAAGCGATGGAAGTGGCCGACCGCATCGTAGTGATGAACAAAGGGGTGATCGAGCAGATCGGCTCACCGGGCGACGTCTACGAAAACCCGGCCAGCGATTTCGTCTATCACTTCCTCGGCGACTCGAACCGGCTGCATCTGGGGGAGGACCATCACGTGCTGTTCCGTCCTCACGAGGTGTCGCTGTCACGTCATGAGCTGGAAGATCACCACGCGGCTGAAGTGCGCGACATTCGTCCGTTGGGCGCGACGACTCGGGTGACGTTGAAGGTCGAAGGCCAGGTCGAACTGATTGAAGCTGAAGTGGTGAAAGACCATGACAGCCTGACCGGGTTGGCGAAGGGCGAGACGCTGTTCTTCAAGCCCAAGGTCTGGCAGAAACTCGCCAACCTCTAAAGCAAAAGCATCGTCGGAGCGCCGCCCGGAGCAAGCTCGCTCCCACAGGAGTTCTATGCACGCCATAGATCCAATGTGGGAGCGAGCTTGCTAGCGATGGCGCCTTAGGCCGCAGCGCGATTCGGATTGATTCGTACACCCCCGGCTCGCGCCTCGATCTGCTCTTTGAGGTCATGCCGCAGCCCCAGCAAAAACGCCAGCTCCGCCACCACAAACAACGGCCCGACAATCAACCCGGTCACGTCGTCGACAAACGCCGGTTTACGCCCTTCATAGTGATGGCCGACAAACTGAATCGCCCAGCCGATCACAAACATGCCGATGCCGCTCACCAGCCAGACCAGCGTGCTTTGCTGCGCCAGCGTTTGCCCCGCCCAAACGGACAGTGCCAGCAACACAGTCATCAACACCCCGAGGCGCAACTCCAGGCGCAGGTAAAACCACGCCGACGCCAGCGATACCAGCACCGCGGGTGAAAGCCAGCCTCCGGCCCATTGCGGCCGCGACAGCAGCACTGCGACTGCCACCACGATCAGCGGAATACCGATAAAGTGGCTGGCAATGTTGCGCGGGTCTCGGTGGTAGGCGGCGTATTGACTGAGGTGGTCGACGAGGCTTTTCATTATTGTTCTCCTGTAGGGTGATCGATCATGCCCCGGGGCCATTTTTCGCTCTGTCAGCCAGGCGACAGTCTAGGAGTTTTCATGGATATGCAGGACTGGCGTTCAACCCTCATGACGGGGCAGTGGTTCAGTCATCTACCCGTTTCTTTCCAGCATAGTCTGCTGGCGGTTGCCCGGGCGCGACGGCTGGGAGCGGGGCAACTGCTGTTCAAGCGTGGCGATCCGCCGTGCGGGCTGTACGCGGTCCTCGAAGGATCGGTGCGCATTGGCGCGGTGAGCGAGCAGGGCAAGGAGGCCTTGCTGAGCCTGGTGGAACCACCGCATTGGTTCGGCGAAATCTGCCTGTTCGACGCACAGCCGCGCACTCACGATGCGTTCGGCGTGGGCCAGTGCGTGTTGCTGCACATCCCGCAAGCGGTACTGCTGAAGTTGCTCGATGAGCAACCGCAGTATTGGCGGCAACTGGCGTTGCTGATGAGCCAAAAACTGCGCATGACCTTCATCAACCTCGAACAATTGAGCCTGATGCCGGCGCCGGCACGGCTGGCGCATCGCTTGCTGATGATCGCTGCCGGTTACGGCGAAATCACCCCGCCTCGCCGTGTGCTGCAACTGCCACAGGAGCAATTGGCGTCGATGTTGTCGCTGTCGCGCCAAACGACCAATCAGATTCTCAAGGAGTTGCAGGGGCAGGGGATTCTGGATCTGAGGTACGGCGAAATCGAGATTCTGGACGCTGAGCGGCTGCGGGCGCTGGCGATTGTTTGAAACCCGACGTTATCGGTGGGCTTTGTCTGCGAAGGCGCCTAGCCTGTGATGACGATTATCGAGGTGTGCCATGCGTGTACTGTTAGTGGAAGACGAACCCGAAACCGCCGCACTTCTGGCCAAAGGCCTGAGTGAGGCGAGTTATTCGGTTGATGTGGCGCTCAACGGAATGGACGGCCGGCGCTTTATCGAGTCTGGTGAGTACGAGCTGATCATCCTCGACGTGATGCTGCCGGGACTCAACGGTTGGCAGTTGCTGCAACAGATCCGCAAGCTCGGCGAGACGCCCGTGTTGCTCCTCACCACAAAGGACGGCATCGAGGATCGTCTGCGCGGCCTGGAGTTGCATGAGGATGATTACTTGCTCAAGCCGTTCGCCATGAGTGAGCTGGTAGCGCGCGTGCGCAAGTTGTTGCGGCGCGATCGCGGGCGCTGATGGTTGTCGGTTGGTTAAAATTTGAGCTGAGCTTTGTGCCTGAACTGCACTAAATACAATGCATAAACACAAGTTAGTAGTTTTTGCACTGTATGGAATGCAGGTTGGCGTATGAAAAATCTTGGTGATCTAATCCGTTCGCTACGCAAAGAGCGAAAGCTCTCCCAGCAGGCGCTGGCAGAGCAGTACGGCATGAGCCGTTCTACGATCTCGGGCATAGAGAACAATACCGTCTCTGAAATTGGTTTGCGCAAGGTCGAAGCGATCCTCAACGGCTTCGGTTATGAACTGACCGCCGTGCCGCTGCAGTCGAAGCGCCCCACGCTCGACAGTCTCAAGAAGGTGAACTTCCATGGATGAACCGCAGGAAAGGGACAGGCTGCAAATCAATGTCAGCGATACCGCAGTCGGAAACCTCGGCCGAGGCCAGGTTCGCAGCGACACTGTGTTTGCTTATGCGATAGAGACGCAGGAAGAAAACGCCGTCTCGTTGACGATGCCGGTTCGCCTCGAAAGTTACTCGTGGGAGCGAGGCGTGCCGCCGCTTTTTGAAATGAATTTGCCTGAAGGCGCTTTGCGCGACGAGTTGACTCGTCGTTTCAGTAAGGCAGTTCGAGGATTTGACGATTTTTCTCTGCTGTCTATTGTCGGTCCCCACCAGCTTGGGCGAGTAGGCATTACACCGGAGCAGAATGTGCCCGACCGGCCTCCCGAAACCAGTCTTGCAGACCTGTTGATTGACGATGGCACGCAAGGCTTGTTCGACGACCTCATGGATACCTATGGCCAATATTCCGGTGTTTCCGGCGTGCAGCCCAAAGTGCTGATGCGCTTTGGCCGCTCGGCCTGCAACTTGACCGAAGGGCGTTGCAACGAACTGCTGCAACAAGTCGTCCATGGGATGGATTTGGCGATGATCGAGATGCGCAACCACATCAAGGCAAACAGCGCATTTGCCGAGGTTGGCGCCGGGATGTTGGACCAGTGGGAAGCAGGCGTTGCGCGCAGTCTGGTCAAAGGCTGATCAGCGCAACCCATCCCGAAACTGCCCCGGCGTCATTCCAGTCCAACGCTTGAACGCGCGGCTGAAACTGCTGGTATCGGCAAAGCCCAACAGGTAACTGACTTCACTCAACGAACACTGCGGGTCGCGCAGGTGCAACAGCGCCAGGTTTTCGCGACTTTCATTGAGCAGCGTATCGAACCGGCAACCTTCGTCCGCCAGGTGCCGTTGCAGGCTGCGCAAGCTCAGGTGCAGGGCCTTGGCGATGTGTTCGGCGCTGGGTTCGCCTTCCGGTAATTGTTCTTCAATGGCATCGCGCACCTTGCGCTCCCAGGTCAGCGGCTTTAGCTGCGCCAGCGTTCGCTTGAGCACGGTTTCGTTGTGCTCGGCCAGCTCCGGGTTGGCGTCGTCCAGGTGACTGTCGAAGTCGACGAGGGCAAATTCCAGTCGGTCTTCATCGGCGCCGAAGTACACCGGCGAACGGAACACCTTGTGCCATTGATGTGAATCTGCCGGTTCCGGGCGGCGCAGGTACACCGCCAGTGGGGCGTAATCGCGGCCCAGACGATTGCGGCAGGTGCGCACATAAATCGCCGCGAAAGCGTCGATGGCTTCGAATGCGGGTGCGGGGTTGCCGGGCGGAATTTTCAGGCGAAAACGGTAGCAATCTTCGGCACGGGTCAGCTCCAGTTCCAGGGCATCGCTGACCACTTGGTGATAGCGCACGATGCGTTCGAACACCTCGCGCAAACTGCCGCTGGCCACCAGCGCATAACCGAGCGCATGAAACGTGGTGGGGCTGACGAAGCGCGACACGCGCAAGCCAATCGCCGGATCGCCACTGACCTGCACCGCGATTTCCCACAGGCGTGTGGTGCTGGACAACGGGTAACGAGCGTTCGGGTCGTCCATCAATTGCGGGTCGAGCCCCGCCTGGTGGCACAGGGCGGTGCTGTCGAGGCCCAGGGCATCGAGCTGCTTGCGCAGGGCGCGGGTCCAGCTGGCAAGGGAGGTCGGTTCAGTCATGCTGATTGGCGCTTCCGGTCAACAGGTTGGCGTTCACGGCTACCACCTTGTAAACAGTCACAAGGCAGGATGCGAACATCAATAACCAGAGGATGGAAGCATGCACGGTACTTCTGCAAGTCCCCAACGACTGAATGCAGCGCAGCGATCAGCACATATTCGTGAAGTGGTGCTGGCCAAGGGCGTCGAATTGCGTCAACGCTATCCGATACTCAATCACCAGGACGCCCTCGGCGCAGGCATTCTGGCGTTCGCCCTGACCGGGATGATCGGGTCGGCGGCCCTCTACATGACCGGGCACATGGCCTGGTGGGCCTGCCTGTTGCTCAACGCGTTTTTTGCTTCGTTGACCCACGAGCTGGAACACGACCTGATTCACAGCATGTACTTTCGCAAACAGCGGGTGCCGCACAACCTGATGATGGGGCTCGTGTGGCTGGCGCGGCCGAGCACGATCAATCCATGGATCCGTCGTCATCTGCACCTCAATCACCACAAGGTGTCCGGCACTGAAGCCGACATGGAAGAACGTGCCATCACCAACGGCGAGCCTTGGGGTGTTGCGCGACTGTTGATGATCGGCGACAACATCATGTCGTCGTTTATCCGCATGCTACGGGCCAAGACCTGGGCGCAAAAATTCAGCATCCTCTACCGCACGGTGAAGGTCTACGCACCGCTGGCGCTGCTGCATTGGGGCGCGTGGTACGTGTTTCTCGGCTTCCATGCGGCCAACGGAATCGCGTCTTTGATGGGCGCGCCTATCGAGTGGTCAGCGACCACGTTGTCGGTGATGCAGGTGATCGACATCGCGGCGGTGTTGATTATCGGCCCGAATGTCTTGCGCACGTTCTGCCTGCACTTCATCAGCTCGAACATGCACTACTACGGTGACGTGGAACCGGGGAACGTCATTCAGCAAACCCAAGTGCTGAACGCTGCATGGCTGTGGCCCTTGCAGGCGTTCTGCTTCAACTTCGGCAGCAGCCACGGCATCCATCACTTTGTCGTGAAAGAACCGTTTTACATTCGCCAGATGACCGTGCCGGTCGCGCATAAAGTGATGCGCGAGATGGGCGTGCGGTTCAATGATTTCGGCACATTCGCCCGGGCCAACCGGTTTACACGCAAAGAAGCTGTGCAGCCGCGAGAGGTGCGTGCCGCTCAGGTGTAATGGCTGTGATCGGAAATTCAAACACGCAACAAGCGATGGCATTGGCGTTCGTCATCAATCTGACCCAAACGAGCGATACGTTAAGACACCAGCAGGGAGGCTGGGTGTTCCACGAATCGCTGAACGCATATTCTTTATGGGTCTAATAAAGTAATTAAATATTCCTTTATTAGATAACCGTTTCGAACAATCATCGCTTCACAGGTTTTTGAGTTTCCGGGGCCGTCTCCTTGGCAGGGTGCGGCCCTTTTTTTTGCCCAGGAAAAATGCCGACCCATTCTTGGTAACCTGCATATTCTATAAATGCATTAATAAATAGCTTCTTATTCCTTAACGAATATAACTCTCCTCCCTATACTCGACCACGAACAGACACGCTGCAGGAGAGTTCCCCATGCGCAACGAATCAATTCGCTACCTGATTGTGCCGGGCTGGCAAGGATCGCCGGAAGATCATTGGCAAAGCCACTGGCAGAACAGCCTGCCGAACAGCGCGCGGGTGGAGCAGGCCGACTGGCTGACGCCGCGTCGTGAAGACTGGGTCGCGGCGCTGGCCGAGGCGATAGTCGCCGACAGCACGCCGGTGATCCTGATCGCTCATAGCCTGGGTTGCATCACCGTCGCCCACTGGGCAGCGGCTGCCCCCGTGCAATTTCTACGTCAGGTTCGCGGGGCCTTGCTGGTCGCGCCGGCCGATGTCGAACGCCCGGCGTGCGCGCCGGCCTTGCGCAACTTCGCGCCGATTCCCACTGACCTGTTGCCGTTTCCAAGCCAGGTCGTCAGCTCCGACAACGACAACGCCGTCAGTGCGTCGCGAGCCCTTGAGCTGGCGCGCAACTGGGGTGCCGAGGCGGGGATTTTATCGGGTGCCGGACATATCAATGTGAAGTCGGGTCACCAGCGCTGGGAGCAGGGGTTTGCGTACCTCTATCGCCTGCAAAACCGAATGGAACACCACGCCTTGCGCCGCGCTTGAACCCTTATTTTTTTTAAAACGCCTACCCGTCTCCCGGCGGCCTTGGGCGGGAGTCTGCCATGAGTTTTGAAGCCTTCGGTCAGCCGCTGCTGACCTTCCCCGATGCAGAAAAAAGTCCCCTGAGCATCCGCGCCAAAGCGCTGGTGTTCGTCGATCCGCGTTCGCGGCAATTGCGCCAGGAACTGGAAGCGCTGGCCCCGCGTTCGATCTCGGTATTGATCCGCGGTGAAACCGGCACCGGCAAGGAATTGCTGGCGCGTCATATCCATCGCGCCAGTGATCGCGGCGGCTTGTTCGTGTCGGTCAATTGCGGCGCGATCAGCCCGACTTACGCCGATGCCGAATTGTTCGGCTATGCCGCCGGCAGCTTCAGCGGTTCGGCCAGCAGCCGCGCCGGGTGGTTCGGCTCGGCCAATGGCGGCACGCTCTATCTGGATGAAATCGGCGATTTGCCGCTGCCGATTCAGATCAAATTGTTGTCCGCACTTGAGAACCACGAAGTCATCCGCGTCGGCGCACATCAACCGAGCCCGGTGGACGTGCGCCTGGTCGCCGCGACCAGCATAGATCTGGCCCAGGCCGTAGCCGCCGGGAAATTCCACGAGCGGCTTTATCACTACCTCAGCGAAGGTCATCTGGAGCTGCCGGCATTGCGTGACCGCGTGGGCGATATTCTGCCGCTGGCCGAGTATTTCCTCGGCATCTACAGCCAGCGCCTCGATCTGCCGGTGCCGTTGATCAGTGAAACCGCGCAGCGTGTGCTGGAGCGGCACAGTTGGCCGGGAAATACCCGAGAGCTGGAAAACATCATTCACTTTGCATTGTTGGTGAGCACCGGCGACGAGATTTTGCCGGAGCATTTGAATTTGCCGGAAGCGCCAGAATCGCTGGCGCAGATCGAACAGCAAGCGGCTCAACTGATTGAAAACGGCAGCGCAGCCGAGCGTTCCGCGCTTAAGCGTTTGCTGGAAAGCCTGACGCAGACGCTGCACGGATCTGTATGAGCAAAATGGAATATGAAAGTGAATAAAAGATATTATTCGGGAATAAAAAATCCCGGTATTGTCCGCGTCACGCCAGCGATAGCACTTCACTGGCACTTGTATTTAGCCGTCGTCGATGACGACCGTGATTTTCGATAAGGACACTGCATGAAAAAGGTTCTGTTGTTCACCGCTCTGGCGGCTGCCCTGACTGCGGGCCTGGCCCAGGCTGGCGAGAAACTGGTAGTTGCGGCTACCCCGGTTCCACACGCCGAGATTCTGGAGCTGATCAAGCCAACCCTCGCCAAAGAAGGCGTGGACCTGGAAATCAAAGTCTTCACCGACTACGTTCAGCCGAACGTACAGGTTGGCGAAAAGCGCCTGGATGCCAACTACTTCCAGACTCTGCCATACCTCAATAGCTTCAACGAAGGTAAGTACAAGGACGACAAAGCCAAGTACCTGGTGACCGTGCAAGGTGTTCACGTTGAACCGTTCGGTGGCTACTCGAAGAAATACAAAACCCTGGCCGAACTGCCAGACGGTGCGACCATTGCCATCCCGAACGAAGGCAGCAACAGCGGCCGTGCGCTGATCCTGCTGCAGAAGGCTGGCCTGATCGAGTTGAAAGACCCGAAGAACGCCCTGGCGACCCCGAAAGACATCGCCAAGAACCCGCACAACTTCAAGTTCAAGGAACTGGAATCGGCCATGCTCCCGCGTGTGCTGGATCAGGTTGATCTGGACATGATCAACACCAACTACGCGCTGGAAGCCAAGTTGAACCCGACCAAGGATGCACTGGTGATCGAAGGCGCCGATTCGCCTTACGTGAACTTCCTGGTTGCCCGTGAGGACAACAAGAACAGCGATGCCATCCAGAAACTGGCCAAGGCCCTGACCAGCCCTGAAGTGAAAGCCTTCATCGAGAAGAAGTACAGCGGCGCCGTTCTGCCAGCGTTCTGATTCGCGACGTAAACCCTTTCAAGGTTTCAAACGCCGACGGCTGATGCAGCGTCGGCGTGATCGTTCCCACGCTCCGCGTGGGAATGCCTCTAGGGACGCTCTGCGTCCAGTGACGCGGAGCGTCACGGGCTACATTCCCACGCAGAGCGTGGGAACGATCAACAACTGCCCACCTCTCGATCGTTCAGGCCACCCCGGCCTTCAACGCCCTGCGCAACGCTACCAATAACTTCACGATGTCCTGCGGATCCAGTCGCTGCGGCACTTTTACGTCAGCCATTTTCTCTTCCTTGTGATGGTTCGGCCGGGGGAGTCTGGCCAAAAGCTGTACGTCCTTGGAGGGGCAATGTGAAAAAAAGATCCCTCCTACAGTGCAAAGGAAAATAGTCGTCTTCCGTTGCCACAGCAAATCCGCAGATAGTTTTTTGCGTGATATCAATATGCTTTATCGGTATTTAAATTATGGTTTTTATACCTTTAAAGTCGATATCCGCCGGGCAGTTATCCCCTGCCCATGGAGTGCATCACCGTCGCTTACCGAGCGGCGTACAGGACGTTCAATGACTTTCGATTACGCGTTTATCCTCAGCACCCTGCCGGCGTTTCTCAAGGCCGTGGGCGTGACGCTGCAGGTCGGCTTTATTGCCATCGGTACTTCGCTGTTGGTGGCGTTGGTCAACGCGACCATTCTGGTGTTCCGCACGCCTTACTTGCAGCGCCTCGTCGGCCTGTATGTCGAGCTTGCCCGCAACACGCCGCTGCTGATCCAACTGTTCTTCGTCTACTTTGCCTTGCCGGCGCTGGGCATCAAGGTGTCGGGCTTTGCCGCGGCGATCATCACCATGACCTTCCTTGGCGGTGCGTACCTCACCGAAGTGCTGCGCGCCGGCGTGGATGCCGTGCCCCAGGCGCAACTCGAATCCGGCCGATCCATCGGCCTGTCCCAAGGGCAATTGCTGCGCTATGTGATCCTGCCGCAAGCCGGAATCCTCAGCCTGCCGTCGCTGTTCGCCAATTTCATTTTCCTGCTCAAGGAAACCACCGTGGTCTCGGCGGTGGCCGTGCCAGAGATTCTCTACACCACCAAAAGCTACATCGCGCTGTATTACAAAACCTACGAAATGCTCACCGTGCTGACGCTGATTTGCGTGTTGCTGTTTCTGCCGCTGTCGCTGTTGCTCAGCCGTCTGGAAAGGAGGCTCCAGCATGGCCAGTTCGGGTCTTGAGTTGCTCTGGGTGTCGTTGCCGCAACTGGGCAAGGGCGCGGCGCAAACCTTGTCGATTTCCTTCCTGAGCATCGCCATCAGCACCGTCGGCGGCGTGCTCTATGGCGTGTTGCGTACGCTGAATTCGACATGGCTGAACGCGATCCTGCGGGTGTACCTGGAATTGTTCCGGGCGATCCCGGTGCTGGTCTGGCTGTATTTGCTGTTCTTTGGCTTGCCGATTTTCTTCGGCTTGAGCATTCCGAGCTTCTGGTGCGCGGTGTTGGTGTTGTCGTTGTGGGGCGCCAGTGAAGTCGGCGAAGTGGTGCGCGGCGCGTTGCATTCATTGCCACGCGGGCAGCGTGAAGCCGGGTTGTCGATTGGCTTGAACGGCGTGCAACTCTACGGCTACGTGCTGCTGCCGCAAGCGTTGAAACGCATGACACCGCCGACCATCAACGTCTACACGCGCATCATCAAAACCAGCTCCCTGGCGGTGCTGATCGGTGTGGTGGATGTGATCAAGGTCGGCCAGCAGATCATCGAACGCACTTACGAATCGGTGCTGATCTACGGCGCACTTTTCCTGTTTTTCTTTTTCATCTGCTACCCGCTCTCGGCCGCCTCGCGCGTGCTGGAGCGGCGCTGGACGCAAGCATGAACGCACTGATCGAGTTCAAGGGTTTCAACAAGTTCTTCGGCGCACAGCAGGTGCTCAATGGCATCGACTTACAGGTTAAGGCGGGCGAAGTCATCGTCATCCTGGGCCCCAGCGGTTGTGGCAAAAGTACCCTGCTGCGCTGTCTCAACGGACTGGAGGTCGCGCACAGTGGCAGCCTGCAACTGGCCGGCCGCGAACTGCTGGGCAAGGGCACCGACTGGCGCGAAGTACGCCAACAGATCGGCATGGTGTTCCAGAGCTATCACTTGTTCCCGCACATGAGCGTGCTCGACAACCTGTTGCTCGGCCCGCTGAAAGTGCAGAAGCGCGACCGCCGTGAGGCCCGTGACCAGGCCGAAGCCTTGCTGGCGCGCGTGGGCCTGGCGGACAAGCGCGACGCATTCCCGCGTCAGCTCTCCGGTGGCCAGCAGCAACGCATCGCCATCCTCCGTTCGCTGTGCATGAACCCTCAGGTCATGCTCTTCGACGAAGTCACCGCCGCCCTCGACCCGGAAATGGTCAAGGAGGTTCTGGACGTCATTCAAGGCCTGGCCCGCGAAGGCATGACGCTGTTGATCGTCACCCACGAAATGGCCTTCGCCCGCGCTGTGGCGGACCGCATCGTGTTCATGGATGCCGGGCGAATCCTTGAGCAAAACCCTCCCGAGATTTTCTTTACGAACCCGCAAACCGCACGAGCGCAGCAGTTCCTGGAGAAGTTCTCCTACGTCGCCGCACTACCCAAAACGACTCAAACAAAGGAACTGGAACTGCTATGAAAACTGCCAAGACTTCACGCTTGCTACTGTCATTGTTCGGCCTCGCGTTACTGGCCGGTTGCAACAAATCCGAGGAGCCCGCCAAGCCGGTCGCCACCAGTGGCAGTTACCTGGAAAAAATCAAAGCCCGGGACAAACTGATCGTTGGCGTCTTCACCGATAAGCCGCCGTTCGGTTTCGTCAATGAGGCCGGGCGCTACGTGGGTTTCGATACGGACATCGGTCGTCAATTCGCCAAGGATTTGTTGGGCGATGAAAACAAAGTCGAGTTCGTCGCGGTGGAGCCGGCCAGCCGGATTCCGTTTCTGCAAAGTGACAAGGTCGATCTGATCCTGGCCAACATGACCGTCACCCCGGAGCGCAAGGAAGCAGTGGAATTCACCAACCCGAACCTGAAAGTCGCGGTACAGGCTTTGGTGCCACAAGCCAGCACGGTGAAAAACCTCGATGACCTGGCGACGCGCACCACCATCGTCACCACCGGTACGACGGCGGACATCTGGCTGACCAAGAATCACCCGGACTGGAAACTGCTGAAGTTCGAGAAGAACTCCGAATCCCTGCAAGCCCTGGCCAATGGTCGCGGTGATGCCTATGCGCAGGACAATCTGGTGCTGTTCAGCTGGGCCAAGCAAAACCCTGGCTACCGCGTATTGACCCAGACACTGGGCGCTGAGGCACCGATCGCGCCAGCGGTGAAGAAGGGCAATATCGAGCTGCGAGACTGGGTGAATACCGAGTTGGTGAAACTGGGTGAGGAGAAGTATTTGCTCAAGCTGTACGACCAGTACGTGCGCAAGGAACTGAGCGATGACACCAAGCCTGAGAGTGTGATTGTCGAGGGCGGGAAGTGGCAGGGCTGATGATCGTTTCTACGCAGGAGCACTGATCGTTCCCACGCAGAGCGTGGGAACGATCAAGCGGGAGCGAGCTCCCACGCCGCAGGGCGGGGGGGCAGCCTCAATCCGGCCAGTTCCACGCCGGCTCATCGAGCATTCGCTGGCCGACAATGCCGGTCTGGCCGAGGTTTTTCTCCAGCACGATGCAATTGCATTCCGGGTCTTCCTGCAACGCTGAAATCAACCGCCGCGCATGAGACACCACCCACACCTGGCACTGCTCCGAGGCCCGGATAATCAAACGTGCCAAGGCCGGCAACAGATCCGGATGCAGACTGGTT
Organism: Pseudomonas sp. B21-040; assembly: GCF_024748695.1. Classification (NCBI taxonomy): domain Bacteria; kingdom Pseudomonadati; phylum Pseudomonadota; class Gammaproteobacteria; order Pseudomonadales; family Pseudomonadaceae; genus Pseudomonas; species Pseudomonas sp. B21-040. The sequence goes on from NZ_CP087176.1 coordinate 203,190, forward strand.
TCCGGCTCGTTCAGCACCATCAACGTGGGTGGGCGTGGCGTCAGCAGCGCGGCGACGAGCAGCAAATAACGCAGCGTCCCGTCCGACAATTCGGCGGCCGATAACGGCCGCAACAACCCTTCCTGATAAAACTCGATGGAAAACCGTCCGCCTTGCAACGGCGCGATGTGCAGTCTCGCACCGGGAAAGGCGTCGCTGATCGCGGTTCGCAGCGCCTCGGGGTCGCCGATTTCAATGATGGTCTGCAAGGCGGCCGCCAGGTCGCGCCCGTCGTGGTGCAACACGGGCGTGCGGGTGCCGAGTTGCGGTTGACGCACGGGCGCGTCGGCGTCACTGCGAAAGTGATCGTAGAAGCGCCAGCGACGGATGAACTCGCGTAATTCCAGGACCTCCGGCGAAGAACGCAAGCTGCCGACCTGATCGAACAGGCTGTCGAAATTCGGCGTGTGTTGGGCCAGCACGTCCCAGCTGCGATTGGCTCTGGCGCGGATCATCGGGCCGTTGCGATCCACCAGCAGGCTGGCCGGCCGATAGATTGGCCCGGCCCAGACGCATTCACGCTTGATTTGCGGGTCCAGGCTGAATCGCGACGGAATAGGCAGAGGGTGTTCGGGCAGCATGAAGTGGCCGTTGGAATCGGGCAGCCCGAGGCTGATCGAATAGCTGAAATCCTCACCGGCAAACCCCAGACGCAGTCGTTTGACGCCTTGTCTCACCGTTGCCTCGACCGGGACTTCACCATTGCGCATGCGTCGGGTGATGTTTTCCGGCCCGGCCCAGAAGGTCGAGTCCAGCCCACCCTCACGGGCCAGCGCATTGACCACGCCACCCTGAGCGGTTTCCGCCAGCAGGCGCAGTGCGCGGTATAGATTGGATTTACCGCTGCCATTCGGACCGGTAATCAGGTTCAAGCGGCCCAGTGGGATGACCAATTTATTGATCGAGCGGTAATTGGCCACCGCGAGGGTGTTGAGCATGTGCCGGTTCCTTGGGCGGGTTCAATAGGCGGGCATTGTCGGGTGCGCGCAGGCGTCTATGGCAAGTGTTTTAGGGTAAATCATGACAACTTTTTTCTTCATAAGTCGGGCGTGCAAGGTCACGACATTGTTCTAAGCTCTCTGTCGTGTTGTTCATAAAAAAGGCCAAGGAGTTTGCATGGCGGTTCCCGGATTGAAAGTCATCATGGCCTTGAGTGTCGCAATGCTGCTGACGGCATGCGACGAGAAAAAACCGATTCAGGAGTACCTGCCAAGGGTATTCGTACAAGTGGTCAAACCGTCGGATTACGCGGCCTCGGTGACGCTGACGGGTGACATTCAGGCCCGTGTCCAGACCGAGCTGTCCTTCCGCGTCGGCGGCAAAATCATCCAGCGTACGGTGGATGTCGGTGATCGGGTGACCGCCAAGCAAGTGCTGGCGCGCCTCGATCCCAAGGACTTGCAGACCAATGTCGATTCGGCCCAGGCCCAAGTGGCCGCCCAACAGGCGCTGGTCAAGCAGAATGCGGCGGCGTTCGTGCGCCAGCAAAAACTCCTGCCCAAGGGCTACACCAGCCAGAGCGAATATGACTCGGCGCAGGCAGCGTTGCGCAGCAGTCAGAGCGCATTGAGCGCGGCCCAGGCGCAGCTGGCCAATGCCCGCGATCAACTGAGCTACACCGCACTGATCGCCGAAGCGCCCGGCATCATCACCGCACGTCAGGCTGAAGTCGGCCAGGTGGTGCAGGCGACAATGCCGGTTTTCAGCCTGGCTCGCGATGGCGATCGAGATGCGGTGTTCAATGTCTATGAATCGCTACTGGCCGAGAAGCCGACGGATCAAACCATTGTCCTCAGTCTGCTCGATAACCCCGAGATCAAAACCACCGGCACCGTGCGCGAAGTGACCCCGGCGGTGTCCGCCCAGTCCGGCACCGTGCAGGTCAAGGTTGGCCTCGACAGCCTGCCCGCCGGGATGCAACTGGGTTCGGTGGTGAGCGCCACGGCCAGAGGTTCGGGCAAGTCTGCGATTGAGTTGCCATGGTCGGCCCTGACCAAAAACATCAGTGAGCCTGCTGTCTGGTTGGTCGACGACAAAGGCCAGGCCCAATTGCACTCGGTCACCGTTTTACGCTACCTGACCGGCAGGGTCATTATCAGTAAAGGCCTCAACGAGGGCGACAAAGTCATCATCGCCGGAGGGCAGTTGTTGCACCCGGGCATGGAAGTCGAGATTGCCGAAAATACTTACAAGGATCTGAGTTGGGGAGCCAAGCCATGAAGCCTTTTTGGGCATTGCCCCTTGGATTGTCCCTTGGGCTGGTGCTGAGCGCCTGTTCCAAAAACGAACCGCCACCGCAGCCGGTACGTCCCGTGCTGTCCGTCAAGGTCAAGGCCTTGAACGAAGAGGATCTGGGCCGGTTTGCCGGCAGTATCCAGGCGCGTTACGAAAGCAATACCGGTTTTCGGGTGGGCGGGCGCATCGCCAGTCGTAACGTCGATGTCGGGGCCGAGGTCGAGAAGGGCACATTGCTCGCGACCCTTGATCCTTCTGATCAGCAAAACCAGTTGCGTTCGGCTCAGGGCGACCTGGCGAAAATCTTCGCGCAATTGATCAATGCCAAAGCCAGTGCGTCGCGCCAGCAGGCCCTGTTTGATCGCGGAGTGGGTGCGCAAGCGCAGCTGGACGCCGCCCTGACCGATCTGAAAACCACCCAGGCCTCCCTCGATCAAGCTCAGGCGACGGTCAGCCAGAGCCAGGATCAACTCGGCTACACCGAGTTGCGCTCCGACCATAAAGCCGTGGTCACCGCATGGAACGCCGAGGCCGGCCAGGTAGTCTCCGCCGGCCAGCAAGTGGTGACCCTGGCGCAACCTGACATCAAGGAAGCGGTGATTGATCTGCCCGATACATTGGTCGATCAACTGCCCGAGGATGTGGTGTTTCAGGTCGCCGCCCAACTCGACCCGAACACCAACACCACCGCGATCATCCGCGAAATCGAACCCCAGGCGCAGAGTGCCACGCGCACCCGTCGTGCTCGCCTGACCCTCGCTGAAACGCCGGAAGGCTTTCGTTTGGGCACCGCGATCAGCGTCACCCTGAGTTCGGCGATCAAGCCGCGCATCGAACTGCCTCTCACCTCGTTGCAGGAGGTCGACGGCAAACCCCGCATCTGGGTGATTGATACACAGAAAAAGACCGTGGCACCCAGGGACGTCAAGGTCATCAGCCGTACCGACAGCACCGTGGTGCTGGCCGGCGGCGTCAAGAACGGCGAGCGCGTCATCACGGCCGGCGTAAACAGCCTCAAACCGGGGCAACCAGTGAAATTCGACGAGGACAGTCAATGAAAGGGCCTTTCAATCTCTCGGAATGGGCCCTCAAGCATCAGTCGTTCGTCTGGTATCTGATGTTCGTCGCGTTGCTGATGGGTGTGTTCTCGTACTTCAACCTGGGGCGCGAAGAAGACCCTTCGTTCACCATCAAAACCATGGTGATCCAGAGCAAATGGCCGGGCGCGACCCAGGAGGAAACGCTCAAGCAGATCACTGACCGGATCGAGAAAAAACTCGAAGAGCTCGACTCCCTCGACTACGTGAAAAGCTACACACGGCCGGGCGAGTCCACGGTGTACGTGTACTTGCGCGACACTACCAATTCCAAGGACATCCCGGAGATCTGGTACCAGGTACGCAAGAAGATCAACGACATCAAGTACCAGTTCCCGCAAGGCATACAGGGGCCGTCGTTCAACGACGAGTTCGGTGACGTCTTCGGGTCGATCTACGCCTTCACCGCTGACGGCCTGACCTTGCGTCAGTTGCGCGACTACGTGGAACAGGCGCGCATGGAAATTCGCGGCGTGCCGGGGCTGGGCAAGATCGAAATGGTCGGCCAGCAGGACGAAGTGCTGTACCTGAATTTCTCCACACGCAAACTCGCAGCGCTGGGCATCGATCAGCGTCAGGTGGTGCAGAGCCTGCAAACCCAGAACGCCGTGACCCCGGCAGGTGTCATAGAGGCCGGGCCGGAGCGGATTTCGGTGCGCACTTCAGGGAAGTTCGCTTCGGAGAAAGACCTGGCCGAGGTCAACCTCAAGCTCAACGACCGCTACTATCGTCTGGCCGACATTGCCGAAATCAGTCGCGGCTATGTCGACCCGGCCTCGCCGGAATTTCGCTTCAACGGCAAACAGGCCATCGGCCTGGCGATTGCCATGCAGACGGGTGGCAACGTCCAGGCGTTCGGCAAGGCCTTGCACGAGCGTATCGAACAACTGACCGCCGACCTGCCGGTGGGTGTTGGCATCTACAACGTCTCGGATCAGGCCGTGGTGGTGGAAGAGGCCGTCGGCGGCTTTACCCGTGCGCTGTTCGAAGCGGTGATCATCGTGCTGGTGGTTAGCTTCATCAGCCTCGGTGTGCGTGCCGGGCTGGTGGTGGCGTGCTCGATCCCGTTGGTGCTGGCGTTGGTCTTCGTGTTCATGGAGTACAGCGGCATTACCATGCAGCGGATCTCCCTTGGCGCACTGATCATTTCCCTCGGCCTGATGGTGGACGACGCGATGATCACCGTGGAGATGATGGTCACGCGCCTTGAGTTGGGCGACACCAAGGAGCAAGCCGCCACGTTCGCCTACACCTCCACGGCGTTCCCGATGTTGACCGGTACGCTGGTAACGGTGGCGGGGTTCGTGCCGATCGGCTTGAACGCCAGTTCCGCGGGTGAGTACACCTACACGCTGTTTGCGGTGATTGCCTGCGCAATGCTGGTGTCGTGGGTGGTGGCGGTACTGTTTGCACCGGTGCTCGGCGTGCACATTCTCAGTGCCAACGTGAAACCCCATGAAGGCGAACCCGGGCGCATCGGCAAGGCGTTCAATGGCGGGCTGCTGTGGTGCATGCGCAATCGCTGGTGGGCCATCGGCATCACTGTGCTGTGTTTTGTGCTGGCGTTGTTTTGCATGCGTTTTGTGCAGAACCAGTTCTTCCCGTCTTCGGATCGCCCGGAAATCCTGGTCGACCTGAACCTGCCGCAAAACGCCTCGATCGACGAAACCCGCCGGGCCGTCGATCGTCTCGAAGCCACGCTCAAGGACGATCCGGACATCGTGCGCTGGAGCACCTACATCGGTCAGGGCGCGATCCGTTTCTATCTGCCTCTGGACCAACAACTGCAAAACCCGTTCTATGCGCAGTTGGTGATCGTCAGCAAAGGCAAGACCCGTGAGGCCATGATGCAGAAGCTTCGTGAGCGCTTGCGCAATGACTTCGTCGGCATCGGCGGTTATGTCCAGGCACTGGAAATGGGCCCGCCGGTAGGGCGTCCGATCCAGTACCGGATCAGCGGCAAAGACATCGACCAGGTTCGCCGGCACGCCATCGACCTGGCCTCCGAACTGGACAAGAACCCGCACATTGGCGAGATCATCTACGACTGGAACGAACCGGGCAAAGTGCTGCGCATCGACATTGCCCAAGACAAGGCGCGGCAGTTGGGGCTGTCTTCCGAAGACGTGGCCAACCTGATGAACGGCATCGTCAGCGGCCAGGCGGTGACCCAGGTCGATGACGACATCTATCTGATCAATGTGGTCGGGCGTGCAGTGGATTCCGAACGTGGTACGCCGGAAACCCTGCAGAACTTGCAGATCGTCTCGCCGAACGGCACGTCGATTCCGCTGTTGGCGTTTGCCACCGTGCGCTACGAGCTGGAGCAGCCGCTGGTGTGGCGTCGCGATCGTCTGCCGACCATCACCATCAAGGCGGCGATACGCGACGAGATCCAGCCGACGGACCTGGTGAAGATCCTCAAGCCGTCCATCGACGCCTTCGCTGCCAAGTTGCCGGCGGGCTACAAAGTCGCCACCGGCGGTACGGTGGAGGAAAGCGGCAAGGCCCAGGGGCCGATTGCCAAGGTTGTGCCGCTGATGCTGTTCTTGATGGCGACCTTCCTGATGATCCAGTTGCACAGCGTGCAGAAGCTGTTCCTGGTGGCCAGCGTCGCGCCGTTGGGCCTGATCGGCGTGGTGATCGCGCTGGTGCCGACAGGCACGCCGATGGGCTTTGTGGCGATCCTTGGGATTTTGGCGCTGATCGGCATCATCATCCGTAACTCGGTGATTCTGGTGACCCAGATCGACGAATACGAGAAGAAGGGCTATGCGCCGTGGGACGCGGTGGTCGAGGCCACCGAGCATCGACGTCGGCCGATCCTGCTGACGGCGGCGGCGGCGAGCCTGGGGATGATTCCGATTGCCCGGGAAGTGTTCTGGGGGCCGATGGCCTACGCGATGATCGGCGGGATTGTCATCGCAACCTTGCTGACGCTGCTGTTTTTGCCGGCGCTTTATGTGGCCTGGTACAAAATTCGCGAGCCGAAGAAAGAGGTGGCTTAAAGGCGAGCGCTTCGCGCTCTAATCGCGGGCAAGTCGAATCGTCGCACCGCCGCCCCCACAGTGACCGCGTACCCTGTGGGAGCGGGCTTGCCCGCGAAGGCGTCCGAACTGACTACACAGGCTTACGCCAGACACTCGCCAACCAAGGCTGCCGCTCCCGCGGCAGCCCTGCTGGCCGGTAGTAATGCTCCAGCTCCACAAACCCCGCCTCGGTCAGTAACTGCTGCCAAGCCGCAAGGTCGTGATACGACCCATAACGCGGCCCGTTCCAGCCCTCCTGATTCTCCCCGCGAGGATTGGAACTGAACAACACCCCACCCGGTTTCAACGCCCCGCGCAGTTGCTTCAACACCCGTGGTAATTCCTGGCGCGGGATGTGAAACAACACCGCATTGGCAAAAATTCCGTCGAAGCGTTCGGCCGGTAAATCAAGCTTCAGGAAGTCCTGCTGCCAGACCTCACAACCGCTGTCCTCGCGTGCCATCTGCGCCAGTTTTTCTGAGCCGTCGAGGCCGACGGCGCTATGGCCCATGCGTGTGAAGGTTTGCAGGTCACGGCCCGGGCCGCAGCCAAAATCAAGAATGTCGAACGGCGCCTCGCCTTGAATATGCCGCAACAGGGCATCGATGTTCTGGCTGACATCGTGATCGCGAGTGCCCTCGCGAAAGTCCTCGGCCACCGAGTTGTAGTGGCCGAGGGTGGTGGCGGTGATCTGCTCAAGGTCGGTGGGCGTCTGCTTCATGGTCGGGCTGCACGGGCAATTAGGGTTTGCCGAATATACGCCATGAAGCCGGTGGCTGCTTCGCAGCCAATCGCGAGCAAGCTCGCGATGGCGGTATCACTGACAACCAATAACTCAGCCCTGCTTCATCCCCAGGCAATCAATCGAGCGATCCACCATGGCTTTGGCAATCTCCAGCAAATGCCAGACCGAAAACACCATGGCGCGGTCCGCCCCTTTGAGGTGATCGCCACATTGATACGCCGTCACCGAAGCACAGCGCAGCAGATCGGCAACATAGAGCTGGGTGTCTTCGAAACTCACGTCTTTGCTGACGTTGTAGAAGCGCAGCTCATCGGGCGGTGAAGGTTGGTCGCCAGTGAGGTAGAAATCAATGGCACGGTAGAGCGCTGATCGATCCCTGGGCGGGGCTTCAGTGGCGGTTTCGTGGGTAGAGGTTTCGGGAGGTGGATCGGGTACGGATTTCTTCATTGGTAAAACTCCTAGAGCTAATTGGAGCCAACCGTAATCGCGACTAAACGAGCAGGGGTGGCGGCTGCACGCAGGTTAGTCGACCGGCCTCCAGGCATACCGGCGCACCCGAAGGTGCCCTGCGCACAGCCACCATAGCTTTCAGGAAATGAGAACACCTGAAATGAGGTGGCGCTGTGCGCCTAGAGAGATCCGGGCGACTAAACCCGATCACTGATGAGCAGTGACGGACCGAGACTAGCCACGGAAATTGACAGGCGCAAGCGAGCGGAATGATCTAGGAAATGTCCTGCAAAGGAAAGGGAACGGACCTTCGGAAGCTCTGATTTTCCTGTACGAAAACTTCCCCGATCAGCCAAGCCGCAATGCAACCTGTAGCAGCTGGCGAAGCCTGCGTTCGGCTGCGCAGCAGTCGTGAAATCAGTGTTCGCGGTGTTTCAGGAAGACTCTGCAAGCAGGGTTTACGACTGCTTCGCAGCCGAACGCAGGCTTCGCCAGCTGCTACAAAGTGTGTCGCGGCTTAACGCTTGTTGAGCCCCCGCGCCAATCGATCCCCGCCCAACTGAATCACCGCCACCAACACCACCAGCAACACAATCACCGTCAGCATGATCTGGCTGTCGAATCGCTGATAGCCATACCGATACGCGATGTCGCCCAATCCGCCGGCACCAATCGCCCCGGCCATGGCCGACGAGTTGATCATCGTCACCAGCGTAATCGTGAAACCGCCGACAATCCCCGGCAGCGCCTCGGGCAGCAGCACATGCCAGACAATGTGCCAACGCCGGCACCCCATCGCCTGCGCCGCTTCGATCAAGCCGAAATCGACCTCACGCAAACTGACTTCGGCGATGCGCGCAAAGAATGGCGTCGCGGCAATGGTCAGTGGAACCACCGCCGCCCAGACGCCATACGTCGTGCCGACAATGAGCCGGGTAAACGGAATCAGCGCTACCATCAAAATCAAAAACGGAATCGAGCGGAACAGGTTCACGAATGCGCCCAACGCGCGGTTCAGCGTCGGCGCTTCGTAGATGCCACCCTTGGAACTGGTGACCAGAAACACCGCCAGCGGAATGCCCACCAGCAGCGCGATCAATGACGATACGCCGACCATCAGGAAGGTGTCGATGAAGCCTTGCAGCAAGCGATCAAACCACATAACCCAGCACCTCCACCTGTTGCGCCCATTGGCTGGCGCGCTGGCGCAGGTCTTCGGCATCGAACGGTGAGCCGCTCACCGCCAACAACAACTGCCCCAGCGCATGCCCCTGAATCCGTTCCACGCCACCCTGCAGCAACTTCACCCGTCCGCCGAGGGCGGCGAATAATGCCGCCAGATCCGGCTCATCGCTGGCGCTGCCGGTGAACTGCAAACGCAGCACCACAGCGGCATCCGGGCTCTGCGATTGCGCTCGCAAGCGACTGTGCAATTCCTCCGGCAAGGCGTGTTGCAGCGGCGCCAGCAGCGTTTTGCTGACCTCGTGCTGCGGATCGCCGAACACTTCCCACACAGGCCCCTGCTCGACGATCTTCCCGTGCTCGAGCACCACGACGCGGTCGCAAATATCGCGGATCACCGCCATTTCGTGAGTGATCAAAACGATGGTCAAACCCAGACGCTGATTGATCTCGCGCAACAGGCCGAGGATCGATTGGGTGGTCTCCGGGTCCAGCGCCGAAGTGGCTTCGTCGCACAGCAAAATCGCCGGGTCATGCACCAGCGCACGGGCGATGCCGACGCGCTGTTTCTGCCCGCCGGACAGCTGCGCCGGGTAGGCCTGGTGTTTGCCTTGCAGGCCCACCAGTTCCAGCAGTTCACGAACCTTCTGCTCGCGTTTGTCCTTGGGCACACCGGCGACTTTCAGCGGCAACTCGACGTTCTGCCACACCGTTTTGGCTGACATCAGGTTGAAGTGCTGGAAGATCATGCCAATGCGCCGACGCAGCGCCACCAGACGGTCTTCATCGAACTCGCCGATGTCCACCTGATCGATCAATACGCGACCGCTGCTCGGTTGTTCCAGACGGTTGATGGTGCGGATCAACGACGATTTGCCGGCGCCGCTGCGGCCGATGATGCCAAACACTTCGCCGCGCTGTATCGCCAGGTCGATGCCGTGCAGTGCCGCCACCGGGCCTTGTTGGCCGTCGTAGGTTTTGCCCAGGCCAATGAAACGCACGTGGGCGCGGTTCAGGTCCGGGTGCAGTTCGGTTTGTATAGCGTTATGGGGCTCTGGAATCTCCAGTCGCCGTTGGGTGGCGGCCGTCATCCTCAGCTTTCCCAGCCAGCTTGATAGAGCTTGCCGTGAGCCTTGTCCAGTGCGGCACGAACGGCCGGTGAATGCTGATAAATGTCGACGAATTTGATCAGGCGCGGGTCGGTTTTACTCTTGGGCTGGATCACGAACTGGATCACGTATTCCTTGTGGTCGAGGCCGTCGAACAGCAGCGCAGAGCCGGCATCGAACGTCTTCGCCAGACGGATGTAGGCCGGGTAGCCCTGGACCAGATCCGCATCGTCGTAGGCGCGCACCAGTTGCACGGCTTCGACTTGCAGGATTTTGATGTTCTTCGGATTGGCGATGATGTCGTCTTCGGTGGCCTTGTAGCCCACGCCCGGTTTGAGCGTGATCAGCCCTGCCTTGGCCAGCAGTTGCAGACCGCGACCGCTGTTGATCGGGTCGTTGGCGATGGCGACGCTGGCGCCTTGCGGGAGCTCCTCGAAACTTTTGTATTTCTTCGAGTAGAGGCCGACGTTGTTGATGATCCCCGGTGCGAACGGCACCAGGTCAAAACCCGAGGCGGCCTTGGCGTTTTCCAGGAACGGGACGTGCTGGAAATAGTTCACGTCGATGTCGCCAGCCGCCAGGCTGACGTTGGGGGCGATCCAGTCGCTGAACTCCACCAAATCGACTTGCAGGCCTTGTTTTTTGGCTTCTTCGACGGCGGCCTCCAAGGGGATGGCGAAGGCGGCGGTGGTGCCGATTTTCAATGGCGCGTCGGCGGCGAAGGTAATGGAGCTGAAGAGGCCGAGGGCCAGAGCCAGTGCTTTGACTGGGTGGGAGAGGTCGTACTTTTTCATGATGAGTTATCCAGTCAGTGCATTAAGTTTGTGGTGTTTGGTAGGGCCTCATCGCGAGCAAGCTTTGCTCCTACAGGTATGGGTGTGGCCCATAAAAAAGGCCCCCCTGAATCTGTAGGAGCAAGGCTTGCCCGCGATGCTTTTAGCGGCGAAACGCCGAGCCAGTGTGTTGCTCAGGCAAAAGCGCCTCTGCGTGAAACAGTTTTTCGCGCAAGCTGCCCTCGTCATAAGCGGTCTTGTACGACCCGCGGCGTTGCAGCTCCGGGATCACCAGCTCAATGAAATCCACATAGCTTTCCGGCGTGACAATCCGTGTCAGGTTGAAGCCGTCCAGACCGGTTTCGGCGATCCACGATTCCAGTTCATCCGCCACTTGTTCAGGCGAACCCACCAGCGTGATATAGCGGCCACCGAGTGCGTGTTGCTCCAGCAATTTGCGCCGGGTCCAATCGTTGTTTTGCAGGTTTTTGGTCGCCGACTGAATCGCGTTGCTCTTCACGTACTGGATCGGTTCGTCGATGGCGTACTCGGAAAAATCGATGCCGGTAGACGCCGAGAAATGCGCCACGCCAGCCTCGGCACTGGCGTAGCTCAGGTACTCGGCGTGCTTGGCCCAGGCGAGTTCCTCGGTGGCGCCGACAATCACGTTCAGCCCCATGAACACCTTGATGTCCTCGGGTTTGCGCCCGGCCTCGACGGCGCTGGCGCGCACCTTGTCCACCTGGATTTTGGTCGACGGTTTGTTCTGGCCACTGATGAACACGCACTCGGCATGCCGACCGGCGAACAGCAAACCGCGATCCGAACTGCCGGCCTGAAACAGTACCGGTGTACGTTGTGGCGACGGCTCGCACAGGTGATAACCCTCGACCTGATAGAACTCGCCCTTGTGCTCGACCTTGTGCACTTTGTCCGGTTGGGCATAGATCCGCTGCTCGCGGTCGTTGAGCACCGCGCCGTTTTCCCAACTGCCTTCCCAGAGTTTGTAGAGCACCTCCAGGTATTCATCGGCCTGGTCATAACGACGGTCGTGTTCCACCTGCTCGCTCAGGCCCATGGCCTTGGCGGCGCTGTCGAGGTAGCCGGTGACGATGTTCCAGCCGACCCGGCCGCGGCTCAGGTGATCGAGCGTCGACATGCGCCGGGCGAACAGGTACGGCGGTTCGTAAGTGAGGTTGGCGGTCAGGCCGAAGCCGAGGTTTCTGGTTACCGCCGCCATGGCCGACACCAGCAGCAGCGGGTCGTTGACCGGCAGTTGGATCGACTCCTTGAGCGGCACCTCCACCGAGTTCTGGTAGACGTCGTACACGCCGACGATGTCGGCGATGAACAATCCGTCGAACAGCCCGCGCTCCAGCAATTGCGCCAGCTCCGTCCAGTATTCGATCGTCTTGTATTGCGTGGAATTGTCCCGTGGGTGCGTCCACAGGCCATGGTTGATGTGCCCGATGCAGTTCATGTTGAACGCGTTGAGCAGGATTTTCTTTTTCGCGCTGGCCATCAAATGGTCCCCCGCAGTGGCGGGTTTTCATCGTTGAGGTAGTAGTTGCCCACCGCGTGGTACTTCCAGCGCACCGGGTCGTGCAAGGTGTGCACGCGCGCGTTGCGCCAGTGCCGATCCAGCCCATGCTCGATCAGGGTGGCCTGGCTGCCGGCCAGTTCGAACAACGTGCTGCCGGCGGCGAGGGAGATTTCAGTGCTGAGGGCCCGGGCTTCGGCAACGGCAATCGATGCGGCGGCGACGGTCTCGGCGTTGGTGTCGGCTTGAGCTCTGTCGAGAAATTCGCCGGAGCGTTCCAGCAGGGCTTCAGCCGCATGCAAGCGAATGCTCAAGTGGCCGAAGCTTTTGAGGGTCAGTGGGTCCTCAGTGGCTTTTTCGTGGGTGGCGTCGATCCATGGCCGGGTTTTGGTCCGGACAAAATGCAGCGCATCTTCATCCGCCGCGCGGGCAATACCGGTGTCGATGGCCGCGTGAAGAATCTGTGCCAACGGGCCGACGGTGGTCGGGCGCTCGAACGCGCTTTGAAACGGGATCACGTCTTCGGCCGCCACATGCACGTCTTCGAACACCACCGAGCCGCTGCCGGTGGTGCGTTGGCCAAAGCCGCTCCAATCGTCGATGACCGTCAGGCCTTGGCTATCGCGCGGGACGAACGCCAGTTGCTGCACGCCGTTTTCATCCACCACCGAAGTGGGAATGCGTTGCGCGTAAATGGCGCCGGTCGCGTAGAACTTGCGACCGCTGATGCGATAACCGTCGCCGTCACGCTTGAGGCTGGTGATGCGCTCGTGCGCGGTTTTTGTGCCGAGCTCGGCGAGCGCATTGCCGAAGCGCTGGCCGGCCAATACCTCGGCGTACAAGCGTTTTTTCTGCGCATGGCTGCCGTTCACGCGCAGCACTTCGAGGGCATAAAAATGATTCTGCGGGATTTGCCCGAGCGAGCCGTCAGCCTGGGCAATCAACGCGATCACCTTGGCCAGCGTCACGTTGGAAACCCCGGCGCCGCCGTACTCCTTTGGCACGCTGATGCCCCACAGGCCCGAGCGGGAAAACACTTCCAGTTCCGGGTGCGGCAGTCGGCGTTCGCGGTCGCGCAGGGCACTGTCGCGTTTGAAGTCTTCGGCCAGATCGCTGGCGACGACCAGGGCTTGCTCGTCGCTGGTGATGACCGCGACGTGGTGAGAATAAGTCATGTGTTTCTCCAGAGATCTGGTCAAAAAAGGGTGCTGGTCGTCAGATCCAGGAATGCCGCGCCGGCAAGGTGCCGTTGAGGTGATAGGTGCCGACGGCGTGATATTTCCAGCGCACGGGGTCGTGCAGCGTGTGCACGCGGGCGTTGCGCCAGTGGCGGTCGAGGTTGAATTCGGCGAGGGTGGCGCGGCTGCCGGCCAGTTCGAAAAGCTTTTCGCTGGCCAGCAGCGAGATCTCGGTGGTCAGCACTTTGGCTTCGGCCACGGCAATCGAAGCGCGGGCGGCAGACTCGGGGGTGAGGGGGGCGGCGTTGACCTGGTCAAGCACTTGCCCGGCCTTGCGCAGCAACGCTTCGGCGGCGTGCAGCTCGATTTTCAACTTGCCGATGTCCGCGATCACATACAGGTCATCGCTGGCCCGTTCGACCTTGGCGTCGATCCACGGACGGGCGCGGGTTTTCACGAAGTCGATGGCATCATCGATGGCGCCCCGGGCAATCCCGGCGTCGATGGCGGCTTGAATCAGTTGCGACACGGCGCCCTGAATATTCGGCTTATCGTTGATCTTCCAGTTATCCACCACCAGCTCGGCATCGACCCGCACGTTGTTGAGCAAAATAGTGCCGCTGGCAGTGGTGCGCTGACCGAAGCCCGACCAGTCATCAACGATGCGCAGCCCCGGGGTGCCGCGACGGACGAAGGCCAGCACTTGTTTGCCGTCATCGTTCAGCGCCTTGACTGCGACCCAGTGGGCGAACAGCGCGCCCGTGGAGTAAAACTTCTGGCCATTGAGGACAAAGCCGTCGCCGTCGGCGGTAATGCGCGCCTTGAGCTCCAGGGTGTTTTTAGTGCCGCGTTCAGGCCCTGCATTGCCGATGCGCCAGCCGTCGAGCACGCTTTTGAACAGCTGCTTTTTCTGCGCTTCAGTGGCGCTGCCGAGCACCAGGTTGAGAATGCCGAACTGGTTTTGCGGGATCTGTCCCAGTGCCGGGTCTGCTGCGGAAATGATCGCGAAGACTTCGGCCAGGGTGACGAACGAAACCTGTGGGCCACCGTATTCACGCGGGATGGCAATGCTGCCCAATCCGCTGCGGGTGAACTGTTCGATTTCCGACCAGGGCAACTTGCGCTGCCGGTCACGTTTGGCCGCGTGCAGACGGGCGACTTGCGCCAGCTCATGGGCGGCTTCGATGGCTTGAGCATCGTTGCGCAGGACCTGTGCGGGCAACAACAACGGGGCGATGTCCAGATCACTCTGAACGTGGGCTTCTGCCAGACTGGACATCAGTGCCGCTCCTTGGCTGCACGCAATGCCCTGGCGATCTGCACTGGGGTGATTGTGTTCCGGACCATACCTACCTCACATCTCATGGGATCGCCGCGTGGTGGCGACGAATAAAAACAAGAATGTCCGGTGGTCCGGTGCATATACCCTAAGCGTGTATAAAAAATTAATAAACTAACTTTTAGGAATATACATAGAAGGGGTGGCATACACCCATTTGATGAGTGTGCGCATACCCCTGTAGCAGCTGGCGAAGCTTGCGTCGGCCGGTCCGCGCTCGGGCGCAGCAGTCGTAAATCTGAGTCCGCGATCAACCAGAATGACCGCATTGTTTGATTTAACGACTGCTACGCCCGAGCGCGGACCGGCCGACGCAGGCTTCGCCAGCTGCTACAGGATCGAGATCGCCCAGTGCCACAGAGAGATCAGCGTTTTCGGGGTTCAGCGGCCATCAACATGTCCTTGGGCGGCACCTTCAAATACGGATTTGCGCAGCCGATCTTCAGCCAGCGCGGTGGCGCCCAGCGTGAGTTATTGCCCACGTGGTCGAGGATGCAATACGTCACTTCCAGCCGCAGGTCTTCACCCGCTTCGAGAATGATCGCCGGCGGCACCCACACCTGAATCGGCTGGCCTACTTCGTCCGCCTTGAGCCGGGGCAGGTCCATGCGCACATCGCCCCAGCGCAGGGTGATTTCGTCGTCGATGGCCATGTTCAGGTAAGGCTCGATGGTCAACGGGACGCCGCGTTTGATCTGATTCGGATTGACTCCTTGGCGGCGGATAGTCTCGGGGATGCCGACGGGTGCAAGGTTTTGGTTTTCGTCGCCGCCCTGGGCGGAGTGCGGGCCGCCAGGGCCATCCAGTTTGATCTGGACGCGGGTGGCCGGTGACAACGCCGGGTCTTGCCCGACCTGCATGACCTTGTAGTGGATGCGTGCGCAGCCGTTAGCGATGAAACTTTGCGGCACTCGCAGGCTGATCACGTTGCCGCTGTCGTCGGCAGTCAGCACCCTGGAGGCGACGTAGCAGTTGTTCCAGAACAGTTCGATAAGGTCGCCTGCGTCCATGCGGGAGTAGGGTGCGATGTCGATCATGAGGTGAGCCGCCGAGATCATGTTGACGCCGGCCTTGTGCGATTGCGCCAGGGTTGGGGCCGCAAGTTCGGGTGTGTTCGAAGTGCTTGTCATGGGGTTTCTCCTTGAAGCCTTGCAGCGAAGTTCCGTTTCTGAAAGATCAAAAGGCGTGCATTACCCAGCAACATAACGGCTCATTATTGGGCCGTTAAATAATGATTGAGTGCGAAAGTTGGCGCCTGTTGGTGACTAGATAAGAGTGCGCTTGAATAGGTGTCAATAGAGCTGGCTAGTTAAGTGCTGGATAACTTGTTATTCAGAATAATCCTACGTGGTGAAGTTAATAAGCGTCAGCGCTTCGTCGAATATGACCACGGTTTAAAGGCGTGTGAGGGCGGGCAAAGGTCAAAAGTCGCAGCGTCGATATAAACGAACTCCAGGCGGGAAAGATCTGTTGCAGGACATATATATGTACCGCACAAAGCGTTGGATGAATTATCTAAAGTATGAGCTGGAAAAGTAGCTTAGAAGGGGGTTGTCGCTGGGGTAGTTGTTACTTCCATCCATGGAAGTTAACAAGTAGTTAAGCGCGACTCAGGAGTGGGCGTTGTTCAGAAACTTGCTGAGGAACTGTTTTGTCCGTTCTTCTTTCGGGTTGGCAAACAACGCTTTTGATTCGCCTTGCTCGACGATCACGCCCTTGTCGAAAAACACCACGCGATTGGCCACGTCCCGGGCAAAGCCCATTTCGTGAGTGACGATGACCATGGTGCGCTTCTCCTCGGCCAGGCCGCGGATGGTCGCCAACACTTCACCGACCAGTTCCGGATCGAGCGCCGAGGTCGGCTCATCGAACAGGATCACTTCCGGTTCCATCGCCAGCGCACGGGCAATCGCCACACGCTGTTGCTGACCCCCGGAAAGGCGTCGCGGGTAAGCATCTTCCTTGCCCGCCAGCCCCACCTTGGCCAAGAGCTTTTTGCCCAGGGCAATGGCTTCGGCCTGCGGGATCTTCTTGACGATGATCGGGCCTTCGATGACGTTTTCCAGCGCAGTGCGATGCGGGAACAGGTTGAAGTTCTGGAACACGAAACCCACGTGTTGACGCAAGCGTCGCACCAGGCCTTGCTGCTGGTTCAGTGGACGGCTGCCATCGATCTCGATATCACCGACCTTGATCCGGCCGCTGCTCGGCTCTTCCAGAAAATTCAGGCAACGCAGGAACGTGGTTTTACCCGAGCCACTGGGCCCGATGATCGCCACGACCTCGCCTTCCTTCACTTCCAGATCGATGCCATTGAGCACCACTTGACCCTTGAACTGCTTTGTCAGTTTTTCCACGACAATCATTGGGTCAGGACTCCTGGTCGTGCCGATTGACCCGTGCTTCCAACTGGTTTTGGAGGTGCGACAGCACCGTGGCCAGAACCCAGTAGATCAGCGCGGCGGCAAGATACATGGTGAAAATTTCAAAGGTGCGGGCGGTAATCAGCTGCGCCTGACGGAACAGTTCCGGCACCTGGATGGTAGCGGCCAGCGCCGTGTCCTTGACCAGCGAAATGAAGCTGTTGCCCAACGGCGGCAAGGCCGTGCGCATCGCCTGCGGCAGGATGGCCCGGCGCAGGGTTTGCGCACGGGTCATGCCGATACTCGCGGCGGCTTCCCATTGGCCGCGCTCGATGGAGCTGATCGCGGCACGCAGGATTTCGCAGGCATAGGCGGCCATGTTCAGCGAGAAGCCGATCAGGGCCGCTGGCAGCGGATCAAGTTCGATGCCCAATTGCGGCAAGCCGTAATAGATCACGAACAGTTGCACCAGCAACGGCGTGCCGCGAAAGAACGACACGTAGATGCGGGCAATCCAGCTCACCAGCTTGAAGCGCGACAGGCGCATCAGTGCCAGGCCGAAACCCATCAGCAGGCCGAAAAACATTCCGCCCAGGCTGAGGATCACTGTGTAGTACGCGCCCTTGAGTAGAAAGGGCACGGAATCCAGTGCGAGTTGGAAAGCTTCTTCCATTATTGAGTGACGTCAGCGTTGAAGTATTTTTCCGAGAGCTTTTTCAGGGTGCCGTCGGCGCGCAGTTTGTCGATGGCCTTGTTCACAGCGGCCAGCAACTCAGGTTCGCCTTTGCGCAGGGCGATGCCGGCTTCCTGGCGAGAGAACGCGTCGCCGGCGGCGGAGGTGTCCTTGGCTTTCTTGGCGTACTCCAGAGCGGCCAGACGGTCGATCAGAATGACGTCGATGCGCCCGACACGCAGGTCCTGGAACTTGGTTGGGTCATCTTCGTAGGTGCGGATGTCAGCCTTTGGCACATTGGTTTTCACCCACTCTTCGTAGTTGGTGCCCAGGCCAACGCCGACTTTCTTGCCAGCCAGGTCAGCGGCGGACTTGATGTTCAGCTCGGCGGCCTTCTTCGTCAGCACCAGCGCCTGAATCCCGGAAACGGTGTACGGCTCGGAGAAGTCGTACTTCTTCTTGCGCTCTTCAGAGATGGTCACCTGGTTGATGACGGCGTCCAGACGCTTGGATTCCAGCGCCGCGAGGATGCCGTCCCATTTGGTGGGTTGCAGCTTGACCTTCACGCCCAGCTCTTTGGCCAGGGCTTCGGAGAATTCGACTTCGAAGCCGGACAGTTTGCCGTCGGCGTCGACGAAGCTGAACGGTGGGTAAGTGCCTTCCAGGCCGACGTTGATAACGCCAGCGTCTTTGATTTTTTGCAGTTGCTCACCGGCAACTGCTTGCCCCAGCAGACCAGCGCTCAGCGCCAGGCCCAGTGAACCTACCAGCAGGTTACGACGTAGTGCGGAAAAATTCATGACAAGCCCCTGTGTTTTCTTATGGAAGACGCATTAGGAAAGTTGGCAAATTCGGGAATTGAACGACTGCAATATCCTGCCCTAAAGCAGCATATGCGTCTTGCTACAAATTCGCCTGCGGCGTGACTATATGATGACGCCTATAGAATTTAAAATACTCAATGCTGTATTTTATATTCTTAAATTGCATATAAGATTGGATCGTTCCCACGCTCCACGTGGGAACGCCTCAAGGGACGCTCCGCGTCCAGTGACGCAGAGCGTCACGGGCTGCACTCCCACGCAGGGCGAGGGAGCGATCAGTCAGCGTCTCGGTTAGAGAAAATCCTTGTAGGCAAACAACGCCGGAGCCCCACCGGTGTGCAAAAAGATAATCGGTCCTTCATCGAATCGCTGGCGACCGATGCCGTCCAGCAACCCGGCCATGGCCTTACCGGTATACACCGGGTCGAGCAGCAAACCTTCCTGACTGGCCAGTAGCTTCACCGCTGCCAGTGTCCCGGCATTCGGCTCGCCATAGCGCGGTGCGAAATACTCGTCCCACAACTCGACCTTGAAGCTCGCCGGCAACTTCACGCCCAACAACTCGGCGGTACGCTCGGCCAGGCCCTGCACCTTCGGGCGCTGGTCTTCATCGCTACGGGAAACCGTGACACCAATCACTGGCAAATCCGGCAGTGCTTCACTCAGCGCCAACGCCAAACCGCTGTGGGTGCCGGCGCTGCCGGAGGCCAGGACCACGGCAGCAAATTGTAGCCCGGTGTCCTTGATCTGTTCGGCCAGTTCCAGGCCGGCCCGCACGTAACCCAATGCGCCCAGCGCATTCGAGCCGCCTATCGGCACCAGATAAGGATTTTTGCCGTTATTGCGCAGTCGTGTGGCCAATGCCTCCAATTGCTCATCGGCGTTGTCGAGGTTTTCGACCAACTCGACCTTGGCATCGAACAGGTCCAGCAACAGACGATTGCCGTTACCGATGTAGTTGGCGTCGTCGGTGCCCAGCGGGTTTTCCAGCAGCGCAACGCAACCCAGGCCCAGTTTGGCGGCAATGGCGGCGGTCTGGCGCACATGGTTGGATTGCAGCGCCCCCGCGGTGATGAGCGTGTCGGCGCCTTGTGCCAGGGCATCGGCGGCGAGGTATTCGAGCTTGCGCAGCTTGTTGCCGCCCATGGCCAGTGGCGTCAGGTCATCGCGTTTGACGTACACATCGCGGCCCAGCCAGGTCGACAAGCGTTCAAGTTTTTCCAGGGCAGTGGGGTGGCCGAGTAAATCGAGACGGTTAAAGCGAGCGAGCTGTTGTTTGATCATGGGTCCGTACTGGCGCAGAAAGATTGTCAGGACTATAGGCACGCCCATTTGCCTGGGCAACCGCCAATCGCTTATAGCCAAAGATTCTGAGCTCTGCACAATTGGTTCTTAATTCGACCTCAAGACCTTGCCGTAAAGTAATCGCCGTTAATGCGGCCAGACTGTCCGGCCGCCTGTGAGGAGTTTTTTACCGTGAGCGAGCGTTCCAGTCATTGGCAACTGCAGACCATCGTCAGCCAACTGCGCGCGGCGCGTGATCAGTGGCGCGCACAAAATGGCCGCGCCAGCACAGAGCAGGGCGGTCGCGAATTGCCTTCGCGGGCGGCCATGGCGGACATTCTTGAAGCGCTGTGCGGGGCGTTGTTCCCGATGCGGTTGGGGCCGGTGGATTTGCGCGAAGAGAGTGAAGACTTCTACGTTGGCCACACCCTTGATGTGGCGTTGAATGCGCTGCTGGCTCAGGCTCGACTCGAATTGCGCTATGCCGCCCGCCACAGTCAGCAGGCCGACTCTGACATCGAAGCCAAGACCATTCAGATCATTCAGGACTTCGCGCTCGCCTTGCCGGGGCTGCGCAGTTTGCTGGATACCGATGTGCTGGCGGCCTATCACGGCGACCCGGCGGCGCGCAGTGTCGATGAAGTGTTGCTGTGCTATCCGGGCATTCTGGCGGTGATTCACCATCGCCTGGCCCACCATTTGTATCGCGCCGGTTTGCCGTTGCTGGCGCGGATCAGCTCGGAAATCGCCCACTCGGCCACCGGTATCGACATTCACCCTGGGGCGCAGATCGGTCGCAGCTTCTTTATCGATCACGGGACCGGCGTGGTGATCGGCGAAACCGCGATTATTGGTGAGCGCGTGCGGATTTATCAGGCGGTCACCCTGGGCGCCAAGCGCTTCCCGTCCGATGAGGACGGTCAATTGCAGAAGGGCCATCCGCGGCACCCGATTGTTGAAGATGACGTGGTCATCTATGCCGGGGCGACGATTCTGGGGCGGATCACGATTGGCAAAGGCTCGACAATCGGTGGCAACGTCTGGCTGACCCGCAGCGTGCCGGCGGGCTGCAACCTGACACAGGCCAATCTTCAACACGATGACGGGACGCAGAAATAAACCTACAGCGGATCGTTCCCACGCTCTGCGTGGGAATGCCTCAAGGGACGCTCCGCGTTCCAGTTCGTAAAAGTGACGCGGAGCGTCACGGGATGCATTCCCACGCAGAGCGTGGGAACGATCATCCTCAAAAACCCTCCTCTTACCCCTCCTTGAGCTAGCGTACGAACAGTACCGCCGAGCCTTGCGATTAGTCCTTAGCAGCCTATCCATGTTTAACTTGAACGTTCATTCAAGTTAAACCGGTAGCTCGCTGCCCGCTCACAACAGGAGGCTTGCCTTTGCTGAGTCCGATTTCTACAGCCATGTTCAATCCCTTCGCGGTGCACGTTTCATGAGTGCATCGTCCCTCCCTCCCAGCGGTTTGATCCGCATGAATCCGCCGGTTTTTTACTTCTCGGCGAGCTTCATTCTGTTGTTCGGCATCGTCGTCATCGCCATGCCCGAACAGGCCGGTGCCTGGTTGCTGGCGGCGCAAAACTGGGCGGCCAACACGGTCGGCTGGTATTACATGCTCGCGATGACCCTGTATCTGGTCTTCGTGGTGGTCACAGCCTTGTCCGGCTGCGGCAAGATAAAGCTTGGTGCCGACCACGACGAACCCGAATTCAGTTACCTGTCCTGGGCCGGCATGCTGTTCGCCGCCGGGATCAGCATCACGCTGTTTTTCTTTTGCGTGTCCGAACCGCTGACCCACATGCTCCAGCCGCCACAAGGCGAGGCCGGTACGGCGGACGCGGCGCGTCAGGCGATGCAAATTCTGTTTCTGCACTGGGGCCTGCACGGCTGGGGTGTGTTTGCTTTCGTCGGCATGGCGCTGGCCTACTTCGCCTATCGGCATAACCTGCCGCTGGCCTTGCGTTCGGCGTTGTATCCGCTGATCGGCAAGCGCATCAACGGTCCCATCGGTTACGCGGTAGACGGCTTCGGCATCATCGCCACGGTGTTCGGTCTTGGCGCCGACATGGGCTTCGGCGTACTGCACCTCAACTCAGGGCTGGACTACCTGTTTGGCATTGCCCACACCCAGTGGATTCAGGTCGGCCTGATCACGCTGATGATGGGCGCCGCGATCATCGTTGCGGTCTCCGGCGTCGATAAAGGCGTGCGGGTGATGTCCGACATCAACATGCTGCTGGCCTGCGCGCTGCTGCTGTTCGTGTTGTTCGCCGGCCCCACGCAGCACTTGCTCAACACGCTGATCCAGAACCTGGGCGACTACCTCGGCGCCTTGCCGATGAAGAGTTTCGACCTGTACGCCTACGACAAACCCAGCGACTGGCTCGGTGGCTGGACGGTGTTTTACTGGGCCTGGTGGATCGCATGGTCGCCGTTCGTGGGCCTGTTCATCGCGCGGATTTCCCGTGGCCGCACCATCCGTGAATTTGTCTTCGGCGTGCTGCTGATTCCGCTTGGTTTCACCCTGGCGTGGATGTCGATCTTCGGCAACAGTGCCATCGATCAAGTGCTCAACCACGGCATGAGCGCGCTCGGCATGTCGGCCATCGACAACCCGTCAATGACGCTTTATTTGCTACTGGAAACCTACCCGTGGAGCAAAACCGTGATTGCCGTCACGGTGTTCATCAGCTTCGTATTCTTCGTCACCTCGGCCGACTCCGGCACCGTGGTGCTGTCGACGTTGTCCGCCAAGGGCGGCAACCCGGATGAAGACGGGCCGAAATGGCTGCGGGTGTTCTGGGGCGCGATGACGGCATTGGTGACCAGCGCGCTGTTGTTCTCCGGCAGCATCGATGCGTTGAAGTCAGCAGTGGTGCTGACCTCGCTGCCGTTTTCGTTGATCTTGCTATTGATGATGTGGGGGCTGCACAAGGCGTTCTACCTGGAATCCCAGAAGCAGATCGCGCAACTGCATTCGCTGGCACCGGTTTCCGGGTCAAGGCGTGGCAAGGGTGGCTGGCGACAGCGTTTGAGCCAGGCGGTGCACTTCCCGTCGCGCGATGAGGTGTATCGTTTTCTGGATACGACGGTGCGGCCGGCGATCGAGGAAGTGTCGGCGGTGTTTGTCGAAAAGGGTTTGAACGTGATTACGCAACCGGACCCGGTCAACGACAGCGTCAGCCTGGAAATCGGTCACGGTGAACAGCATCCGTTTATCTATCAGGTGCAGATGCGCGGTTATTTCACACCGTCTTTCGCCCGAGGCGGCATGGGGTCCAAGCAAATCAACAACCGGCGTTATTACCGGGCCGAAGTGCATTTGAGCGAGGGCAGCCAGGACTACGATCTGGTGGGTTACACCAAGGACCAGATCATCAACGACATCCTCGATCAGTACGAACGGCACCTGCAATTCCTGCACTTGGTGCGTTGATCCAGACGGACAGGCGCCGGGGCTTTATCAGGCCTCGGCGCTCATCACCATGAACAGCACTAACGCCGCCACCGGCACACTGAACACCACCGTGCCGATCACCAGCTCTGAACTCAAGGGCTGGCCGGCCGTGACCACGCCAACGGCACCGTTGATCACCGTCAGCGCCAGCCACAGGATCACAAAGCTGTAGATCAGTGTCTGGCGGCTGAAGCCGATTTTTTCGCCGATGAACAGCATCAGGGCGAGGAGGGCCAGGCCGAAGGTGATGATGATTGCTGTGTGCATGGTGAGCTCACCTGGTCGTTGTGTGTCGCCTGATAAACCGCTATCGCGAGCAGTAGTGTCAGTGTGAGCTTAGTTAAACCAACCCACCATTGGCCCGCAAAATCTGCCCGTTGACCCAGCCCGAATCCGGCCCCGCCAGAAACGACACCACCCGGGCAATGTCCTCCGGCTGACCCAAGCGCTCCAGCGGCGGCATCTTGGCGAAGCTCTGAATCTGTTCCTCACTCTTGCCCTGCAAAAACAACTCGGTGGCCACCGGTCCCGGTGCCACGGCATTGACGGTGATGTTGCGCCCGCGCATTTCCTTGGCAAACACTTGGGTCAGCGACTCCACCGCCGCTTTGCTGGCGATGTACACCGCGTAACCCGGCAAGTTAAGGCCGACGGTGCTGCTGGAAAAGTTGATGATCCGTCCGCCACCGTTCAGGCGCGTCGCCGCTTCGCGCAAGGTGTTGAACGTGCCGCGCGCGTGGATGTTGAAGGTCTGCTCGAACAGTTCATCCGTGTGCTGCGCCAAGGGCATGACCTTGAGGATGCCAGCGTTGTTGATCAGCACATCGACCTTGCCCAATTGCGCTTCAGTCTCGTCGAACATCCGGCGCACGTCGTCGGCGCTGGCTACATCAGCCTTGATCGCTATGGCTTGATGACCGGCCTGACGCAATTCCACAACCAGCCTTGAGGCTTCAGTGGCGCTGCTGGCGTAATTGATGGCGACGGCAAAACCGTCGCTGGCCAGTTGTTTGGCGATCACTGCGCCGATGCCGCGCGAGGCGCCGGTGACGATGGCAACTTTTTGGTGAGTCATGGCGTTGAATCCTGATGAGGTGGGTTGCTGGGTGTGAGGCCAATTTCACATGTTTACTCAGGCCGATAAATGCACGAGAGTTGCCTTGACTGTTCAATAATCGCCAACAATCGGAGGCTCACGTGGATCAAGTCAAAGCGATGAAGGTGTTCGTGCGGATCTACGAGCGCGGCAGCTTCACCCTGGCGGCCGAAGACTTGAACCTGCCCCGCGCAACGTTGACTCACACCCTGAACCAGTTCGAAGCCTGGCTCGGCACACGGTTGCTGGAGCGCAGTACGCGCAAGGTGCGTGCGACCCTGGACGGCGAGGCGTACTACTTGCGCTGCGTGCAACTGTTGGCGGAGCTGGAAGAGGCCGAGCTGGCGTTTCGCGGTTGCGCGCCGAAAGGCCGATTACGGGTCGACCTGCACGGCACGCTGGCTAAAAATTTTGTGATCCCCGCCTTGCCGCAATTCATGGAGCGCTACCCGGACATCGACCTGTCCATCAGCGAATCCGACCGCTTTGTCGACTTGATTGCCGAAGGCGTCGACTGCGTGCTGCGCGCGGGTACGCTGACGGATTCGGCGCTGGTCGGTAAACGCATCGCCAACCTGCGCCAGATCACCTGCGCCAGCCCCGCGTACTTACGCAAATACGGCGAACCGAAAACCCTCGAAGACCTCAAGCATCACCGTGCGGTGAACTACGTTTCGCGCACCACGGGCAAGCTGTTTCCGTTCGAATTCAGAGTGGACGGCGAGATCAAGGAAGTCGCCATTGACGGCGCGCTTTCAGTGTTCGGCGCGGAAATCTACGCCGCCTCGGCGATTGCCGGATTGGGATTGATCCAGTGCCCGCATTACCGGATGGAAACGCAGATTGCCCAAGGACTGATACAGGAAGTCCTCACCGACATGCCGCCACCGGCGATGCCGGTCTCCGTGTTGTATCCGCACAACCGACACATGTCGCCACGGGTCCGGGTGTTTGTGGATTGGTTGGGGGAGGTGTTTGCGGGGGCGGGGTAGCCGGTGGTCTACGGCCACTCTGACCGGCTTGCATTCCGCTAATATTTATCAGAGTGTGTATCGTGTGTATAAGTCTTGCGGTCATCGCGTAATGTGCTCGGCAGATGCTGCCCACAAGGACGAAGGTGATGCGAAGTCGGGAAATGATCAGGATGATCGAGGAGGATGGTTGGTATCTGGTGGCCGTAAAAGGCAGCCACCATCAGTACAAGCATTTGTATAAGTCAGGCAGGGTAACGATCAAGCACCCTGATTCGGATCTTCCAAAAGGGACGATCAACAGCATATTGAAACAGGCGGGTCTGAAATGAGGCCCGACGTCGGAAACGCGAGCCTCGATGAGGCCACATCACAGGAAGGACTTACCGAAATGAAATTCCCGGTCGTTCTGCATAAGGATGCCGACTCAGAATACGGAGTGATTATCCCGGACGTACCGGGCTGCTTCTCCGCAGGCGGTACTGTGGCGCAGGCATTTGAAAACGTAAAAGAAGCGTTGTCTTTGCACTATGAAGGTCTGGTGGCCGATGGTGATCCGCTGCCGCAGGTGCGTGAAATCGATGCTCACCTCGATAACCCGGATTACGCGGGCGGTGTGTGGGGAGTGGTCGAGTTTGATATCACGCCTTATTTCGGCAAATCAGTGCGCTTCAATGCCACGTTGCCTGAACAGTTGCTTGAGCGTATCGACCAGACAGTCAGCCGCGACCGGCGATATAGCTCAAGATCGGGATTTTTGGCGGCTGCTGCGCTGAGAGAATTGTCGGCGTAAACGTTTATGAATCGAAATATGTGAAACGTTTCAGCATTTTCTCGAGTCCGAGGTTTATCGGCGCTTGTCCGGGCGTATGCTTGGCCGCTTGCGAAGCAGTCGATACCACATTCAAGACCGACAAGAGAGGATTCGATGACCTACACCGCTGCCGAAAACCGCTACGACTCCATCCCTTACCGCCGCGTGGGGCGCAGCGGTCTGGTGCTGCCGGCGTTGTCCCTGGGACTGTGGCACAACTTCGGCGACAGTACGCCGATCGACACCCAGCGTTCGTTGTTGCGCACGGCGTTCGACCTGGGCATCAATCACTTCGACCTGGCCAACAACTACGGCCCGCCGTACGGCAGTGCCGAGATCAATTTCGGCCGATTGCTACGTGAAGACTTCAAGCAGTATCGCGATGAGCTGATCATCTCCAGCAAGGCTGGCTGGGACATGTGGCCCGGTCCTTACGGGCAGGGCGGTGGTTCGCGCAAATACGTGCTGGCCAGCCTGGATCAGAGCCTGCAACGGCTGGGCCTGGACTATGTGGACATTTTCTACTCGCACCGCTTTGACCCGGACACACCACTGGAAGAAACCGCCAGTGCACTGGCGACCGCTGTACAACAAGGCAAGGCGTTGTACATCGGCATCTCGTCCTATTCCGGGGTGAAAACCCGTGAGATGGCGGCGCTGTTGAAAGAGTGGAAAGTGCCGCTGCTGATTCATCAGCCGGCGTACAACCTGCTCAACCGTTGGGTGGAAAAGGACCTGCTGGAAGTCACCGACGAACTCGGCACCGGCGTGATTGCTTTCACCCCATTGGCGCAGGGCCTGTTGACCGACAAATACCTCAACGGCATTCCGAAGGATGCGCGGGTCAATCGTCCGGGGGGTGGTTCGTTGCAGTCGTCGCACCTGTCCGAAGCCAACATCGCCCATGTGCGTGGGCTCAATGAAATCGCCAGGCGTCGTGGGCAAAGTCTGGCGCAATTGGCGTTGGCCTGGACATTGCGCGACCCTCGGGTGACCTCGGCGTTGATCGGTGCTAGCCGGCCGGAGCAGATTATCGAGAACGTCGGGGCGTTGAAAAAGTTGAGCTTCAGCGCGGAAGAACTGGCGGAGATTGATCGGTTCGCCCAAGAGGGTGGGATCAATCTTTGGGAGAAGCCTTCAACTGCTGAGTGAGCGAGCACTGATCGTTCCCACGCTCCGCGTGGGAATGTCTCAGCGGACGCTCCGCGTTCGGCTTTGGAGGGGACGCGGAGCGTCCCGGGCTGCATTCCCACGCAGAGCGTGGGAATGATCGGGTTTCAGGGGTTACCGGAAAAACGGCACATCCCCCAACACCGTCGCCCGCTGCATCACCCGCCGCGCCGGGCGGTAGTCATCCACCGCGTAATGCTGGGTCACGCGGTTATCCCAGAACGCCACATCATCCTTCTGCCAGCGCCAGCGAATGGTAAATTCCGGCCGTGTGGCATGGGCGAACAAGAACTTCAGAACCGCTTCGCTCTCGGTGTCCGACAGTTCGTTGATCTTCGACGTGAACCCTTCATTGACGAACAACGAGCGCCGCCCGCTCACCGGGTGTGTACGAATGACCGGGTGCGACAAGGGCGGATTCTTGCGTCGTGCCTCTTCCCACTGGGCCAGCGCTTCGGGCGTATTGCCATAACGCTCAAGCGGGAACGAACGGGTGAAATCGTGGGTGGCGGTCAGCCCTTCGAGCAAGGACTTCATCGGCGCGGACAATGCTTCATACGCCGCAATCCCACTGGCCCACAACGTGTCACCGCCAAACTCCGGCAGCAACTTGGCGCTGAGTACTGCGCCCATGGCCGGGGTCGGCAGGAAGGTCACATCGGTGTGCCAGATCGCGTTGTCGCGCACGTCGGTGACGGCAGTGTCGAGGATCAACACTTCCGGTTGTTCCGGTACGTTGGGGTAGATCGGGTGAATGTGCAGGTCGCCGAAATGGGCGGCGAATCGTGCCTGCTGCTGCGGCGTGATCGGCTGGTCGCGGAAGAACAGCACTTGATGCTTGAGCAGCGCTTGCTCAATGGCATCGCGCTGTTCCAGGTTCAGTGGCTGGCTGGTATCGACGCCGCTGATTTGCGCACCGAGGGCAGAACTGAGGGGGACGATGGTCAGGTAGCTCATGGTGGTTCTCTTCAAATTCGTGGTGTCGAGCATTTGTAGGAGTGAGCCTGCTCGCGATAGCGGTGTGTCATTCACAACATCGTTGTCTGACACTCTGCAATCGCGAGCAGGCTCACTCCTGCAAGGGTTTTCAAAAGGCGATTTTCAATGGGCCTGGCCATGCCACGGCACCAGTTTGCGTTGCAGGGCGCGCAGGCCCATTTCCATGGCGAAGGCGATCAGGGCAATCACCAGAATCCCCAGCACCACCACATCGGTGACCAGGAACTGCGCGGCCGACTGCACCATGAAGCCCAAACCGCTAGTGGCGGCGATCAATTCGGCGGCGACCAGGGTCGACCAACCCACGCCCAGGCCAATGCGCACGCCGGTCAGAATATCCGGCAAGGCACTCGGCAGAATCACATGACGAATCAACTGCGCGCGGGTTGCACCCAGCGACTGCGCTGCACGCAACTTGGCTGGGTCGACAGTGCGCACACCGGTCGCGGTAGCGATGGCAATCGGGGCGAAAATCGCCAGGTAGATCAGCAAGACTTTCGACAACTCACCGATGCCGCACCAGATCACGATCAGCGGCAGATACGCCAACGGTGGAATCGGGCGGTAGAACTCGATCAGCGGATCGAGAATGCCGCGAGCGATGCGGTTGTGGCCGATGGCGATCCCCACCGGCACAGCGGTCAGCACGGCAAAGCCGAGGCCCAGGCCGATACGGCTCAGGCTCGCGCCCAAATGCTGCCACAACGTCGAATCCATGTAGCCGGAAGTCGCCAGCAGCCAACCCTTTTGCAGCACGGCGGATGGTGGCGGCAGGAACAACGGTTCGATCATCCCCGTGGCCGTGACGGCCCACCAGAGGATCACGAGCGCCACCAGTGTCAGCACGCTGATCCAGCGGGTGCTCAAACTGCGACGAACCGGAATCACCGTCGAACTCGGTTTCACCGTCACGGCCGGAATTTCATAGCTGCTCATGCGCGCTCCTGCCGCTGGGCGGCGCTGCGTTGGGAGAATACTTTGGCGAGCACGTGTTCGCGGGTTTCGATAAAGCGCGGGTCGGATTTGATCGCCCGCGCCGACTCGCCGGCCGCATAACGTTGGCCGAAATCCAGGCTCAGGCGCTCGACGATTTGCCCAGGATTGGGCGCCAGCAGAATCAGGTCTGTCGCGAGGAAGA
Source organism: Pseudomonas sp. B21-040 (assembly GCF_024748695.1). Taxonomy (NCBI): domain Bacteria; kingdom Pseudomonadati; phylum Pseudomonadota; class Gammaproteobacteria; order Pseudomonadales; family Pseudomonadaceae; genus Pseudomonas; species Pseudomonas sp. B21-040. The sequence goes on from NZ_CP087176.1 coordinate 232,713, forward strand.
CTGCTTCTTCAATGTCGTGGGTAATCAGGAACACCGGCTTGGCGGTACGTCGCCAGACTTGCAGCAACAGCTCCTGCATCTGTTCGCGGGTGAAGGCGTCGAGAGCGCCGAAGGGCTCGTCCATGAGCAAGACGCGAGGGTCGGCGGCTAATGCGCGGGCAAGGCCGACACGCTGCTTCTGGCCGCCCGAGAGCTGCCAGATGCGACGGTTTTCGAAACCGGTAAGGTCGACCAGCGCGAGCATTTCCTTCGCGCGGGTTTCACGTTTGTCCCGAGGAACGCCCGCCAGCTCCAGACCGAAACCGACGTTGGCCAATACGTCCTGCCAAGGCAGTAACGCGTCGTCCTGAAACACCACGCCGCGTTCGGCACTCGGGCCCTTGACCGGCACGCCGTCGAGGGTAATGCGCCCGGCACTGGGCTCGACAAAACCGGCGATCAGGTTCAACAGCGAAGTCTTGCCACTGCCGGACGGGCCGAGGGCAACCAGCAACTGCTGGGGCCCCAGGCTCAGGGAAATATCCGCCAGTACCGGTTCCGGACTACCGGGGTACTGTGCGCTGATGCGCTCCAGCTGTAGCAAGGCCATTGCGGTTAACTCCCGATCAGTTGGTGATGAACTTGGCGTTGACGTACGGTGCGTAGTCCGGCAGCACGGCTTCGACCTTGCCTTGTTCCTTGAGGAACGCGGCGGTGTCGGTGATGGCTTTGGTGGTCGGTGCGCCGAGGGTGATCACCTGGTCAGCCGCCAGCGGGTAGACGTTGCCTTGCAGCAGCAATGGAATGTCGCTGGCCTTGGCGCCGGAGAGCTTCACCAGTTTGTCGACGTTGCTTTGGTTGGCGAGCCAGGCTTTCGGGTCTTTGCGGTAGTCGGCGTAGGCGTCCAGGGTCACTTTGGCGAACGCAGTGACGATTTCCGGGTGCTTCTCGGCGAAGTCTTTGCGCACGATCCAGGCATCGAAGGTTGGTGCGCCGAACTTGGCCAGTTCGCCGGAGGTGATCAGTACTTTGCCGTTTTCCTTGGCGACACCCAGGGCTGGATCCCAGACGTAGGTGGCGTCAATGTCACCGCGTTTCCACGCAGCAATGATCGCGGGTGGAGCCAGATTGAGGACGGTGACTTTCGACGGGTCGATGTTCCAGTGCTTCAACGCAGCCAGCAGGCTGTAGTGACCGGTGGAAACGAATGGCACGGCGATTTTCTTGCCGATCAGATCCTGCGGTGTCTTGATCCCGGAGCCGTCACGCGCGACGAGCGCTTCGGCAGCGCCGATCTGGGTGGCGATGAGGAAGGTTTCCACCGGCACTTTGCGGGTGATCGCCGCCGTCAGGGGGCTGGAACCGAGGTAGCCGATCTGCACGTCACCCGAGGCGATGGCGGCAATGATGTCGGCACCGTTGTCGAATTTTCGCCAGCTGATATCGGCTTTGGTGGCTTTTTCGTAGGCGCCGTCGGCCTGGGCAACTTTTGCCGGGTCCACGGTGGTCTGGTAGGCAACGGTAACGTCAGCGGCTTGGGCAAACAGACTCGCTGCAGCCAGAGTGGCGGCCGCCAGCAAGCGAAGTGGGAAGGTCAGTTTCATTGCGAAGCTCCTTATCCGGCGACCGAGTGTCGGCGTGATAAAGAGACTAAATGATCTAAGAATTCAAAAATAAATAACTTTTTCGAATTAGCTTATGAGAGGAAAACGTTAAGGGCGTCGCTGCAAATCGCTTGATCGTTCCCACGCTTCCGCGTGGGAACGATCAGGCAGAAGTCAGCGTTTAGTTACTGATTGCCAAAATGCTCGCCTGATACGCGCCGACAAACACGTCGAAATCACCGACTTCGTTCTGTTCCAGCTCAACCTGCTGGGCCAGCGACGAACGCGCCAGTTCTTCAAACTTGGCCTGCTCATCCGCCGCCAATGGCTCGCTGCGGAAGAACTCGGCATGGGCCTGGCTTTGACGCAAGGAGAACTGCGCGAAACTTTCCTTGTGCTCAGCCATCGATGCCAACACCTGGGCCGACGGTGTCAGGGACGGATCCTGGACCTTGGCCATTTGCGTATCCAGCGCCTTGCTGTGCGCATCTCCGCCATGGCTCTGATCGAGCAGTGCGGCCAGCGGAGCGATTTTTTCCAGCAGCTCGCCCGCCCACTCTTTCAGGTCAACCGGCTGGCCATCCCGTTGCAGTTGCAGGCCCGGACGACGACCTTCCTTGACCACGCTGAGGAAGTTCGACGTCGCGTTGCCGCAACTGGTGTTGGTCAGCAGCGGGCTGTCGTTCAGCGCGCAATACAGCAGGAACGCATCGAGGAAACGCGACTCGGTGAGATCGATGCCCATTGGCAGGAACGGGTTGATGTCCAGGCAGCGCACTTCAACGTACTGAATGCCACGGGCCACCAGCGCCTGAATCGGCCGTTCGCCGGTGTAGGTCACGCGCTTCGGGCGGATGTTGGAGTAGTACTCGTTTTCGATCTGCAGAATGTTGGTGTTGAGCTGAACCCACTCACCGTCCTGATGCGTGCCGATCTCGACATACGGTGCATACGGTGTGGCGACCGCTTTGCGCAGGCTATCGGTGTAGCTCGACAGATCGTTGTAGCACGGCGTCAAGCCGGCCTGGGCGTTGCTCTGGTAACCCAGGTCGCTCATGCGCAGGCTGGTGGCGTACGGCAGGTACAAGGTGTCCGGGTCCAGTTGTTCCAACTGGTGCGAGCGACCACGCAGGAAGCCGGCGTCCAGTGCGGGCGAGGCGCCAAACAGGTACATCAGCAGCCAGCTGTAGCGGCGGAAGTTGCGGATCAGGGCGATGTAGGCCGTTGACTGATAGTCGCGATCGTCGCCAACAAAATCTTCAACTTGCTTGAGCAGCGGCCAGAGCTTTTCCGGCAGGGAAAAGTTGTAGTGGATCCCGGCGATGCACTGCATGGTCTTGCCGTAACGCAGGGCCAGGCCCTTGCGATACACGTACTTGAGCTGCCCGATGTTGGACGTGCCGTAGTAGGCAATCGGGATGTCTTCCTCGGCCGGCAACGGGCACGGCATCGAGGGGCTCCACAGGTACTCGTTGCCGAGCTTGCTGTAGGCAAAACGGTGAATCTTGTCCAGGCTCGCCAACGTGTCCGCCGGGTCGGGCAGGGCCGGAGTGATGAACTCCAGCAGCGACTCGGAATAGTCGGTGGTGATCTGTTCGTTGGTCAGCGCGGAACCCAATTCTTCCGGGTGCGGCGTTTGCGCCAGGCGACCTTCGCCGGTCACGCGCAGGCATTCACGTTCGATGCCGTGAAGGCACTGTTCGAGCAGAGAGAGGTTAGCGCGCTCGCCAAGCAGGGCCAGGCGGCGGTTGAGAAGTTCGCTCAAGTTGGATTCCTTCACGCGTCAGTCGCCCCAATATGGGGGTGGGCAGGACGGTCTACAAGGGTGAAGTTAAAACTGGCGTTTTCGCCTGGTTTTTCGGGCTCTCAAAGCCCCTGTGGAGCCACCGGCTTCAATCCTTGAATCTGGCAGATGCACGCGAAGGAAACGCAATCCCTGTGGGAGCGGGCTTGCCCGCGAAGGCGGTGTGTCAGACGACTTGATGTTGACTGACACTCCCTTTTCGCGGGCAAGCCCGCTCCCACAGGAAACTCCGACGCTGCTGTCACAGCGCTGAAATTAACTCAAATTGATGACGACTAGCTACAGGACAGCGAACGTGCCTTGCGCTTTTGCGACCAGTTTGTCGCCCTGCATCACATCGGCTTCGACCACCAATGTGCGTCGGCCCGGGTGAATCACCCGTGCCGTGCACATCACTTCGCCGTCGGATACCGCGCGGATGTAGTTGATCTTGCACTCGATGGTCGCGCTCTGCTGGTCAAAGCCGTGGGCGCTGGAACAGGCCAGCCCCATGGCAATGTCCACCAGACTGAACAAGGCCCCGCCGTGCAGCTTGCCAGCGCGATTGCGCAACTCGGGCTCAAGCACCAGGGCGACGTGCGCCACCCCGGTTTCCAGGCTGTGCAAGCGACAGCCCAGCAGCTTGAAAAAGGCACTTTCGGTGTACCCGGCGGGGATGTCCATCAGCGTTTCTTCAACTGCTTGGCGTTGGCGAACAGCGACGCCATGGCGTTGTTGCTCGGTGCGGCAGCTGTGGTTTCCTTACGCGGTGCGGTGTTCTGGGACTGGCGTGGCGCCGACCCCGGACGTGCACCGCGAGCGCCGTCGATTTTCTCGCCCGGGGTGTCGCTCATGCGCATCGACAGGCCCACGCGTTTGCGCGGGATGTCGATTTCCATGACTTTCACCTTCACCACGTCACCGGCCTTCACCGCTTCGCGTGGGTCCTTGATGAACTTCTCCGAAAGCGCGGAGATGTGCACCAAGCCGTCCTGATGCACGCCGATGTCGACGAACGCACCGAAGTTGGTCACGTTGGTGACGACGCCTTCGAGGATCATCCCCAGTTGCAGGTCCTTGAGGTCTTCGACGCCTTCCTGGAACTCGGCGGTCTTGAACTCGGGACGCGGGTCGCGACCGGGTTTTTCCAGCTCTTGCAGGATGTCGGTGACCGTTGGCAGACCGAAGGTTTCGTCGGTGTACTTCTTCGGATCGAGACGCTTGAGGAAGCTGGCGTCGCCAATCAGCGAACGGATGTCACGGTCGGTTTCAGCGGCAATGCGCTGCACCAACGGATAGGCTTCCGGGTGAACGGCCGAGGAATCCAGCGGGTTGTCACCGTTCATCACGCGCAAGAAACCGGCGGCCTGTTCGAAGGTTTTCTCGCCCAGACGCGCGACTTTCTTCAATGCCGCACGGGTTTTGAACGCGCCGTGTTCATCGCGATGGCTGACGATGTTCTGTGCCAGGGTCGCGTTGAGGCCGGAGATGCGCGCCAGCAGCGCCACGGAGGCGGTGTTGACGTCGACGCCCACGGCGTTCACGCAGTCTTCGACGACCGCGTCCAGGCCACGCGCCAGTTTCAGCTGCGACACGTCGTGCTGGTACTGGCCGACACCGATGGATTTCGGATCGATCTTCACCAGCTCAGCCAGTGGATCCTGCAAGCGACGGGCAATCGACACCGCACCACGGATCGATACGTCCAGGTCCGGGAATTCTTTGGAAGCCAGTTCCGACGCCGAGTAAACCGATGCACCGGCCTCGGAGACCATGACTTTGGTCATCTTCATCGCTGGGTATTTCTTGATCAGCTCGGCGGCCAGCTTGTCGGTTTCACGGCTGGCGGTGCCGTTGCCGATGGCGATCAGATCGACCGAATGCTTGGCACACAGGGCGGCGAGAATCGCGAGGGTCTGATCCCACTTGTTGTGCGGCACATGCGGGTAAACGGTGGCGTGGTCCAGCAGCTTGCCGGTGGCATCGACCACGGCGACCTTGCAGCCGGTACGCAGGCCCGGGTCGAGGCCCAGTGTCGCGCGCGGGCCGGCTGGAGCCGACAGCAGCAAGTCATGCAGGTTGTGCGCGAACACGTTGATCGCTTCGGTTTCCGCACCGTCGCGCAGCTCACCCAGCAGGTCGGTTTCAAGGTGGGTGTAGAGCTTGACCTTCCAGGTCCAGCGCACCACTTCGCCCAGCCATTTGTCGGCGGCGCGGTTCTGGTTCTGGATACCGAATTGCTGGCCGATCATGCCCTCGCACGGGTGCATGGTGCCCGGCAGTTCGTCACCGACTTTCAGGGCCGAACTCAAAATGCCTTCGTTGCGGCCACGGAAAATTGCCAGCGCGCGGTGCGACGGCATGCTTTTCAGCGGTTCGTCGTGTTCGAAGTAGTCGCGGAACTTGGCGCCTTCCTCTTCCTTGCCAGCGATAACGCGGGCACTGAGGGTAGCCTCCTGCTTTAGGTAGCTGCGCAGTTTGTCCAGCAAACCGGCGTCTTCGGCGAAGCGCTCCATGAGGATGTACTTGGCGCCTTCGAGGGCGGCCTTCACATCGGCCACGCCTTTTTCTGCATTCACGAAGCGTGCGGCTTCAGCGTCGGGCGTCAGGGATGGATCGTTGAACAGGCCGTCAGCCAGTTCGCCGAGGCCGGCTTCCAGGGCAATCTGGCCCTTGGTGCGGCGCTTTTGCTTGTACGGCAGGTACAAGTCTTCGAGGCGGGTCTTGGTGTCGGCGAGTTTGATATCGCGCTCAAGTGCCGGGGTCAGCTTGCCTTGCTCTTCGATGCTGGCGAGGATGCTGATGCGCCGTTCGTCGAGTTCTCGCAGGTAGCGCAGACGCTCTTCCAGATGACGCAACTGGATGTCATCGAGGCTGCCGGTCACTTCTTTCCGGTAACGGGCGATGAAGGGAACGGTAGAGCCTTCATCGAGTAGCGCGACGGCCGCTTCGACCTGTTGTGGGCGTACACCGAGTTCCTCGGCGATGCGGCTGTTGATGCTGTCCATAAAACCACCTGACAAATTGTGAAAGCAGGCTCGCAGGCGCAGAGATAGAGGCTCTGCGAGTCTGGTTGAGCGGCCTGGCCTGCGCCGCTGCCTGGATCAAAGGGCACCCCATTGACCCGTGAAATCGAACAATTACTGCGGGCGGCAGGAAAATAAATAGCGCCTGCCTGTAGTACCTGTCTGATGTTGCCTGACACAAAACGCCGCGCATTATAACCAGCGTTCGCGCATTCCGGGGCATCGCTGGCGGGAAGGGGAATGGCCGGTTTACTGGCGGTGGAGGAAAAATCTGCTAACAATGCACACGGTGCGTATAACGGCAGCTACGCCATAATGCGCGCCGAGATCAAAGGAGCATCTAATGAGCAGCACTGCAAACACTGCTGAAGGCGAAAAAATTCTTATTGTTGACGACGATCCGGGCCTCAGCAGCCTGCTGGAGCGTTTTTTCGTCAGCAAGGGCTACCGCGCCCGCGCCGTACCCAACACCGAGCAGATGGATCGTCTGCTGTCGCGTGAAGTGTTCAACCTGGTCGTCCTCGACCTGATGCTGCCCGGCGAAGACGGCTTGACCGCCTGCCGCCGCCTGCGCGCCGCGAACAATCAGATTCCGATCATCATGCTGACCGCCAAGGGCGATGAGCTGAGCCGTATCAAGGGCCTGGAACTGGGCGCCGACGATTACCTGGCCAAGCCGTTCAACCCGGATGAGCTGATGGCCCGCGTCAAAGCGGTCCTGCGTCGTCAGTCGACACCTGTGCCGGGAGCACCGGGCAGCGAAGACGAAAGCGTGACCTTCGGTGATTACGTACTGTCGCTGGCGACCCGCGAACTCAAGCGTGGCGACGAAGTGCACATGCTCACCACCGGTGAGTTTGCGGTCCTCAAGGCATTGGTGATGAACGCGCGTCAGCCACTGACCCGCGACAAGTTGATGAACCTGGCCCGTGGCCGCGAGTGGGATGCCCTGGAGCGTTCCATCGACGTGCAGATCTCCCGTCTGCGCCGGATGATCGAACCCGATCCGTCCAAGCCGCGTTACATCCAGACAGTCTGGGGCGTGGGCTACGTGTTCGTTCCGGATGGCGCCGCCACCAAGTGATCGGCGATTTGTAGGAGCGGGTCCTGCGGACGACATTGTCCGCAGACTCGCGATCCGCAATATGCGAGCATCGCTCGCTCCTGCAAGTGTGTAGCGGTTATCCATGAAAACCCCCGTTTGGTTCCCCCAGAGTTTCTTCTCCCGCACCCTTTGGCTGGTGCTGATCGTCGTTCTGTTTTCCAAGGCGCTGACCCTGGTTTATCTGTTGATGAACGAAGACGTGCTGGTGGACCGGCAATACAGCCACGGTGTCGCCCTGACGCTGCGCGCCTATTGGGCCGCCGATGAAGAAAACCGCGCGAAGATCGCCGATGCCGCCACCCTGATTCGGGTGGTGGGTGCCGGTGTGCCTGAGGGTGAGCAGCACTGGCCATACAGCGAGATCTACCAGCGGCAGATGCAGGCTGAACTGGGCGCCGATACCGAAGTCCGGTTACGCATGCACTCGCCGCCGGCGCTGTGGGTCCGGGCGCCGAGCCTGGGTGATGGCTGGCTGAAAGTGCCGCTGTATCCGCATCCATTGCGGGGGCAGAAAATCTGGAACGTGCTCGGCTGGTTCCTCGCCATTGGCTTGTTGTCCACGGCGTCGGCATGGATCTTCGTCAGTCAGCTCAACCAACCATTGAAACGTCTGGTGTATGCCGCAAGGCAACTCGGCCAGGGGCGCAGCGTGCGATTGCCCATCAGCGACACGCCCAGCGAAATGACCGAGGTGTATCGCGCCTTCAATCAGATGGCGGAGGACGTCGAGCAGGCAGGCCGGGAACGCGAGCTGATGCTGGCCGGTGTGTCCCATGACTTGCGTACGCCGTTGACCCGATTGCGCTTGTCCCTGGAGCTGATGGGTGATCGCACCGATCTGACCGACGACATGGTGCGCGACATCGAAGACATGGACGCAATCCTCGATCAGTTCCTGGCGTTTATCCGCGATGGTCGTGACGAGTCGGTGGAGGAAGTGGACCTCAGCGACCTGGTGCGCGAAGTCGCGGCACCGTACAACCAGAACGAAGAAAGAGTGCGTTTGCGCCTGGAGCCGATCCAGCCGTTTCCATTGCGCCGGGTGTCGATGAAACGCCTGTTGAACAACCTGATCGGCAATGCCTTGCATCACGCCGGCAGCGGCGTTGAGGTGGCGGCCTATGTGTCTGGCGATACTGCCGCGCCGTATGTGGTGCTGAGTGTCATGGACCGTGGGGCAGGGATTGATCCGTCGGAGCTCGAAGCGATCTTCAATCCATTCACTCGGGGGGATCGTGCCCGGGGTGGCAAAGGGACCGGCCTGGGCCTGGCGATCGTGAAGCGGATTGCTTCGATGCACGGTGGGAATGTTGAGTTGCGTAACCGTTCCGGTGGCGGGCTGGAAGCTCGGGTACGGTTGCCGCTGGGGTTGATGTTGCCGCGGGATGCTGTCTAAGCGCCGGTATTTTTACCTGATCGTTCCCACGCTCCGCGTGGGAATGCAGCCTGGGACGCTCCGCGTCCCATTCAAAGCCGAACGCGGAGCGTCCGTTGATGCATTCCCACGCGGAGCGTGGGAACGATCAGCCTCAGCCCTTTCCTTTGGTTCGGGTCATGTTCGGCCCGCCATTCTTTTCCAGATGCTCGATGATGATCCCCGCCACGTTTTTCCCGGTGGTGGTTTCGATCCCTTCCAGTCCCGGCGACGAATTGACTTCCATCACCAGCGGCCCGTGATTGGAGCGCAGGATGTCCACGCCCGCCACCGCCAGGCCCATCACCTTCGCTGCACGCAACGCGGTCATGCGTTCTTCGGGTGTGATCTTGATCAGGCTGGCGCTGCCACCTCGATGCAGGTTGGAGCGGAACTCCCCGGGCTTGGCCTGACGCTTCATTGCTGCGATCACCTTGTCGCCGACCACGAAGCAACGAATGTCGGCCCCGCCGGCTTCCTTGATGTATTCCTGAACCATGATGTTCTGCTTCAGGCCCATGAACGCTTCAATCACCGACTCCGCCGCCGTCGCCGTTTCACACAACACCACACCAATGCCTTGGGTCCCTTCCAGCACCTTGATCACGAGCGGGGCGCCGTTGACCATGTCGATCAGGTCGGGAATGTCATCCGGCGAGTGAGCGAACCCGGTCACCGGCAGGCCGATGCCGCGACGTGACAGCAATTGCAACGAACGCAGCTTGTCCCGCGAACGGGCAATGGCCACCGATTCATTGAGCGGAAACACGCCCATCATTTCAAACTGGCGCAACACCGCGCAGCCATAAAACGTGACCGACGCACCGATCCGGGGGATCACCGCGTCGAACCCTTCCAGCGGCTTGCCGCGGTAGTGGATCTGCGGCTTGTGGCTGGCAATGTTCATGTAGGCGCGCAGGGTGTCGATCACCACCATTTCATGGCCACGCTCGGTACCGGCTTCAACCAGACGACGAGTGGAATACAGACGCGGGTTCCGCGACAGCACAGCGATCTTCATGCAACACCTGTGGAGGAGGTAGATACCGGGAACACCGGCTTGTCTTGTACGTACTTGATGCCCGGATTGACCACCAGCTGGCCGTGAATCAGGGCTTTGGAACCGAGCAACAGGCGATAACGCATGGATTTGCGGCAGGCGAGCGTGAACTCGACCCGCCAGACCCGATCACCGAGGGCCAGGGTGGTGCTGACCACGTATCGCTTCTGCGCGTGACCGTTGGAGCTTTTAATGGTTTTCATCGTCACCAGTGGCGCTTCGCAGCGTCGATGGCGCAACTGCACCACCGTGCCCAAGTGCGCGGTGAAGCGAACCCACTGCTCGCCATCGCGCTCGAACGGCTCGATGTCGGTGGCATGCAGGCTGGAGGTACTGGCACCGGTGTCGATTTTTGCCCGCAGGCCCGCGACTCCCAAATCCGGGAGCGCCACCCACTCGCGCAGACCGACAACGGTCAAATGGTCAAATGTCTTCAAAGTGCTCAACCGGTAGAAACCGCACGGCCCGGCAAGCGGCCGAATTCGCGGTATTCACGCAGAATAATGGTTAAAAGGCGACAGATATCTACGGCCCGGATTTCCAGCCCCTGCGAGAGGTTCTGGAATGCGTGCATTGTAATCCGAGCCGGTGGAATTCTTGGTACGACTGAAACGGTAGTACAGTTCAGCAATATTTCAGAATGAGGAAATCCCATGGCACAAAAAAACGAAGAGGACGATAAAGTCCGTCTCGATAAATGGTTGTGGGCCGCGCGTTTTTACAAAACCCGTGCCTTGGCCAAGGCTGCCATTGAAAGCGGCAAGGTGCATTGCCGGGGCGAGCGTTGCAAGCCAGGCAAGGAACCGAGAGTCGGCGATGAGTTTGTGATTCGAGCCGGTTTCGACGAGCGCACGGTGGTGGTTCAGGCGCTGTCGATCGTTCGTCGGGGCGCGCCGGAGGCCCAGACGCTGTATGCCGAAACCGAAGTCAGCATCGCCAAGCGCGAAAACGCCGCCGCCCAGCGTAAGGCTGGCGCGCTGGGTGTGAGCACCGATGGCAAACCGAGCAAGAAACAGCGACGGGATTTGTTCAAGTTTCGTGGCAGTAGCAGCGGCGACTAGCCTGAAATCCGGCCCTTTGACCGGGGCGGACTTGCAATTGGCGGGATGAGTAACCATATCGGGTCATTCCCTGACGGTACTACGAGCTGATAAATAGCCACTCGTCGAAAATCACTACCGCATCCGACCCCATGGGCCATAAAGAGGGCCTATGGCGTCAGAGGCGTTGAAACTTCATTTTGATCAATTCAGATACCCAGACTTATGACCGACCTACCGGATAACGACTTCACCCAACGCTTCATCTTCGATGACAGCGACACCCGTGGCGAGCTGGTCTCGTTGGAGCTCAGCTACGCCGAAGTCCTGGCCAAACACGCCTATCCGGAACCGGTCGCACAATTGCTCGGCGAACTGATGGCGGCTGCATCGCTGCTGGTCGGCGCGCTGAAGTTCGATGGCTTGCTGATTCTCCAGGCCCGTTCCGATGGCCCGATCCCGCTGCTGATGATCGAGTGCTCCAGCGAGCGCGATATCCGCGGCCTGGCCCGTTACGAGGCCGATCAGATTGCCCCCGATGCGACACTCGCCGATTTGATGCCTAACGGCGTGTTGGCGCTGACAGTCGACCCGACCCAGGGTCAGCGTTACCAGGGCATCGTCGACCTCGACGGCGAGACCCTGTCCGAGTGCTTCACCAACTATTTCGTCATGTCCCAACAGGTCGGCACTCGTTTCTGGCTGTACGCCGATGGCCGCCGCGCCCGTGGCCTGCTGCTGCAACAACTGCCTGCCGATCGCTTGAAAGACGAAGAAGAACGCGCCGCCAACTGGCAGCACCTCACTGCGCTGGCCACCACCCTGACCGCCGATGAATTGCTGAGCCTGGACAACGAAACCGTGCTCCATCGCCTCTACCACGAAGAGCAAGTGCGCCTCTTCGACGTGCAGAAACTGCGCTTCCGTTGCAGCTGCTCGCGCGAACGTTCGGCTAATGCCCTGGTCAGTCTGGGGATGGACGATGCGCAAAATCTGGTGGTTGAACACGGTGGCAACATCGAAATCGACTGCCAATTCTGCAACCAGCGCTACCTGTTCGATGCCGCTGACGTCACTCAATTGTTCGCGGGCGCAGGGGTCGAGACGCCGTCAGATACCCGTCACTAAAACGGTTCAGCGCAGGTAAATTCACTGGTAAGTGCCGGAATAACGCCGTTACGACAGGAGGGGCCTACTCTTTTTGGGCTTTTCTGGCATAATCCGGCCCACTTTTTTCGCGGTAGTAGTGCACGACTTTCTACTACAAAAACGTTTGGAGCACTCGGCCACTGGCCGACGGGGAACCTCATGACGCAAGCCAATAACGCCGTGTACACCGATCTGAGTGTTGATGATCTGGTTAAAGAAGCCCTGAATCGCGGTGAAGGCGAGCTTGCCGATACCGGCGCGCTGGTTGTTCGCACCGGTCACCGTACCGGCCGCTCGCCAGTCGACCGTTTCATTGTTGAAGAGCCAACCACTCAGGCTGCCATCGCCTGGGGCCCGATCAACCGCAAGTTCCCGGCCGACAAGTTCGATGCCCTGTGGGACCGCGTTGAGGCGTTCAACAATGCACAAGAGCATTTCGTTTCCCACGTTCATGTAGGTGCGGCTGCCGATCACTACCTGGCCGTGAAAATGACCACCCAGACTGCCTGGCAGAACCTGTTCGGTCGTTGCCTGTTCATCAACCCGGCCCAGTACAACCCGGCTGGTCGTGAAGAGTGGCAGGTTCTGAACGTTGCCAACTTCGAATGCGATCCAGAGCGTGACGGCACCAACTCCGATGGTTGCGTGATCCTCAACTTCGCACAGAAAAAAGTGTTGATCGCTGGCATGCGCTACGCCGGTGAAATGAAGAAAGCCATGTTCTCGGTGCAGAACTTCCTGCTGCCGGCCGCCGACGTGCTGCCAATGCACTGTGCTGCCAACATCGGCGAAGAAGGCGACGTGACCCTGTTCTTCGGTTTGTCCGGCACCGGTAAAACCACCCTGTCCGCCGACGAAAGCCGTTACCTGATCGGTGACGACGAACACGGTTGGGGCGAGGGCGTAGTGTTCAACATCGAAGGCGGTTGCTATGCCAAGTGCATCGACCTGTCCGAGAAGAACGAGCCGGTCATCTGGAAAGCCATCAAGCACGGCGCAGTCCTGGAAAACGTCGTTATCGATGACGCGAAGCACGCCGACTATGCCGACGTCAGCCTGACCCAGAACAGCCGCGCGGCCTATCCGCTGGAGCACGTTGCCAAGCGTTCCGAGAAGAACCTCGGTGGCGAGCCAAACGCTGTAATCTTCCTGACCTGCGACCTGACCGGCGTGCTGCCGCCAGTGTCGATCCTCAGCGAAGAACAAGCGGCCTACCACTTCCTGTCCGGCTACACCGCTCTGGTGGGCTCGACTGAAATGGGTTCGGGCAGCGGCATCAAGTCGACCTTCTCCACCTGCTTCGGCGCACCGTTCTTCCCGCGTCCGGCTGGCGAATACGCAGAACTGCTGATCAAGCGCATCCGCGGCTTCGGCTCCAAGGTTTACCTGGTCAACACCGGCTGGACCGGCGGTGGCTACGGCGTCGGCAAACGCTTCAACATCCCGACCACTCGTGCGGTGATCGCAGCGATCCAGAGCGGCGCGTTGATCGGTGCTGAAACCGAACACCTCGACACTATCAACCTCGACGTGCCATTGGCCGTGCCGGGCGTTGAGACTGGCCTGTTGAACCCACGTAACACCTGGGCTGAAAAGGCTGCTTACGATGAAGCTGCCAAAGCACTGGCGGGTCTGTTTGTTGAGAACTTCAAGAAGTTCGAAGTGAGCGATGCGATCAAGGCTGCCGGGCCGAAGTTGTAAGACTGGTTCTGGCGAATGAAAAAGCCGCCCTTCGGGGCGGCTTTTTTGTGGGCGCTATTCAGCTCGTCAGATTCACGAAACTGCCAATATTCCAGCTGAAACTGCGTAAAACGACCAGGATAATGGCACTTATGCGTTCGATTTGGAGCCTTCCAATTCGAGCGTATCCCACCGTTGAGCTTTGATTGCTTTGTACAGCATGCCAATGGTCAGTGGGACTTTGTCACCGCGACCTTTGGCTCGGCGCTTGAGGAACACATCAAACCCTTCCGGCTGAAAGTAGCGATAGGCGTCGTAATCTATCAAGTCGATCCCAAACTGCTCTTCCAGCGCTTCCATCAAGTGCCGCGCATCGGTGCCGTCACAACTCAGGTCGAAGTTGATCGAGGTGGTGAGGCTGATGGATTTGCGTTCAGGCAGGCCGAGTTCCTCGTGCAACAACTGCATGAGCAGGTGCATGGTGTGGTCGTCGGGGAAGTTGGGGGCGAGGTTCATGATGGCCTCCAGTTGGAGAAAAGTGGCGTTGATACGCTCAGTGCCTTCTTTCAAATAACGAGCGGTTGGGTCGGCGTCGGAGAGCTTTTGTAACATTCGAAACCTGGTGGTGGGCCTAATCACGGCCATTGTTGTCTAGCATGCAGTACCCGTATTGCTTCTACCGTTTGTGGCAAGACCGCATAGACCATAACGTAATTTGGTGTGGCGACTATTTCATGAGTGCCATGGATTCTGCCCTTTTTATATAGCTTTGGTTGCTGGCGTGCTTGCTCTGCTTTGAATTCGAAGACTTCGTCTAAAGCAATTGCCGCGTAAGGGTTGTCCTGGCAAATGTAATTCATGATGTTGTCCCGGTCAGTCAGCGCCGAGGGGCGCCAAACAACCCGCATTAGCACGTCCGTCGACGTATGGCATCACGTTTTGCAGCAAAGATTCGGCGTGCCTCTTCGTCACTCACGCTTGGTCGGGGATCATCAATGCTGGCCTGAACCTGCTTCCTGAACCACTCCTCATAAGCAGCGGCTTCATGAGCTTGCTTCATTGCGTCGGAACGGTCCGGGCGCGAATAGGTTTTTACTTGTAGGGGGTCATAGCCCGAAGCATCGACATCGAAATGATTGATGCCTATTCCTTGCAAATAAATCACTAGCGTTTCAAGTTTTTTAAATAGGCGAATTTGTTGGCTGCGTTGCGCTGCCAGGGAATGTGCTTGTGATCCATGTTCAATCTGTACCGCCCACCCACCCTGTTTGGCTGAGATGTGAGCGGCGTTAACGGCGCCGTTTTCAACCAGTTTGACAAGCGTGCTGTGATGAATCGTTTCGGTTGTCATAAAAAGGAGCCCGTGGCTGATCAGTGGCTCACATGCTACGCAATCAATAATAGTTTGCAATCTTTTGCCTCCATTAGGGATGTAGGAATTAGTATCCTTTTTCGTGGGCAGCCAGCTCACAGTGAAGTTGGCTTCCCGGTGAAAAGGGTGTCTTAGGTTGGTGCTTTCCAGCCCATCATGCGTTGTTGGGCGACTTGCATCAGGTCGCAACCGTCCTGAGTCAGCAGGTAGAGCGCGTGAGTGATGTGCGGGATGTCTTCGACGTCGCCGTGTTTGAAGCAGATGCAGTGCAGGGTTTTGAGGAGATCACTGGAGGCTCGGATGCGCTGCATGGCAGCTTCGAGGATGTCCTGGGGGTTGGCCTGTGTGTCGATGATCAGGGGCGGGGAGTCGGTGAGATTGGTTTGCAGCGGGCGGTAGCGATCAAAAAGAGGATTTAACGTTGTCACTGATGAACACCTGTATTTAATTGGAAATGTGAACTCTCTTTGTCGGGTGACCAAGCCCGAGCCGCTGATTTGGCAGCGACGGTCACGACTATAGGTGTGAGCCGCCAGGCAGCGAAAGGCGACAAGGGATCTGTCGTTGTAGGACCGGGATGAAGCTTTGATAGGGCGCTGCCTACAGACTTATCCCCAGCCGAAATATCTATCGTTTAGAGCCATCAGGCCTTCCGCGTTATCGTCCATTGCGGGCAAGCCCGGCTCCTACAGGGATTTTCATCCGGGCATCAACCAGCGCTAATTCTCGGTAGGCGCTGGTGGGCGATGTCCAACAGTTCGTTGCCGTCCTGAGTCAGCAGGTACAACGCGTTGACGATGTTGGGGATGTCGGCTGTATCGGCGTGTTTGAAGCATAGGCAATAGAGGGTTTCGAGCAGGCCGGTGGCGGCGCGGATGCGTTGTCGGGCGGCGTCGAGAATTTCGTGAGGATCTGCGTCGGTGTCGATGACCAGCACCGGTGTTTCGCTGTAGCTGGATTTGAGTGGGCGATA
Organism: Pseudomonas sp. B21-040; assembly: GCF_024748695.1. Classification (NCBI taxonomy): domain Bacteria; kingdom Pseudomonadati; phylum Pseudomonadota; class Gammaproteobacteria; order Pseudomonadales; family Pseudomonadaceae; genus Pseudomonas; species Pseudomonas sp. B21-040. Next base: position 248,898 of record NZ_CP087176.1, read on the forward strand.
GCGGTCTTGCATGAGGTCCGTCCTGTTTTCAGCGGCGCGGCAAACTATAGGGGCGCGCATCAGGGGGTCGCAATACCGCGCAAATGGACAGGTTTTGTAGGGGGTTTACCGTCGATGTCGTCTTTTGCCTACGCGCGCGCCAGAATCCGTAGGACGATTCGAAAACGCCTGCGTTTCGCTTAAAGCGAGTCAGGCATGCGATGCCTTAGCCCCTTCGCCTACTGGTGACCCTTTGAAGCTGTATCATCCCGTATCGTTTTGGCCCCCGACCTTTTCTCGACTCGCTGCGTTTGCCGGCTAGGCTTTGGGCTTCGCAGCGGTCAACGGAGTGACAGCTTATGCACAACACCCTGGAACAGGTTTTCGGTTATCCACAGTTTCGTCCTGGCCAGGAGGCGGCAGTCAGCGCGGTCTTGGCCGGGCGCTCGGCGGCGGCGATTTTCCCGACAGGTTCGGGCAAATCCCTTTGCTACCAATTACCCGCCGTGCTGCTGCCACACCTGACGCTGGTGGTCTCGCCATTGCTGGCGCTGATGCAGGATCAACTGGCGTTCCTGCAACGCCACGGTATTGCGGCGGGCAGCATCGATTCGGCGCAGAGCCGTGATGACGCCAGTGATGTGATGGCGCGGGCCAAGTCTGGCGAGCTGAAGATCTTGATGATTTCAGTGGAGCGGCTGAAGAACGAGCGCTTCCGTAACTTTTTGCAGCAAGTGCCTATCTCGCTACTGGTGGTGGACGAGGCGCATTGTATTTCCGAGTGGGGCCACAACTTCCGCCCCGACTACCTCAAGCTCCCGGACTACCAGCGCCAGTTCAATATTCCACAGGCGCTGCTGCTGACCGCGACCGCGACGCCCAAGGTCATCGCCGACATGGAGGCCAAGTTTGCCATCGCACCGCAAGACGTAGTGACCACGGGTTTCTATCGACCCAACCTCAACTTATTGGTAGAGCCCGTGCGTGGTCAGGACAAACGCCGACGGCTGGTCGAATGGATGAACGAGCGCCCCAATCAGCCAAGCATCGTCTACGTCACCCTGCAAAAAACCGCTGAGCATATTGCTGAACATTTGAGCCGCAACGGCATTCAGGCCGAGGCGTATCACGCCGGTTTGCCCCACGAACAACGCGAAGCCATTCAAAAGCGCTTCATGGGCGGGCAGTCCAATTGCATCGTCGCCACCATCGCGTTTGGCATGGGCATCGACAAGAGTGACATCCGCAATGTGGTGCATTTCGACCTGCCCAAATCCATCGAAAACTACAGCCAGGAAATCGGCCGTGCCGGACGTGACGGGCAGCCGTCCGATTGTCTGGTGCTAGCCAACCGCGACAGCCTCAACGTGCTGGAAAACTTCGTCTACGGCGATACGCCGGAACTGGACGGCATTCGCTGCGTACTCGACGAGTTGCAAGCGTCCGCCCCCGAAGGTCAATGGGAGTTTTTAATCGGCCCTCTGGCGGACCAGAGCAACATCCGGCAATTACCGCTCAAGACCTTGCTGGTGCAACTGGAACTGCGCGGATTGATTGCCCCGCGTTACGCCTATTACGCCGAATACCGCTTCAAATACTTGCAGGAACCCGAGGCCCTGTTAGCCCGTTTTGAGGGTGAGCGAAGGGACTTTGTCGCGGCAATCATCCAGACCTCCAGTCGCGCACGGACTTGGGCGACGGTGAATTTCGATGCGCTGTACGAGCAGCACCAGGCCGAGCGCAATCGGGTGGTCAAGGCACTGGATTACTTCCAGGAAAAGGGTTGGGTCGAACTCGAAAGCAAGCAGATGACCGAGGTCTACAGCCTGCTGCAATCGGAAGTTGATTCTCAGGCCTTGAGTGTCGAGTTACATGCCTACTTCACTCAACACGAGCGAACCGAGATCGCTCGGATTCACGCCATGCTTGATCTGTTTGCCACTGACCAGTGCCTGGGTTATCGCCTGGCCGAGTATTTCGGTGATGAAAACGCGCCTCGGCAGTGCGGGCATTGTTCGGTCTGTCACGGGCAAGTAGCCCGGCTGCCAGCACCGCCGGAGTTGCCGGCACTTGTGGATAAAAGTTTCGAAGCACTGTGCGGTGATTTTATCCACAGGCACGAGCAGCACACCGGCAATGCACCGTCGGCCGAGCGCGTCACGCGGTTTCTGTGCGGCATCAGCGTACCGCTGTTTACCAAGCTCAAGGTGCGGGCAATTGCGGGGTTCGCGGCGCTGGAGAATTATCCCTATGCCGACGTGCGGGAGTGGGCCGAGGCGCATCTCCCGGGGTAGATCCATCCGCTGAATGTTGCTCATCACAGGAATAAATTTCAAAAATGCAGGGCGTCTGACTATGGTGAGGGCTGTCTTTGGATCGCCAACAAGAGAGCAAATCATGAGCCAGACGCCATTCAATATTCAGCGTGCCGCCGTTATCGGTGCAGGCACCATGGGCCGTGGCATTGTCATGTGTCTGGCCAATGCCGGGGTGCCGGTGCAGTGGGTGGATAACAATCCGCAGATGCTTGAACAGGCGTTGGCCACGGTAGCCGAAACCAACGCTCACAATGTGCGCCAAGGGCGCATCGATCAGGCCGAGGCTGACGCCCGCATTGCGCGAGTGACTGCTGCGCCAGACTACTTTTCGATCCGCGACGTCGATCTGGTCATCGAAGCGGTGTATGAAAACCTCGAACTGAAACAGAAAATATTCCGCGAACTGGACGGCCTGCTGAAACCCGAAGCGATTCTGGCCAGCAACACGTCGGCGCTGGACATCGACGCCATCGCCGCCGCCACTCGCCGTCCGCAACAGGTCCTGGGGCTGCACTTCTTCAGCCCGGCGCACATCATGAAACTGCTGGAAATCGTCCGTGGCGCCCAGACTGCGCCGGCGGTACTCGATGCCGCGCTGGTGCTGGGCAAGCGCATGGGCAAGGTCAGCGTGGTGGCGGGCAATTGTGACGGATTCATTGGCAACCGCATGCTCAATACCTACGTGCTCGAAGCGCGCAAGATGCTGCTGGAGGGGGCCTATCCCTACCAGGTGGATGCGGCGCTGCAAGGTTTCGGTTTTGCCATGGGACCGTTCCGCATGTACGACGTGGTCGGGGTCGACCTGGGGTGGCGTGCGCGGGAATTGGCCGGCACCGGGCAGGATGCGCCAGAGGTTCAAGTGGATAACCGGCTGTGTGAACTCGGGCGTTTCGGTCAGAAAAGTGGCAACGGCTATTACCACTACGAACCGGGCAGTCGTCAGGCTGAGCACGATGTCGAGGTTGATGCGCTGGTCTTGAAGGTCAGCGAAGGCTTGGGCTTCCAGCGCCGCGAAATCAGCCCTGAAGAGGTTCTGGAGCGTTGCTTGCTGGCACTGGTCAACGAAGGCGCGAAGATCCTTGAGGAAGGCATTGCCGGGTCGGCACACGACATCGATCTGGTGTACCTCAACGGCTATGGTTTCCCGGCGGACAAGGGCGGGCCGATGGCCTGGGCGGATCAGCAAGGATTGGCGGACATCCACCAACGCTTGATGGCATTGGAAACCCGGCAAGGCGATCACTGGCAGCCAGCACGGCTGATTGGCGAGTTGGCGGCGGTGGGTAAAGGATTCGCGGATCGGTAGACTTCAATACCGGTGATCGTTCCCATGCTTTGCATGGGAACGCCTCCTTGGACGCTCTGCGTCCACTGTGACGCCAAGCGTCACGGGCTGGATTCCCACGCAGAGCGTGGGAACGATCTTTCAAGACGAGAGCCTCCCATGAGCCAACGCACCGACTACCCACACTTCCAGCCCATCACCACCCGCTGGCACGACAATGACGCCTACGGTCATGTCAACAACGTCACCTACTACAGCTTCTTCGACACGGCGGTGAACACTTACCTGATCGAAGTCGGCGGCCTGGATATCCATGACGGCGAGGTGGTGGGTTTTGTCGTAAGTTCGGCTTGCGACTACTTTGCTTCCATCGCGTTTCCGGACCGGATCGAGATCGGCCTGCGAGTCGGCAAGTTGGGCAACAGTTCGGTGCAATATGAACTGGCCGTGTTCAAGCAAGGGGAAGAGGAAGCCTGCGCGGCGGGGCGCTTCGTGCATGTGTTTGTAGATCGCCTGTCGAATCAGCCTGTGTCGATTCCGGCCGGATTGCGTGGGGCGCTGGAGCGTTTGGTGGTTTAGACCGGGCAAAAAAAATCGCAGCCCGAGGGCTGCGATTTTTTGACGTACCGGCTAGCGAGGCGACTGAAGTCTCAATCGCGGTCGCGGTAGTACTTGTGGTGCTTGCGATGACCATAGTGGTGGCCACGATCGTGGTGACCGTCACGGTAGTAGCCACGATCACCACGATAAGAGCGATTATCGTTGTCGCCCTCATCATCGTATTTGTTGCCCATGTAGTTACCCAGCGCGCCACCAGCGCCGCCGCCTGCTGCGGAGCCGATCAGGCTGCCGGTGGTGCCGCCCATGCTGCGGCCGACCACGTTACCGCCTGCTGCGCCCAGTGCGCCGCCGATAGCGGCTTCGCCACGGCTGTGTTTGTTTGCGCCAACTGCGCTACCACCCGCGCCGCCCAGGGCCGCGCCGATGGTGGAACCTGTATTGCCGCCTAACGACTGACCGACGACCGAGCCAAGAACCCCGCCCAATGCGCCGCCCACACCTGCTTCGGTGGTGCCGCCAGCAGAAGCAATGCCACTGACCAAGCCAAGGGACAACAAGAGAATCGAGGAGAACTTCATGGGGGAACCTCAAGGGGATGACGGCGCGATCCTGAGGCTGTGTCAGAGGTGTGACAATCGAAATCCGACGAGTAACACGACTTCAGCACATTTTGATAAGTTACTGTTTTATAGACGGAACTTAACGGTTTTTCGCCGGTCTTTAGTTACTTCGGACAGGCCGTTTCTATACAGAAACGGCCTTTTTTGTGGGCGATTGGAAAGTTGTTCGTCGCGAAGAGTGATCGTTCCCACGCTCTGCGTGGGAACGCCTCAATGGACGCTTTGCGGCCGCTTTGGGACGCGGAGCGTCCCGGGCTGCATCCCCACGCAGAGCGTGGGAACGATCAGGGGTGGGACGTCAGGCCGACCTGGCCATGATCAATCCGGTTTCACTCGCTGCTTCCAAACGGATCGCCACAAACTTCGACGTCGGTGTATGGCTGCCATCCCCGGTGCTTTCCAGTGGCACCAGCGGATTCACTTCCGGGTAGTAAGCCGCCGCTTGCCCCGCCGGGATATCAAACGCCAGCAGGGTGAAGCCCTTGACGCGGCGCTCACGTCCGTCATCCCAGATCGAAACGATATCGGCCTTCTGCCCCGGTTTGAAACCCAGGCGAATGATGTCGGCTTCGTTCACAAACAGCACATCGCGCTGACCTTTCACTCCACGGTAACGGTCGTTGAGACCATAAATCGTGGTGTTGTACTGATCATGTGAACGCATCGATTGCATGATCAAGTCAGGCAACACGCCCGTCGCACGCGTACGTTCGTGCACCAGGTCTTTGGGCAGCGTATTGGGACGGAAATTGGCCCGGCCCGACGGGGTATTCCACTTGCGCGCGCCGGCGCTGTTGCCAAGGTAGAAACCACCCGGGTTCTTGACCTTCTCATTGAAATCGCGAAAGCCCGGAATGGTGTCGGCGATCAGGTCGCGAATGCGCCCGTAATCAGCCACCAGCCAGTTCCAGTCCACCGGTTTGCTGCCCAGGGTCGCGGCGGCGATACCGGCGATAATCGACGGCTCCGAACGCATCTGATCGGACAGTCGCTGCAACTGGCCGTTGGAGGCGTGGACCATGCTGAACGAGTCTTCCACGGTCACCGCTTGCGGGCCTTCAGTCTGGATGTCGATGTCGGTACGGCCCAGGCACGGCAGGATCAGCGCGTCTTTGCCGTGGGCTAAATGGCTGCGGTTGAGCTTGGTGCTGATTTGCACGGTCAGGTCGCAATTGCTCAGGGCCTTGAAGGTGCGCGGGCTGTCCGGGGTGGCTTGGGCGAAGTTGCCGCCCAGGCCGATGAATACTTTGGAGCGGCTTTCAGCCATGGCGTGAATCGCCTCGACCACGTTGTGGCCGTTGTCGCGTGGCACTTTGAACTGGAAGCGACGTTCCAGCGAGTCAAGGAACGCCACTGGCGGACGTTCGTTGATGCCCATGGTCCGGTCGCCCTGCACGTTGCTGTGACCACGCACCGGGCACAGGCCGGCGCCCGGTCGGCCGATGTTGCCACGCAGCAGCATCAGGTTGGCGATTTCCTGGATGGTCGCCACCGAATGGCGGTGCTGGGTGATGCCCATCGCCCAGCACATGATCACGTTCTTGCCTTTGGCGTACATGCGCGCCGCTTGCTCGATCTCCACCAGGGTCAGGCCGGACTGCTCGACGATCTGCTCCCATGACGTATCGTCGACGATGCCCAGGTACTCCAGCACGTTGGCGCTGTGTTCATTGAGGAAGTCGTGGTCGAACACGGCCGGCTCACCGGCCTTCTGTGCGTCGCGCTCCCATTGCAGCAGGAACTTCGCCATGCCGCGCATCAGCGCCATGTCGCCGCCAAGCGCCGGGCGCAAGTAGGCGGTGTTGGTGGGCTTGTCGCCGTTGGTGAGCATTTCGATCGGGTGCTGTGGATGCTGGAAGCGTTCCAGGCCACGCTCTTTGAGCGGGTTGATGCACACCACTTGAGCGCCGCGTTTCACCGCTTCACGCAGTGGCTCGAGCATCCGTGGATGGTTGGTGCCGGGGTTCTGGCCCCAGACGAAAATCGCGTCGGCGTGCTCGAAGTCGTCGAAGGTCACGGTGCCTTTGCCGACGCCGACACTTTGCGCCAACGCCACGCCGCTGGCCTCGTGGCACATGTTCGAGCAGTCCGGAAAGTTGTTGGTTCCGTAAGCGCGCACGAACAGCTGATACAAGTAAGCCGCTTCGTTGCTGGCCCGCCCCGAGGTGTAAAACTCGGCCTGATCCGGGCTCGACAGGCCCTTCAAATGTTTGGCGATCAGCGCAAAGGCGCCCTCCCAGCTGATCGGTTTGTAGCGATCGGTCTCGGCGTCATAAACCATAGGCTCAGTCAGACGACCCTGATATTCGAGCCAATAGTCGCTCTGCTCCAGCAAGGACGTAACGCTGTGCTTGGCGAAGAACGCGCCGTCCACCCGGCGTTTGGTCGCTTCCCAGTTCACCGCTTTGGCGCCGTTCTCGCAGAACATCACCATGCCCTTTTCCGGAGAATCGCCCCAAGCGCAACCCGGGCAGTCGAAGCCACCGTTCTGGTTGGTCTTGAGCATGATGCGCAGGTTTTTCAACGCGTTGTCGCTGGTCAACCAGGCCTGGGCCACGCTGATCAGTGCACCCCAGCCGCCGGCCGGTCCTTTGTAGGGCTTGTAGCGAGGGACGGGTGTCTGATCGGCTTGACGGTGTTGACTCACGCTTGGTTCTCCATCGCAGGGCTGTAAACCCGCGGCGCACTTTTTTGCGGCAGGTGGATGAGATTGAGGTGGTGACGACGGGCCCATTGCACGGCGAGGCCCGTGGGCGACGACAGGCTGACGAGGGTCTGGATACCGGCGCGCAATACTTTCTGGATCAGTTCGAGGCTGCACCGGCTGGTGACGATCGCCAGGCCGCCGGTGGTCGGGATCTTCTGGCGGATCAACCCGCCAATCAGTTTGTCGAGGGCATTGTGCCGACCGATGTCTTCACGGCCCATCAGCAATTCGCCCTGACCGTTCATGAACACCGCCGCGTGCACTGCGCCACAATGCTGGCCCAACGGCTGGAAGGCGCCGATGCGTTGGCGCAGGCCATCGAGCCATTCAGCAGGCGGCAGCGGTGCGCCGGGTAACACCTTGAGATCCGGCAACGCCTGTTCCACGGCTTCCACGCCGCAGAGCCCGCAACCGCTGGTGCCGGCCAATTGCCGACGCTGTTGCTTGAGGTTCCAGAAGGCGCGGTTGGCAATGGTCACTTGCGCGTACTGCGCCGAGCCCGAGCCGCTGAGTTGCAGGTCGTAAATGTCGTTGGCGTCTTCGATGATGCCGCTGCCGAGGCTGAAGCCGACAATAAAGTCTTCAAGGTCCGTCGGTGTCACCAGCATTACGGCTTGGCTGATGCCGTTGTAGGCGATCGCCAACGCGACTTCTTCAGCCAGCGCGGTGCTGGCCGATTCGGTGTATTGAAGGTCGCAAAAACTGTACGTCTGGCTAGCGTCTGGCGCGGGCGTGTCGAGGGCAGGCGCCGCGCAAGTAGGGCGCTTGGCGTTCATGAGGTATCACCGACGTTTTAGTCAGCTTTAAGCCTAGGCGTGTCAACTTGTCGCGTCTAATCGCTATTACTGATCTGCCGATAGATGCCGTCGATCAAGAAGCTATTGGTGATTTCTGATAGAGCGCGAAACAGGCTTCCGCCAACGCCGAACGCGGCGCACTTCGACGCATGATCAGCCCCAGCCGGGCGAGGGTCTGCGCGTTTTCGATCGGTTGCAGGCGAAGGTGATCGGTGAGGTTCTCCAGCCCGCCGTCCAGCGGCATCACCGCGCAGCACATGCCACCGTGTACCGCTTGCAGCAATTGATGGACTGCATCGGTTTGCAGCAACGGCTGGGGCGTCAGGCCACGGCTGTGGAAGTTGTGGTCGATGGATTGGCGAAAGTGCATGCCGCTGGTGAGCATGCCCAGCGGCAGTTCGATCAGCGATTCCCAGCTCAAGGGCGTATCGCCGAAATTGAAGAAGCGCTGGTCGTAAAGCAGGCCCATGCGGGTTTCGTCGAAGGCCAGCGAATCGAAGCGCTCGTTGTCCAGGCGTTCCAGATAGGACACGCCAAGGTCGAGGCGGTTGTTCGCCAGTTGTTCGAGGATTTGCTCGGAACTCAATGCCGAGAGTTCGAAGCGCAAGTTCGGGTGTTCGGCGTGCAGGCGCTGCATCAAGGGCAGCGGATCGAAACTCGACAACGGCACCACACCCAACCGCAACGTACCGACCAGGTTGCCGCGACAGGCGGCGGCTTCAGCCTGCAAGCCGTCGTAAGCCGCCAGCACCGTGCGCGCCCAGGCCAGCACGCGCTCACCGGGGGCGGTGAAACCTTCAAAGCGCTGGCCGCGATTGACCAACGGCAACTCAAGCTCTTCTTCGAGGCTGCGCAGGCGCATGGACAGGGTCGGCTGGGTGATGTGACACCGCGCGGCGGCCTGGCCGAAGTGCCGGGTTTCGTCGAGGGCGATGAGGAATTTCAGCTGCTTGATGTCCATCTTCGCTCCAGGGCGCGGTGAAGGAGGGGATTCTAGCGCTTGCACCGGATCGACGTCATTGGTCGGGTTGGAACCGGGGATGACAGGCTTGGTCTAGTCTTTTGCGTCTGGATCCCTAAACCCAAGGAGCGTGCACCATGAGTCTTTTGAGCTTTGTGAAGGAAGCCGGCGAAAAACTGCTGGATCTGCTGACCCCCGGCAATGCCAATGCCAGCGAGCAGTTGAAGGAACACATCAGCAAGGTCGGCCTGGGTAACCCGAATGTGCAGGCGACGGTGGATGGCGACAAAGTGACCGTCACCGGGGAAGTCGCCAGTCAGGAAGAGAAGGAGAAGATTCTGTTGGCGGTGGGCAACATTGCCGGTGTGGGCAGTGTGGATGACCAGATCACGGTGACCGGGCCGGTGGTTGTGGCCGCGAGGTTCGTCGTTGTAGAAAAGGGCGATACCCTGAGCGCAATCTCGTTGCGCGTTTACCATGACGCTAACAAGTATCAAAAAATCTTTGAGGCCAACAAGCCGATACTCAAGGATGTGAACAAGATCTATCCGGGGCAAACATTGCGGATTCCTGAGTAAGCCTCAAGACCGTGTGATGGCCTTCGCGGGCAAGCCACGCTCCCACAGGTTTTGCGTCGTTTGAACACTATGCGAACAACACAAAACCTGTGGGAGCGAGGCTTGCCCGCGATGCAGGCGACTCGGTCTAAAGCCCTGCAATCAAATCCCGATAATCCCTCAGCGCCGTAAACTCCGCCGTGTCCTTGGGCCCCTTGCGACTGTCCGGCTCACTCACCGCCAACAAATGAGTCACGCCAAAATCGCGCGCACTACGCAGGATAGGCAACGTGTCATCGATAAACAGACTGCGTGCCGGATCAAAGCCGATGTCGGCCTGCAATGCCTCCCAGAACTGCGGATTCTCCTTGGGGAAACCGTAATCGTGCGAGCTGATCAAACGCTCGAAATAGGGCGCCAGTTCAATCCTTTCCAGCTTCAATGACAGCGAGTCGCGGTGCGCATTGGTGATCATCACCACGCGCTTGCCGGCCTGTTTGATCGCCGCCAGAAAGGTGTCCGCGTCGGGGCGCAAGGCGATCAGGTGGGCGGTTTCCAGTTTCAGTTCGCGCACTGGCAACTTCAGTTCGGCGCTCCAGAAATCCAGGCAGTACCACTGCAACTGACCGGCATTGCGCTCGAACAGCGGCTGCAACTCCAACTCGGCCATGGCCCGGCTCACCCCGTGCAACTCGGCGTAACGCTGGGGCAAATGCTCCATCCAGAAATGGTTGTCGTAGTGCAGGTCCAGCAGCGTGCCGTCCATGTCTAGCAGAACGGTATCGATGTCGCGCCAGGGCAGCGGGGGCATTAAAAAATCTCCAGCGGTAAAAAGGATATCCGAGGTCAACAATCAGGATAGGCCGGGTATAGTAACGCGTTCACGCCAAGGAGCTTTTCATGCGCCAGAAACCCACCGTACTCGCCCGCGAGATCGTCGCCACCAGCCGTTTGTTCTGTGTCGAAGAGCTGAAACTGCGCTTTTCCAATGGCGTGGAGCGCACGTACGAGCGTTTGGTCGGTAAGGGCGCTGGTTATGGCGCCGTGATGATCGTGGCCATGCTCGATGCCGATCACGCGGTACTGGTCGAGGAATACTGCGGCGGTACGGATGAATACGAGCTGTCCCTGCCCAAAGGCCTGATCGAGCCGGGCGAAGATGTGCTGGCGGCGGCCGAGCGGGAGCTCAAGGAAGAAGCCGGGTATGGCGCGCGGCAGTTGGAGCACCTGACCGAGTTGTCGTTGTCGCCCGGTTACATGAGCCAGAAGATTCAGGTGGTGCTGGCCACCGATCTGTACGAAGAAAGCCTGGAGGGCGACGAACCCGAGCCGATGGGCGTGGACAAGATCAATCTGCATGAGCTGTCTGCCCTGGCGCAGAACCCACGCTTCACTGAGGGCCGAGCCTTGGCGGCGTTGTACTTGGCCCGTGACTTATTGACCCAACGTGGGGTGTTTTTGCCATGAAGTTGAATTTCCCCCATCCGTTGATGGCGCCGGTGGTTGAACTGGCGTTGAAGGCTGGCGAAGCGATTTTGCCGTTCTGGCGCACCGGCACGGCCGTGACGGCCAAGGCTGACGATTCGCCAGTGACCGCTGCCGATCTGGCGGCTCATCATTTGATTCTGGCCGGGTTGACCGCGCTGGACCCCAGTATTCCTGTGCTGTCCGAAGAAGACGCCAACATCCCCCAAAGCGTGCGCGCCGGGTGGCAGCGTTGGTGGCTGGTAGATCCGCTGGACGGAACCAAGGAATTCATTAGCGGCAGCGAAGAGTTCACCGTCAACATTGCGTTGATCGAGCAGGGGCGGGTGGTGTTTGGTGTGGTGTCGATGCCGACCAACGGGCGCTTCTACGTCGGTGGTGCAGGCTTGGGCGCTTGGCGTGGCGATAGGGGCAGCCAGCCATTACCGATCCAGGTCCGCGAAGTGCCTGCTGCGGGAGAGGCGTTTACCGTGGTCGCCAGCCGTCGACATTCGAGCCCGGAGCAGGAGCGCTTGCTGGCCGGGTTGAGCGATAGCCTGGGTGAGTTGCAATTGGCCAACATCGGCAGTTCGTTGAAGTTCTGCCTGTTGGCGGAAGGGGCGGCAGATTGTTATCCGCGTCTGGCGCCGACGTCGCAGTGGGACACGGCAGCTGCGCAAGGCGTGTTGGAAGGCGCGGGCGGCGAGGTGCTGGATTTGAGCGGTGCGCCGTTTTGCTATCCGGCGCGCGAGTCGTTGTTGAATGAGTTCTTTTTGGCGCTGCCGGCGAAGGCTGCCTGGCGCGAAAAACTGCTGGCGTTGGCGCGGGCATAAAGATCAAAAAAACGCAGCCTCGTTTCACTCGACAGCTCCTACAAGGGGCGCGCGGTCTTCTGTAGGAGCTGTCGAGTGAAACGAGGCTGCGAATTTTGCGTCAACGGTGAAGCACGTACTGCCCGGTAAACGTCACCGCATCGTCATCACTGTCGACATTCACAATCCGCGAATGCAACGTCAACCGCGCTCGCCCATAGCGCTGATACATCACCAAAAACTTCTTCCACACCGCCGCACTCGGTGCCTGACAAATCGCTGTCGCGTCCATGGTCACCGGCAGTGGATAGCTGATCTGCCCTTCGTGAATCACGATGTGCCCGTCTTTGATCCCCTCTTCACGCAAGCGCAAATGCAGCCAGCCCCAACCCGCCAGCACCGCCCCGCAATAGAGACTGCCGCCGAACATGGTGCTTTTGTGGTTGACGTTGGCTTCCAGCGGCAAGTACAGGCGCAATTGCTGGTCGTGCCAGTCGAGCACTTTGATACCCATGGCCTGCGTCAAGGGGATGTCGTGATGGAGAATGGATTCCAGGTGACGACTGTCGCGGTTCATGCATGGGCCTCTTGTCTGAAGGTGTTGATTAACGGTCGCTCAATCGAGATCGTCGGTCGGGCCGCTGGCGAAGATCAGCCCATGTTTGCGCAGCTTGTCGTGCAAGGTTTTACGCGGGATGCCCAGCGCTTCGGCAAGGCTGCGCACGGAGCTGTGTGAGCGCGCCAGTTCGGCGGCGATCAGGCTCTTTTCGAAGTTTTCCACTTGCTCGCTCAAGCCGCCGCTGACCACTTCAACCATTGTGTTGGGGCCGCCGCCGGGCGTGTTGTTGTCCAGCGCCAGTTCGAGGCCCAAGGCAAAGCGTTCGGCGGCATTTTGTAGCTCGCGAACGTTGCCGGGCCAGGTGTGGCGCAGCAACAGGGCGCGATGCCCCGGTTGCAATTCATGGGAGGGCAAACCGTGGCGGGCGCTGGCTTCATCGGCGAAATGCTGGAACAACGTCAACGCGTCTTCGCCACGTTCGCGCAGCGGCGGAATACGCAGCGGTGCGACGTTCAGGCGGTAATACAAGTCGGCGCGAAAGCGTCCTTGATCGGCGGATTGGCGCAGGTCTTCCTTGGTCGCGGCGATGATGCGGATGTCCAGCGGGATCAATTGATTGCCACCCAGGCGTTCGACGACGCGCTCCTGTAGCAATCGCAGCAATTTCACCTGCACATCCAGGCTCATGCTTTCGATTTCATCGAGGAACAGCGTGCCGCCGTTGGCGAACTCGAACTTGCCGATGCGACGCTTTTGCGCGCCGGTGAACGCTCCGGGCTCGTGGCCGAACAACTCGCTTTCCACCACCGACTCGGCCAGCGCACCGGCATTGATCGCCACGAACGGGCCATTACGACGGTTCGACAAATCGTGCAGCGCCCGCGCCACGACTTCTTTGCCGGCACCGGTTTCACCCAGAATCAACACATCAGCCTTGGTCGCGGCCAGTGCGCCAATCTGCTCGCGCAGACGCAACATCGGCGCCGAATGCCCGACCAGCCGGGTGCTCAATTCATTGCGATCACTCAAGGCCAGACGCAGGCTGCGGTTATCCAGCACCAGCCGACGCAAAGCCAGTGCGCGACGCACACTGTCGAGCAAGGCATCGCTGGCGAAGGGTTTTTCCAGGAAGTCATAAGCCCCGGCGCGCATGGCTTGCACCGCCAGCGGTACATCGCCGTGGCCGGTGATGAGCAGCACGGGCAGCTCCGGGTCCTGGGCATGCAGTTCGGTCAGCAGTTCGAGACCGTCCATGCCCGGCATACGAATGTCACTGACCACCACGCCCGGCCAGTCGCGCTCCAATTGCACGGCCAGGCCCTTGGCCTCGGCCAGCGGCAGGATTTTCAGGCCGGCGAGGTCCAGGGTCTGGCTCAGGGCCTGACGCAGGTGGGGATCGTCGTCGATCAACACGACCTGGATGCGGTTGTCGATGGTCATGCACTTCGGTCCTCGGACGGTTGCAGGCTCACACCCGGTGCGCCTGCGCGTAGCTTCAAAGTAATCAGGGCGCCGCCTTCCTTGTGGTTGGCGAACGACAGTTCACCCCCGAAGGCACGCATCAGAGTTTCACAAATCGCCAGCCCCAGCCCAAGCCCTTGTGTGCGAGTCTTGGTGGTGTAGAAAGGCTCGCTGGCGCGCCCCAGGGCTTCCATGCAAAAGCCGGGGCCGTTGTCGCGAATGTACAGATGGACGCCGTCGGCGGTGGATTGGGCACTCAACCAGAGTTTACGCGGTGGACCTTTTTCGGTCAGCGCGTCCAGAGCGTTGGCCAACAGGTTACCGAGCACCTGGCGCAGACGGGTTTCCCCGGCCTCGACCCACAGCGTGGCGGCCGGTAAATCGCGGATCAGCTCGACCTCCATGCTGCGTCGACGCTTGGCCAGCAACGCCAGCGCGTCATCCAGCGCCGGTTGCAGAGCGACACTTTCCGGCGCGTGACGATCACGCCGGGCAAAGGCGCGCAGGTGAGCGATGATCGAGGCCATGCGCCCGGTCAGTTCGCTGATCAGTTTGAGATTGCCGCGCGCATCGTCGGTGCGTTGATGATCGAGCAGCACTTCGGCGTTTTCCGCGTAGCTGCGAATCGCCGCCAGTGGCTGATTGAGTTCGTGGCTGATGCTCGCCGACATCGTTCCCAATGCCGACAATTTACCGGCCTGGACCAGATCATCCTGCGCGCGCACCAGTTCCTGCTGGGCGTGTTCGCGCTCCAGCACTTCCTGTTTCAAACGCCGGTTGAGACCTTCGAGGTCGCTGGTGCGTTCGGCGACCCGGCCTTCCAGTTCGCGACGGGCCTTGGCTTCGAAGGCGATCCGTTCGAGGTAATGGCGGCGGCGCTGCATCATCAGCCCAAGCAGCAGCATCAACACCAACAGCGTGGCGCCTCCGATGGCGACCACCGTACGCACCGGTCGGTCGATCAAGGTGCGCGGGGCGAGGATGCTGACGTTCCAGCCGGTTTCGGCGATCTGCTGGGTCTGAGTCAGCCAGGCGTTGGGGTTGAGCTTCAGCGGTTTGGGGTCACGGGTCGGGTAGGGCTGGATCGCGGTTATCGCTTTGCTTTCTTCGTCGCTCAACGGACGGGTCGAGCGGAAGCGCCACTCTGGCCGTGACGTGAGAATGACCACGCCGTTATGGTCGGTCAGCAACAGCTGTTCCGGGGTTTTGCCCCAGAGACTTTCGGTGTGGTCCAGATCAACCTTGACCACCAGCACGCCGATGACTTTTTCGCCATCGCGTACTGCGGCGGCGAAGAAGTAGCCGCGTTTGGCGGAGGTCGTGCCCAGGCCGAAAAACCGTCCGAGCCGCCCGGCCATGGCTTCGCTGAAATAGGGCCGGAAGGAAAAATTACGGCCGACAAAGCTGTCGTGTTTGTCCCAATTGGACGCCGCCAGCGTTTTGCCGCGGGTGTCCATCAAGTACATGACTTCGGCACCGGTCTGGGTGCTGATGTTTTTCAGCAAGCGGTTGGCATTGCCTTGGGTGGCGCTATCGTCCGGCGCGCCGAGTACCGCGCGCAGGGCCGGCAAGTCGCCGAGGATTTGCGGCAACACTTCATAACGATGCAGCGTGCCCAGCAGGTTGGCGACGTACAGGTCGAGGGTTTGGCGATTTTGCCCGGCCAGTTCGCTGCGGTAATAGCGCTCGGCCAAGTGCTCCAGCGGCCACAGTAACGGCGCCAGGCATAGCGCCACCAGGGCGAGGCTGCGCCAGCGGGGTCTGCGAGGGAGGGTCGGAGTCATGAGCATCGGGCGCCTGGGGGTACAGGCGCATTATGCCTAGGCTTGGTGGCGCAGTCTGCGCACCGTTGCCAAGTCCTTCTTGAGGCGAAAATTCAGACTCAGGCGAAAACTTCAGCGTCTTTGAAAAACTCGGCGGCTTGATCTTTTCCGGACAGTTGCGGTGCTTCTTCAAGTTGCCAGTCGATGGCCAGGTCCGGGTCGTCCCAGCGAATGCTGCGCTCGGCGGATGGGGTGTAGTAATCGGTGGTTTTGTAGAGGAATTCAGCGAACTCGCTCAGCACCACGAAGCCGTGGGCGAAACCCTCCGGGACCCAGAGTTGACGATGATTGTCTGCGGACAGACGCACCACCACCCATTTGCCAAAGTGCGGCGAGCTACGACGAATATCCACTGCCACATCCAGCACCTCACCGGCCGTCACGCGGACCAGTTTGCCTTGAGTGTTTTCCAGTTGGTAATGCAGGCCGCGCAGTACGCCTTTTTGCGAGCGGGAATGGTTGTCCTGAACAAACTGTGTGTCCAGGCCAGTCGCTTCTTTGAATGCCTTGGCATTGAAGCTTTCATAGAAGAAGCCGCGCTCGTCACCAAATACCTTGGGTTCGATGATCAGAACACCGGGCAAGTCGGTGGTGACTACATTCATGGTACTTCTCCAGCAATAGGCGTTGATGGGGGACATTCTTGCGCAAAGTGTCGAGCGAGGCGAGTGTGGCGTGATTTTTCCAGATTCGTTTGCTCATTGTGCCGGGTGTCCGGCGCTGGTCAGGCAGTCGAATGGGGGTTGCGTATCGCCGCAAGCAGTGGCGATATAAGCGCCTAATAAAATTTCAGAGGTCGTTGTATGCCGCTCGCCACGTTGATTCACCGCGCCAGTTTGCCCAGCCCGCAAGTGTCTGCGCAGCAAGCGCTTGAGCTGCTGGAGGGGCATTACGGGCTTAGCGGGAGGTTGCAGGCCCTGGGCAGCCAGCAAGATCTCAATTTCCGCGTCGACAGCGACCAGGGGCGTTTCGTCCTGAAAATCTGCCGTGGCGACTATTCAGCGCTGGAACTGCAAGCCCAGCACGCAGGGCTCAAGCATTTGGGCGAACAGTCCGGCGTCAAGGTGCCGCGTGTGATTGCGGCGAAAAACGGTGTGGATTTGCTCACGCTGGACGTCGCAGGCCAATCGGTGCACGTGCGCCTGCTCGATTACATCGAAGGCCAGTCGCTCACCCACCTCGATCATTTGCCAGGTGCCGTGGTCGCCGGTTTCGGTCAACTCTGCGGCGAAATGGACCTGGCCCTGGCCGCTTTCGACCATCCGGGACTTGAACGCACGTTGCAGTGGGACGCTCGTCACGCCAACGCATTGATCGGCCATTTGCTGCCGGTGATCAAGGATGACGCGCAACGCCGGTTGATCACCGAGGCCGCCGAACGCGCCGAGCGTCATTTGCAACCGCTGGTAGATAAGTTGCCGGTGCAGGCCATTCACATGGACATCACTGACGACAACGTGGTCTGGCAGCGCGATGCTCAGCGCCAGTGGCAATTGCAGGGCGTGATCGATTTCGGCGACCTGGTCCGCACCTGGCGTATCACCGATCTTTCGGTGACCTGTGCGGCGTTGCTGCATCACGCCAATAGCGATCCGTTTTACATCTTGCCGGCGATTCAGGCCTATCACGCGATCAACCCGTTGCAGCGCGAAGAACTGCTGGCGCTCTGGCCGTTGATCGTCGCGCGGGCGGCGGTGCTGGTGCTCAGTGGCGAGCAGCAGGTCAGCATTGATCCGGGCAATCAATACAGCCGCGACAACCTCATTCATGAATGGGAAATTTTCCGCGTGGCCACCTCGGTGCCGCTGGAACTGATGGAGGCGGCGATCCTGGCGCGTGTTGGCCAGAGCCTGCCGAGCATTGGCAGCGAAGGATTCGCGCCGTTGCTGCCGAGCCTGGTGGGGCGCGAGTTTGCGCTGATTGATCTGGGTGTGCTCAGCCCGCATTTCGAGGCGGGTAACTGGGAACAGGAAGGCATCGATCAGCGGCTGCTGACGGAAGCCGCCGCGACCCACGGCCTGGCGGCCAGTCGTTATGGGCAATACCGGTTGTCGCGAACCCGGCCAGACACGGCGGACGAGCCGGACACCTGCCCATTGCACGTCGAGTTGCGAGTGCCCCACGGCACGGCCGTCGAGTCGCCGTTTGCCGGGGTGGTTCATCAGCCGTCGGCGGGTGTGCTGCAACTCGACGGGCCGCAACTCAGCGTGCGGCTGTGGGGCGTGACCCCATCGCTGCACACCGGCGCAGCACTGGTCAAAGGCCAGGTGTTGGGTTCGGTCAGCGGGCCACTGATCGTGCAGTTGTGCCGAGGCACGGCGTTCAATGCGCCGCTGTTTTGCACACCTTCGCGCGCCCTGGCCTGGCAAGCCTTGTGCCCGTCGCCCGCAGCGCTGCTGGGCCTGGCCTGTGATGCTGAAGAGGAGCTGGACTCGCAGACACTGCTGGCACGCCGCGACGCCAGTTTCGCCCGTACCCAGAAGCACTACTACGTTGACCCGCCGCGCATCGAACGCGGCTGGCGCAACCACCTGATCGACATGCAGGGCCGTTCCTACCTCGACATGCTCAATAACGTCGCGGTGCTCGGCCATGGCCATCCGCGCATGGCGGCGGTCGCCGCTCGTCAGTGGTCGCTGCTCAACACCAATTCGCGCTTCAACTACGCCGCGGTCGCCGAGTTCTCCGAGCGCTTGCTGAAATTGTCGCCGGACTCCATGGACCGCGTGTTCCTGGTCAACAGCGGCAGCGAAGCCAACGACCTGGCGATTCGTCTGGCGTGGGCCTACAGCGGAGGTCGCGACATGCTCAGCGTGCTGGAGGCCTACCACGGCTGGACGGTGGGCGCGGATGCCGTCTCGACGTCGATCGCCGATAACCCCAAGGCCTTGAGCAGCCGCCCGGATTGGGTGCATCCAGTCATTGCGCCAAATACGTATCGCGGAGAGTTCCGAGGCCCGGACAGCGCGCCGGACTACGTACGCAGCGTCGAACACAACCTGGCGAAAATCGCCGCGCAAGGTCGCCCATTGGCCGGTTTCATTTGCGAGCCGGTGTACGGCAATGCGGGTGGGATTTCGTTGCCAGCGGGTTATCTGAAACAGGTTTATGGACTGGTTCGAGCCCAGGGCGGCGTGTGCATCGCCGACGAAGTGCAGGTCGGCTACGGGCGTATGGGGCACTTCTTCTGGGGCTTTGAGGAACAGGGCGTGGTGCCGGACATCATCACCATGGCCAAAGGCATGGGCAATGGGCAGCCGTTGGGCGCGGTGATCACGCGTCGGGAAATCGCCGAGGCGCTGGAAGCCGAAGGGTATTTCTTCTCCTCGGCAGGTGGCAGCCCGGTCAGTTGCCAGATCGGCATGGCGGTGCTGGATGTGATGGAAGAAGAAAAGCTCTGGGAAAACGCCCAGGTGGTGGGCGGGTACTTCAAAGAGCGACTGGAGGCACTGATCGATATCCATCCGCTGGTGGGCGCGGTGCATGGTTCCGGTTTCTACCTGGGCGTCGAGCTGATCCGCAATCGCGAGACCCTGGAACCGGCAACCGAAGAAACCACGGCGCTGTGTGATCGCCTGCGCGAACTGGGGATTTTCATGCAGCCGACCGGCGACTTCCTCAACGTCCTGAAGATCAAACCGCCGATGGTGACCTCGCGCCAGAGTGTGGATTTCTTCGTCGACATGCTCTCGAAGGTGCTCGCAGAGGGCCTGTAAACACATACCTCTGTAGGAGTGGTAGTTCGATAGATATCGGCTTTTAAGCAAAAAAATATGACGTATGGCTTACTGGTGGCTTCTAAAGCCGATATTTATCGGATATAAAGTCACCGCAGCCTCGGTGTGGACGAACCACGCCCGATGCTTCCCATTTCTGTCATGGGTCGAGGCCACACTCGACCCCACGCCTTTGCTCAGGAGCCGATTCATGAGCCGTATCGTTACCGTCGCCGCTACCCAGATGGCCTGTTCCTGGGACCTTGAAGCCAACATCGAAACCGCTGAGAAGCTGGTCCGTGAGGCTGCGGGCAAAGGCGCGCAGATCATCCTGATTCAGGAACTGTTCGAGAGCCCGTACTTCTGCCAGAAGCCGAACCCGGATTACCTGCAACTGGCCACGACCGTTGAAGACAACGTCGCCATCAAGCACTTCCAGAAAGTCGCCAAAGAGCTGCAAGTGGTGCTGCCGATCAGCTTCTACGAATTGGCCGGCCGTGCGCGTTTCAACAGCATCGCGATCATCGATGCCGACGGCTCCAACCTCGGGATTTATCGTAAAAGCCATATCCCGGACGGCCCTGGCTACCACGAGAAGTACTACTTCAACCCGGGCGATACCGGTTTCAAAGTGTGGAACACCCGTTACGCGAAAATCGGCGTGGGCATCTGCTGGGACCAGTGGTTCCCTGAGGCGGCGCGCAGCATGGCGTTGCAGGGCGCGGAAATCCTGTTCTACCCGACCGCCATCGGCAGCGAGCCGCACGACAAGACCATCTCCTCGCGTGATCACTGGCAGCGCGTGCAGCAGGGCCATGCCGGCGCCAACCTGATGCCGCTGATCGCCAGCAACCGAATCGGCAACGAAGAGCAGGACGGCTACGACATTACCTTCTATGGCTCATCGTTCATCGCCAACCAGTTCGGCGAAAAAGTTCAGGAGCTCAACAAAACCGAAGAAGGTATTCTGGTGCACACTTTCGACCTCGACGAGCTGGAACACATTCGCAGCGCGTGGGGTTCGTTCCGTGATCGCCGTCCTAACCTTTACGGCGCACTGAAAACTCTCGACGGTTCCCTGGAGTCCTGATTGTCATGACCACTTTGCACACCACGCCTCGCGCCGACGGTTTCTACATGCCGGCCGAATGGGCGCCACAAACCCAGACCTGGATGATTTGGCCCGAGCGCCCGGACAACTGGCGCCTGGGTGGCAAACCGGCGCAAGCCGCGCACGTGGCGGTGGCGAAAGCCATCGCGCGTTTCGAACCGGTGACCGTGGCGGTTTCCGCAGGCCAGTACGAAAACGCTCGCGCCCGTCTCGACGTGCCGAATATTCGTGTGGTGGAAATGTCCAGCGATGACGCATGGGTACGCGACACCGGCCCGACATTTGTCATCAATAGCCGTGGCGAAGTCCGTGGTGTGAACTGGGATTTCAACTCGTGGGGTGGTTTCGACGGTGGCCTGTATTCGCCGTGGAACCGTGATTCGCAAGTGGGCGGCAAGATCCTCGAGATCGAGCGCAGCCCGCGTTATCGCACCGAGGGTTTCGTGCTCGAAGGCGGTTCGATTCACGTCGATGGCGAAGGCACCCTGATCACCACCGAAGAATGCCTGCTCAACCGCAATCGCAATCCGCACCTTGGGCGTGCCGAAATCGAAGCGGTGCTCAGCGCCAACCTGGCTGTGGATAAAATCATCTGGCTGCCGGACGGTTTGTTCAACGACGAAACCGACGGCCATGTGGATAACTTCTGCTGCTACGTGCGCCCGGGCGAAGTCTTGCTGGCCTGGACCGATGACCCGCAAGACCCGAACTACCCGCGCTGCCAGGCAGCAATGAACGTGCTGCAAAGCAGCACCGACGCCAAGGGTCGCCCATTCACGGTGCACAAGATGCCGATTCCGGGGCCGCTGTACGCGACCGAAGAAGAGTGCGCGGGTGTCGACCCGGTGGACGGCACTCAGGAACGAAACCCTTCCGTTCGTCTGGCCGGTTCCTACGTGAACTTCCTGATCGTCAACGGCGGCATCATTGCGCCGAGCTTCGATGACCCGATGGACGGCCCGGCAAAAGAAATTTTGCAGACGCTGTTCCCGCAACATGAAGTGGTGATGGTGCCGGGCCGTGAACTGTTACTGGGGGGCGGTAACATCCACTGCCTTACCCAACAACAACCCGCTCCGCACAAGGAGTGAGTGAGGTCGTAACAGCCTGAGTCGATTGCGAAATCGATCAAAAAAAGCAACCCCCTATGCTGCTCGACGAAAAGCCCGCAATCCGTATGGACTGCGGGCTTCTTTGTATCCGCTTGTCGACAGATGCGAAACATTGGCACAGCTCTTGTATCTGTCAGGGGTGAAACAGGGAGGGGGAGAACTGCGATGTTCTGTCATAAACCTTGGATAAGTTAGCCGCTCACAAACCAGGAGAGAGCGCTGAAATGAACGCCGAAGTGAACGTAGTGAGCGAGCGGGCGTCGCATCCCCTGGCAATTAATAGCGAATCGCTCCAGGTCCTTGCGCACTGGTTCAAGTCCAATGGAACGCGTCAGATCGGGGAACCTGATCCGCGCCGGATGATGATCGAGCGCTACCCCGCTGGTTTATTCAGCGAAGCGGAACTGGAAGCGTTGTGGGATGTGATGGAAGGATAAGAAGAATAAACAAAGGATTGATAAAGCGCTGCCGGGATGGCGGCGCTTTTTTTTGCGTGAATCTTATGGGACGTACACCGAACGTGTAGCAGCTGGCGGAGCCTGCGTCCGGCTGCGCAGCAGTCGTCAAACCGAACAGCGCGTTTTTTCAGAAAAACTGCGGTGTCCGGTTTACGAGGACTTCGTCCTCGAACGCAGCCTTCGGCAGCTGCTTCAGGTTTTACTGCCTCCTTAGAAGCTGTAGGTTCCGGTCACCACCACGCTGCGCGGTTCGCCCGGCTGGATCTGCGCGGCACTCGTGGCGGAGGCGTAGTAGGTTTTATCGCTGATGTTGTTCAGCGCCGCGCGCAAGTCCCAGTCCTTCTGGCGGAACCCGGCCAGTGCATCCCAACGGCCATAACCGGGCAGCACAACCGTATTGAGGTTGTCGGCATAACGCTGGCCGACCAGGGTCAGACCGGTTTCGGCGTACCAACCCATTTCCGGTTTCCACGTCAGGAACAGGCTGCCATTGTGCTTGGCCACATTGCTGATGCGTTTGCCTTCAAAGCCGTTGTTATCCTTCTCGACGGTGGCGTCCTGCACGCCCACACCACCGCGTACATACCAGTTGCCAGTGATTTTGCCGGTGCCGGTCAGCTCGATTCCGCGCGAGCGTTGCAGGCCGCTCATCAAGGTCACGGTGGGGTCATTCGGGTCGCTGGTGCGACGGTTGTAGAGTTCCAGTTCGTAGATCGCCAGTGTGGTGCTCAGGCGATCATCGAACCAATCGCTCTTCACCCCGATTTCTTTTTGCTTGGTCAGCTCCGGGCTCAAGTCATTGGCGTTACCGGGCGCACCCGGTGTGATGCCGATCAAACCGCCGCCCACCGGCGAAAAGGTTTTGGTCCAGGACGCGTAGAAGGAATGATTCTGCAGCGGCGTCCAGACCACCCCGACACGCGGGCTGGTGCTGTGGCTGTCACGGTCTTCGGAAATGTCCTTCAGCTTGTTGGTCGACTCGATGTCGAATGTGTCGTAACGCAGACCGGCCAGCAGTTGCCATTGATCGTTCAGGCGCAGTTGATCCTGTACGTACACCGCGCGGCTCTCGACTTCGGTGTGGCTGCTG
This sequence comes from Pseudomonas sp. B21-040, assembly GCF_024748695.1. NCBI lineage: Bacteria > Pseudomonadati > Pseudomonadota > Gammaproteobacteria > Pseudomonadales > Pseudomonadaceae > Pseudomonas > Pseudomonas sp. B21-040. Next base: position 272,289 of record NZ_CP087176.1, read on the forward strand.
CTGGACACCTGCATGCGTCCGGTATGGCGCAAATCGCGATTGGGGTTGTACAGGTCCAGGGCCGGCACGGGTGAACTGCCGCGTCCGGAGGTGGCGGCGTTGTACAAGGTCGGATCGCGGCGCTGGCTGCCCGTTTCGAGGCCGGTCAGCAGACGATGCTCCAGTCCAAACGTGTGGAAACCGCCTTCCAGCTCAACGTTGTTGTACACGTTGCGGGTGGTCAGATCTTGCTGCCAGTGCTGGCGCGTCACCTTGTTGGTTGCCGGGGTGTAACCGGTCAGGTAAGTGTTGTCGAAATCGCTGTCGAGCTTGAACACGCCCAGGGTGTGGCGCAGTTGCCAGTTGTCGCTGAGTTCATAGCTGAGCCTGGAGCGTAGGGATTGCGACTTGTCGTCGATGAAATCGTGCTCGCTGCCGTAGGTCGTATCGCGTCCTACATCCGCCGGACGCCCATTCACACCGGGAACACCCCGATCCGGCGTACGGTTGTAGCGACTGTATTCGTATTGCACCAGCCAGTTCAGGTCCGGCGTCAGTTGCCAACTCATCGACGGCGCGAACAGTTGTCGATTACCGCTGACGCCATCGCGAAAGCTGTTCTGATCCATGTTGCCCATGTTCAAACGCAGGCTGATGTTCTCGCTCGGGTCGGTGCTGAGGTCGGCATACAAGCTGCGCAGGTCATCGCTGCCACCCTGGGCTTCGAGGGTCGAGCGGCGACCGAACTCCGGCACCTTGCTGACCCGGTTGACGATGCCGCCCTGGCTGCCACGGCCATACAACACTGACGCCGGGCCTTTGAGGACGTCGATGCGTTCGATGTTGTGCAAGTCGCGCACGTATTGGCTGTCATCGCGGATGCCGTCGAGGTAGAAGTCGTTGCTCGCGTCGAAGCCACGGATGCGCAGGCTGTCGAAGCGGGTATCGGCGCCACTGCTGACGTTGGGGAGGCCACTGAGCGCTGTGCCCAGGTCGTTGGTGCCGTAATCCATGACGTTCGAGGTTTTGATCGAGTCGATGGCCTGTGGCACGTAACGCACCGGGGTCTCTGTTCGGGTCGCGGTGTTGGTTTCTTTTACGCGAGGGTCATCAGCCTCCACATCGGCGCTGATCGCGGTCTCGGGTAAAACAGTGGTGGAAGCGCAGGCAAAACCGGTGGACAAAAAGGCAGACAGCCCAAGCGTAGCGGGCGTTAGACGGAACGGGGCAGGCATCAAGAAGCGCATCCGAAAGGGGTGGGAAATTTCAGGATGCGAATGGTAATGCTTGTTATTTACTTTCGTTAATTGTTCTTGAAAATGGTGGCTGTTTGATTGTGTCGAGTTGTGTCGAAGTTGCTACAACGGCCACGCGGCGTCATTCGACCGATTCATGAAACAGACTGAAAGCCATTCCAGCGTTTTTCCGAAACCACCTGAGGATTAGTCTGCCGGCCATTGAATCTTCCTGACGTATTGCCGGAGCCTTGCGATGATCCTTCATTATATTTACGACCCATTGTGCGGCTGGTGTTACGGCGCCAAACCGTTGGTACAGGCTGCCCAAGGCGTGTTGCCCGTGATCGCCCACGGCGGCGGCATGATGACCGGCGCCAACCGCCAGGCAGTTTCGCCACAACTGCGCAACTACGTGATGCCACACGACCGGCGCATCGCCGAGTTCACGGGCCAGCCCTTTGGTGAAGCCTATTTTGAAGGCCTGCTGCGTGATGAAACGGCGGTGTTCGATTCCGATCCACCGATCGCTGCGGTGCTGGCCGCTGAGCAGATAGCCGGGCGCGGTATCGAGTTGTTGGGGCGTTTGCAGACCGCTCACTATGTGGAAGGTCGGCGCATTGCGGACGAATCGGTGCTGCTTGAATTGGCAATAGGCATCGATTTGGAGCCCGTGGCATTTGCGGCCGCCTTGAAAAGTGCCAATACCGATCAGCACATCAAAGACAGTCGCGCCTTACTGGCCCGCGTCGGCGGTCAGGGTTTTCCAACGCTGGCGCTTGAGCAAGATGGCCAATTCTCCCTGGTCGATGTCAGCCCATGGCTCGGCAAGCCGGAAGCATTTGCGACCTGGCTTGCCCAAAGCGCTTAGGCGTTTTTCGTCTATCCATAGTCAATTCGTCAAATTGACAGGCAGTTGTGGGCCCGACTAGGATCGCGCCCAACGCCTGTGGCTAACCGCCACGACTCAAAAAATAATAAAAGGTCCGCCACGATTTTTTCGTGTGCGGGCCTTTTTGTTTTGGGGTGAAAAAAGAGTGCGATAGCGCCGTTTCAGCCGTTTGACACAGCACGTTTCAACCCGAAATAAGGAAAACAAGATGTTGAACAAGCGAATCAGCCTGATCGCTCTGGGGATATTGAGTGCAACACCGGCCATGGCGAACGACCAGGCCCAATCCAAGGGTTTCGTAGAAGACAGCAGCCTCAACGTGCTGCTGCGCAACGCCTACATGAACCGTGACTACAAAGACGGCAACCCGGATAAATCCGAGTGGGGCCAGGCGGCCATCGGCACGTTCTCGTCCGGCTTCACCCAAGGCACCGTGGGTGTGGGTGTGGACGCTTTCGGTCTGTACGCCCTTAATCTGGAGCGCAGCGAAGACCGTAGCGGCGCGCAAGGCATCGACTTCTTCAAGAAGGGCGCCAGCGGCCAGCCTGCTGATGATCTGTCCAAGGGCGGCGCGGCCGTCAAATTCCGTCTGTCCAGCACCACGCTGACTTACGGCGACCAGATGCCGGCCCTGCCGGTGTTGAACTACGACAACTCGCGTCTACTGCCAGAAAGCTACACCGGCACCCTGATCACCTCCAAAGAGATCAAAGGCCTGCAACTGGACGCCGGCCGCTTCACCGCCGAGTCGCGTAAAAGCGCTGAAGGCCATGACAGCGGTGGCTTGAAGTCGATCAACGTATTGGGCGGCAGCTACCAGTTCACCGAACAATTCAAAGGCGCGCTGTACGCTTCCGATGTCGAAGACGTGCTGAAGAAGCAATACGTGAACGCCAACTACCTGTTCCCGATCGACAAGGATCAGTCCCTGACCTTGGACTTCAACGGTTACCGCACCAAGCTGGACGATGCTTACGTCCGCGAAAACGGGATCACCGGCGACGACAACAAGATCTGGAGCCTGGCCGCAACATTCGTCACCGGCCCGCACTCGTTCACCCTCGCGCACCAACACAGCACCGGTGACAGCAACTTGGGCTACGCCTACGGTGGTTATCAGAAAGACCAGGGGCGTATCGGCGACGGCGGCAACACCATCTACCTGGCAAACTCCTACTGGTCCGACTTCAACGCTGAAGACGAGCGCAGCTGGCAGTTGGGCTACGGTTTGGACTTCAGCACATTCGGCGTTCCGGGCCTGACCTACAACTTCGCTTATGTGCGCGGTGACAACATCACCACGTCCACCAGCGAAGGCGGTACCGAGCGCGAAATCTTCAACCAGTTCAAGTACGTCGTGCAAAATGGCCCGGCCAAAGACCTGAGTGTGAAGTTGCGCAGTTCGGTTCTGCGTGTGTCGCAAAAATCCAGCGAGTACAACGTCAGCGGTAACGAAGTGCGTGTGTTCGTGGATTACCCGATCAGCATCTTCTGATGATCGACTGAGCGTTAAAACTCGAAAAAAACCCCGATTGATTCGGGGTTTTTTTTTGCCTTGTGACTGCAAAAACGCACTAAAAACCGCTGTTTTCAGTCTTGAAAAGTGGAATTGAAGCGACTTCATACTCCGTTTCAAGCAGTGCTTGATATGCCTGAAATTCTTTCTCATGGACGCAAATCCTGTGCTCTCTAGATTAGGTAGCTAAATGCACGGAGATTTTGAAAATGCTCGTTTTGAATAAAGAAGTGGGCGAATCGCTACGGCGCGACAAATACGTCAACGTCAAAAGTAGTGACTTCAATCTATTCGGTCACTTCTCCGACTTCGTCAGATTGACCCGAAGTTGGGAAAACATGGAGCCCGACAGTTACTACGGTCAGGCTGACGCGGGCAATCGATACCGTCGCTACAGTGATTTCGAATACAACCCGGTGACCCGTGAACTGACGCAGCTGGAACACCGCGCCTACGTCCAGTCCAAGGCCAACAACGCCTACGTGGGCGGAATGGTTCGGCACTTCCAGGACTTCTCCGATGAAATCATTCATTCGCCGGTGATGCGCAGCCTGATCGACACGGATTTCGAGGTGTACAAAAACGTTCTGCCGCCGGAACTGCACGATGAAATCTGGCAATGCCAGATTCACCAGATCCGCATCGAGATCAAGCCAGGTAAGCAACTGGAGATCACCCCGGAAGGCATTCACTGCGACGGTTACCCGTTCAGCGGCGTGCATTTCTGGGGGCGCAATAACGTGGAGGGGGCGGAAAGCCGCTTGTACAGCGCCCATGAACAAGAACATCTGGCGTCGACGACTTACACCGACATTCTCGACACCACTTACTTCCTGGATCGGGACATGCGCCACTACGTCACGCCGGCGCGCAACACCCATTCCCACGCCATGGCTTATCGGCAAATTCTGGCGATTTCCTTCTCGCGGCCCGGGACCGCTTTCGACATTGTTCGCTGAACAGTACAACGCCGCGATCAGCCTCGCCGAGTGCCCTGCACCGGTAATGCTGAGGCGTACGACAGCCAAGGATGCCCAGCGCCTGGAGCGCTTCTTCCGGCAATTCGAAGAGGTGTCTTTCTGCGAATGGCAGGACGCCAAATGCCTGCGTGGTGTATTGGTGCAAAAGACCACCACCGCATTCATTGCGCTGGACGCCAGTGGCGAAATCGTCGGCGCGGTACTGGGCGGCATGCTCGGCAGTCGCGGCACGATCAACCATTTGGCCGTGAGCCCGATGTATCGCAGCCAGGGTGTCGGTCAACGCTTGGTTGAAGCGGCATCGGCGGACATGAAACGCGTGGGCGTGCTGCGCATGTTCCTGTTTGTCGACGATGCAAACCTCGTCGGCCAACGCTTTTGGAGTGCCCAGGGTTTTTGCGAACCGCGTGGCGAAAGAACATTTGAGAGGGATCTATGAATGAGACGTCCAGCAGCCGTCCGCTGATGGTCGGGCCACAACAACGCTCGCGCACCTTTGCAGAAGCCAGCCCGGTAGTGGCGGGCTATTTCACGGTGTCGTTCGTGTTCGGCCTGATGGCGGTCAATGCCGGGATGCCGGTGTGGTTACCGGTCGCGATGTGCCTGTTTGTCTACGCCGGTGCTTCGCAGTTCGCTGCGCTGGCGCTGATTACCAGCGGCGCGTCACTGACCACCATCGTCCTCACCACGTTTCTGATCAACGCGCGGCACATGCTGATGTCCGTTTACATGGCCAAGGCGTTGCAGGCGATGGGGCTCAGTCGACTTGAGCGTTGGTGTTATGCGGGTGGGTTGACCGATGAGTCGTTCGCCTTCCACAGCGTCAAACTGGGCAAGGGTGCGCCGGTCAATGTGCGCTACCTGATCGGCTTCAATCTGTTTTGCCACACCTCGTGGGTGCTCGGCGGATTGCTCGGGGCGATTTGCGCGCAGTACGCGGCGCACTTGATCAAGTATCAGCTCGACTACGCGCTGACGGCGATGATGCTCTACGTGCTGGTTTCGCTGTGCAATACGCGTAACAAACTCATCGCTGCACTGGCCGCCGTCGCCTGTATGGGCGCACTGAGCCTGGTCGGCAGCTCGCCGTTCAACGTATTCATCGCCACCTTTGTGGGCTGCGGGGTGGGTGTATGCCTGACCAAACGTTCCTGATTCTGGTCGTCGTCCTGATGATGGCTGTGACGTTCTTGCCGCGTGCGCTGCCGCTGCAAGTGAACACCGACCATTGGCCGCCCTTCGTCGCCCGGGCGCTGGAATTCCTGCCGGTGGCGATCGTCGCTGCCATCAGCGTCACACCGCTGTTGATCAAGGATCAACACGTGCAGCTCGATCGCCCGGAATTTTATGCCGCGATTCCGACGTTGTTATGTGCGTACTTCAGCAAAAACCTCTTTCTCTCCGTTGCGGTGGGAACGGCTGCGTACATTGCGCTCGGTTCGTTCATGTAGCGCCAGGTCGACCACATCGTGCAAAGCCTGGCTCGACAACTCTGGGTTATTGACCGCCAACCGAACTTCGAGGGCATCCTCGAAGCCAGGGAAAATGGTCAAGCCGTTACGTTGGGCGGCGTCACGGGACACCATGCCCAGGCCGTCCATTTGCGTGATCAAGGAGAGCGTCAGCGTCTCACTGCAGGAGTAAACCATCCGTTTGTTCGACTCGTAATTGCCAAGGCCGGCGTCGAGAAAGCGCAAGAAACTGTGGGAATACGGACAATCGTCGGCCGGACGCACCTGAAATTTGTTGCCAAGCATCACCAGCGGATCATGTTCCTGACCGCAATGGGCACCGACCACCTGCACCTGAACCTCGGGCAGGATAATGCTGGGCATCCCTGGCTGCTGCGGGCCGATCAACACGGCCAGGTCAAAGTCTTCGTTTTTGAGCTTGCTGAGGTTTTCCATCGACTCGGCGTAGCTGAATTCCAGCTGATAGTCGGGAAACACCTCAATCAGGCGTCCGATCATTCGTCGATTGAAGTCAGCCGAAAGCGTTGTGTTCAGCGCCACTTTGAGCGTGCGCTGCCCAGGCTCTTTCAGCGCAGCAACTTTTTCTTCCAGTTGCCGCGTGGCCACCAACACCTTGTCCATGAAAGGCGTGAGTTCCGAGCCCTGCGTGGTCAGGGTCAACCCCTTGTTGGAGCGACGAAACAACCGAAAACCAAACTGCTCTTCGACTTTGTTCAACTGTGCAGCCAATGCCTGCACGGTCAAACAGGAATGCTCTGCCGCCGCTGACAATGAGCCAGTCTGCACAATGCGCATCAGGTTGCGTAGGGTTCTGCTATCCATTGGGTAATGCCCTCTGAAGTGGGCTGGCTATTGTTGTGTACCTGGCCGTCGGTTGGGCGATACGTGCTGGCTATAATCCTGCACCTGAACCCGCTTGTCCCGAGTTTAGTAGCGAATTGATGCTGGCGTCCGATGGTTGGAGGGTTGCGCAGGATCGCGGGTTTCTGGGGGAGGGTGGGTGATCGGGGTCAAAGAATGCTCGGACCGGGAGGTTTGGGCATTTTTTTGCGTTTTGTTTTCATAAGGTCGCGCCATTTCGTACGTATAAGAAAGCCGCTACCTGCACGGCTACCGGACGTCTCCCAGTCAAAAAGAGAACCCGCCTGATTTCCATCCCTGACTTGTTTCGCTGAAATATCGACTCATCAATTCGAGATTTTTCTCCGAATTTGAGCCCATTGGATATCAAGGCATTTGCCAGCATCCACGACGCGAGCGAGTAGATACCGATGGATGTACCAGGGATAAAGGAAGTTCTCGGTCAACAAAACTGGAAAGACATTGGTTTGCCAGATATCCGGGATATACCGCTATCGATACTGGCGAGCGACGCTCGGGAACAACCAAGTGCAGTCGATCTCAATCACGCCTTGGACCAGGTACTAAACAAGCATCGGCATGGGATGTTGGTTTATCAACGATGTCTTCCCCACAAACAAAAAAAGCAGCCTGATTAGGCTGCTTTTCTTGAAGAGGTTGCTTGATATTGTGCTCCCTCAAGCAGGGGAGAAGAGGTCTCACCCGAGCGCTGATCTCCAGGTCATCAACGGGGTTCCTAACGCCGACTATAGCCACCTGATGGCAGTCGGTTTCGCGCTCTTGGACCGACTCTCTGCCACTTGCGACGTCGGTGTCAACTTGAAGATCTTGAGTCGACCATCCGGATACATTTGACGATTTCGAAACGTTTTTATGCAAACAGGCAGTTTTATGATCGTTTTTATGCACGAAAACTCATTTTTATGCAGAGGGCCGAAATTACTAACGATGTCCTCAAGCTTAAAAGCCTCGAGTAATTCGGGGCTTTTAAGTGCGCGGTGGCTCGTCCCGATTAAGGTTTACACCTTGTTACCTCTTTTCAACGAGGGCATAAATTCACCTGTTACAGCAGGCTCCTCCACCACAAATGATCAAAACGATCATTTGAATGATTGATTTGCGCAGTTCATGACGAAAGCCTAAGATAAATTTGACTGAATTAATCACTGCGTGATCGATTCAGTCAGTTTCGAGGTGATAAACGTCTTGCCAAACAATTATAAAAGGAGACCCTCGTGGCCCAAATTCCTATCAAGCGCACCATAGAACGCATCCCTGGCGGCATGATGATTGTCCCGCTGCTGATCGGTTCGCTGGTGGCTACCTTTCTTCCCGATACACCGAAGTTTTTCGGCTCTTTCACCAATGCGCTGTTCACCGGGGCATTACCCATCCTCGCGGTGTTCTACGTTTGCATGGGCGCGAGCATCAACATCAAGGCCACGCCTTACCTGCTGAAGAAGGGCGGCACGCTGCTCATCACCAAAGTCGGCATCGCTGTCCTGATCGGCATTGTGCTTGGGCACTTCCTGGGTGAGCAGCCGGTTTCGTCAGGGCTGTTCGCCGGTATTTCCACGCTGGCGATCGTTGCTGCGATGAACGACACCAACGGCGGGTTGTACATGGCGCTGATGGGGCAATACGGTCGATCCGAAGACGTCGGTGCCTACTCGGTCATGTCCCTGGAGTCCGGGCCTTTTCTGACGATGGTCACCTTGGGTATCGCCGGCCTGTCGGCCTTCCCGTGGCCGACGCTGGTGGGCAGCATTCTGCCGCTGGCCCTGGGCATGTTGTTGGGCAATCTTGACCGTGACATGCGCGATTTTCTGGCCAAAGCCGTTCCGGTGATGATCCCGTTCTTCGCCCTGGCACTCGGCGCCAGCCTGGATTTGCATAACGTCTGGCAGGCCGGTTTGCTCGGTCTGGGAATGGGTGTTGCGGTTGTCGTGTTGACCGGTATCCCGCTGTTCTTCGCTGACCGTTTGACCGGTGGCACTGGCGTCGCCGGCGTCGCTGCGGCCACCACCGCCGGGAACGCCGCCGCCGTGCCAGCACTGATCGCGGCGGCCAATCCGGTGTACGCAGAAGCGGCCAAGAGTGCGACCATATTGGTCGCCGCTTGTGTCGTGGTCACAGCGATTCTCGCGCCGTTGCTCACCGCAGCCGTTGCCAAGCGCGTGCAACAGCGCAATCCCGTCGTTATCCCTGAACCGGAGATAGAGCCTCAAAAGCAGGAGGCCTTGCGATGAGGATTCTGATCATCGCGGACGATTTGTCGGGCGCGGCAGATTGCGCCATCGGTTTTGCGAGCGCGGGGCTACAAACGGTGGTCACGCTCGACCCTTTGAATGACAAGGCTGACGCTCAGGTGATTGCGGCCGATACGGACACTCGACGCCTCTCTCCGGAGCGGGCCGCCGAGCGCACCGTCGCTGCATTTAAAGCGCTGCATCAACCCGGGCAGCGACTGTATAAAAAAATCGATTCAACCTTGCGCGGCAACTGGGCGGCCGAAGTCGCTGCCCTGCAACCGTTGGCAGGCCTGGCCATCGTCGCCCCGGCGTTTCCCGCCACCGGGCGTACGTTGCGTGGCGGTCGGGTGTTCGTGAACGGCCAGCCACTGGAAACCACCGACACCTGGAAACTCGAAAACGCCGACCGCCCGGCTGACGTCGAAGTGATGCTCATCGCCGCGGGCCTGAGCACCGCGAAGCTGGACCTCGACACCTTGCGCGGCAACGAAAATGCGCTCGCACAGCACATTATCGAAGTCGCCCGCAGCGGCACGCAGGCGTTGATCGTCGACGCACAAACCGAAGATGACCTGCTGACCCTCGCTCGCCTGACCGCGTCGATGGAACAGCCGCTGTTCTGGATCGGTTCGGGTGGTCTCGCTCGGGAAATAGCCGGTCTTCCTGACTTCAGCGAAACAGGTTTCACGGCCATCGAACCGGATGCAGTCGAAAAAAGTCAGGCGCCTATCCTGATACTCGTCGGTAGCCTTTCCGGAGTCTGCGACCGGCAATGCGCACGGCTCAAGGAGCGTGGCGGCGTCAGCGAATTGGTCGTACCGCCCGAGGTCCTTCGCCAGGGCACAACGCATGTCGATTGGGCGACGTGGCAGGCGCGCATCGGCGAGCAACTGGACGGCTGGAGTGACCTGCTGCTGCGCATCGGCCGCGATGAAGCGTTCGATCCCCAGGAGGGCGCGCAACTCTCGAACCTGCTGGCCGTGCTGGTAGAACCCCACTTCGCCAAGGTTGGCGGCTTGATCGCCACGGGTGGCGAGACGGCGCGGGCCATATTGACCACCGTCGGCATCGACAGCCTGCAACTGCTGACGGAAATCGAAGCCGGCGTCGCCTTCGCCCGCCCGACCGATTCCCGGCAGGGCCATCGTCCCGGCATCGTTACCAAGGCAGGCGCGTTCGGCACCGATCACGCCTTGTATGCGGCATGGCAACACTTGAGCGACAACGCCGATCGCTCCCCGTCCAAACGCACACGAATCCAAGGACTCCAATGAACACTATGAACAACTACCTCCCCATCATCGGCATCACCATGGGCGACGCCACGGGCGTCGGCCCGGAAATCATCGTCAAGAGCCTGACTCATGACATCGTCTACCAGCAATGCCGACCACTGGTGATCGGCGATGCCCGTCGCCTGGAGCAGGCCAACGTCATCGTCGGCGGCAGCGCCAAAGTGCGCCGCATCGAAGATGCCTCCCAAGCGTTGTACGAGGCCGGCACCATTGACTGCATCGACCTCGACCTGATCCCCGACGACCTGCCGTTCGGTGAACTGTCGCCCATCGCCGGTGACGCCGCTTATCAATACATCGCCCGCGCTGTGCAACTCGCCGAGGCCAGCCAGATTGATGCCATTTGCACCGCGCCATTGAACAAGGAAGCGCTGCACGCCGGCGGCCACAAATACCCGGGCCACACCGAAATGCTCGCGCACCTGACCAACGTCGACGAAGTATCGATGATGCTGGTGGCGCCGCAGCTGCGGGTGATTCACGTCACCACCCACATCGGGATCATCGACGCGATCCGCAAGATCGAACCGGGCCTGGTCCAGCGCACCATCGAGCGCGGCAACGCGACGCTGATCAAGGCCGGCATTGCCAAGCCACGAATCGGCGTGTGCGGGATCAACCCGCATGCCGGTGAAAACGGTCTGTTCGGTTATGGCGAAGAGGAAGAAAAGATCATCCCTGCGGTGAAGCTGTTGCAGGAACGCGGCCTCGACGTGACCGGCCCGCTGCCCGCCGATACGCTGTTCTTCCGCGCCGGACGCGGCGACTTCGACCTGGTGGTGGCGATGTATCACGACCAGGGCCACAGCCCGGTCAAAGTGCTGGGGCTTGAAGCCGGTGTGAACGTGACCGTGGGCCTGGACGTGATCCGCACTTCGGTCGACCACGGCACTGCTTTCGATATCGCCGGCAAGGGCATCGCCGATGAACGCAGCCTGCTCGAAGCGCTGCGCCAGGGTGCGGAGCTTGCCACGCGACGGGGATGAGGCGCACGGGCGCTGTCGTGTAAGATCGACCACCGTCCACACAACGAGACCCGCCATGAAAGCCTCCGAACGCCACCGCGCCATCCTCGATCTCGTACGCATTGGCGATGCCAACGTCGAGCAATTGAGCGCGGCGCTCGGGGTCTCGGAAGCGACCGTGCGACGTGACCTGACCATGCTCGCCAAACAGCGGCATCTGGTGCGCACCTACGGCGGCGCGACTTCGGTGGTTGGCGTTCATGAGCCGGAAGCTTCCCTCGAAGAACGCAAAACCAGCCAGTGGGAACAGAAAGACGCCATCGCCCAAGCGGCGGCGGCTCACGTTCAGGATGGCGATACCGTATTGCTCGATGGCGGCACCACCTGCGCCGCGCTGGCTCACCATTTGTGTTCACGGCAAGACGTGCATGTGGTGACCAATAATCTGCTGGCGGTGATGACCCTGGCCAACGCGCCGGGCGTGCGCCTGACCCTGATCGGCGGCGATCTGCGCGGTTCGAGCATGAGCACATTGGGGCCGTTGGCGGAACTGACGTTGAGCCGGTTGAGCGTCGACAAGGCCTTTCTGGGTGCGGACGGTGTGGTCGCGGAGTTTGGTTTGTGTGAAGCGAGTGCGCAGCAGGCGTATCTCAAGGAATGCATCATCAAGCGTGCGGCGCAGATTGTTGTCCTCGCCGACACCGACAAGTTGGGCCGTGCCCGGCAGCAGCATTGGACGCCGATTGAGCGGGAGTGGCGGTTGATTACCGGCTCCACTGCGGATGAAGCTGCGCTGGCGCCGTTTTATGCGCTTAAGCAGATCACGGTGGAAACTGTCGACGTCGCTTGATTGCTCACCTCTGTGGCGAGGGAGCTTGCTCCCGCTGGGCTGCGAAGCGGCCCCAAAATTCTCACAAGCAACGCTTTTTTTTGCACTCAAACGGTAGTTGTCTCCCTCGCGACAAAGCTCATGTCGCAAAAATCCAATTTCGGCGACACGTGTCGCCAACATGTCGTCCGCGGCGACACGTTCCGAAGACGTGTCGCAAAAAGTGAAAAATTGCGACACGTTAATAAGAACGACTCAAAACGCCCCGATAGGCTCGGGGCTTATTTATGCGTGCAATTTTTTATGGTGCGACGTCACTGGATCGGTTGTTACACGGTGCGGCGAGCACCTTCACCACATCATCAATAATCGCCTTACTCATATCCTGCAAATAATGCAATGCCCAGGCATGCCGGTCGGTATCCCGAACCATCGCGGCATCTGATGCGAGAAGTTTGGCGATGTGGAGCAGATCGGAAGCGTGGGAGAGGGCCTGGATCACCGGGACGCCAGCGTTGATGCGGAAGAGTGCATCGTTTGCGTGGTAGGAGAAAGGGGTGAGGCCGATGGTTTTGAGGTCTTGAGGGTTGGTCATTGGGCACCTCCGGTTTTTGGGCGGTGGTGGGTGATGGCTGGTGGAGCGGTAGCGCAAATTTTGGACGGATCGATAGCGGGCATTAGCAAAAACTCCTGAATCAAAGTTTGAGCTACCACGTTCGTTCTCAGGCGAATGGGTGGCAGCTATGCGTGGGCTGAGAAACCGGAGATACAGGAACCCGGCAGACCCGAAGGTCTCCCACGCACAGCCGCCATTACACGGAAATGCAGGCACAAAAAAACGCCAACAATCGTGATTATGGGCGCTTGTGCGCCTGTATCTTACTCGGGTTCTCAGGCCCGGTCGCTGAATTGGCAGCGACGACCTGAAGGTAGCTTGAGAGGGGAGGATGCGCAATCGTGGCTAGGTGGTGGCGTGCCGAAATGTTTTGGTGATTTTTATGGCTGGGAAATAAATATTGCCCAGCAATAATTTTGATAATTTGAGAAGGCTTGTTGAGACCTTATCGACTGGCGAAATAGGCATCAGTATTGGATATCGAATTGGATCAGTTTCAAAAGGATTTGCTGGAATCTGTGCGCGAAATGAATGAGCACCGAGCGCTTCCAATCGCTGAGGGCAGGCCGTTAACGAAGGAACGCATCAACTCGCACATGTCGTTATCAGCGACACGTTCCAATAACGTGTCGCAGAAAGTGAAAAAAAGCGACACGTTACAAAACGGACTACATCAAAAGGGGCTGAGTCCTACGGAAAAAGAAGCCTGCGATAACTACTAAACAGCATCCCTTCAATCGTCTACTGGACGTTGAGAAGGCATCGACTGTTTCAGGTAGGAATCCAGCATTTGAAGAGATTTGCTTTTGTAAGTGAAGCTGCAACACGGGAGTACAAGGCCTTGCCGGACTGGGTTCAGGATGAGTTTGGGAAAGACCTGATGCGTGTGCAGTACGGCGGGGATCCAGAGTTGGCAATAAAGCAGCTGAGTTCAATCGGGGCGGGGACGATTGAGATGATCATCAATGGTAGCCCGGCATACCGATGCATCTACATCACGAAGTATGCGGACACCATTTTCGTCCTTCATTCGTTCGTGAAGACGACGAATCGAACTGATCGTCACGCAATGGCAGTTGCGGAGGATCGGTTGAAGGAGCTCAAACGGGAGCTTCGGAATATGGAGTGGAACGTCTAGCAGGCGTGAGCTTGTGAAATGACTATCTGAGGCAACGCGCCAGCATCGTTGGATGGCAGAGTAAACGTGGTGCGAAAGCCGAGTTTATCCAGCATGTCCATCATTGCATCGATCGTAAACTTCTCGATTTTCCCAGTGGTGAGTTCAGAAACACGTGATTGGGTCACGTTCAACCTGGCTGCGGTCTCACTCTGTTTGAGGCCCAGTTTTTTGATGCACTCAGTGATGAAAATGGACAACTCCATTTTCAGAGCCATTTTGCTGGCGACTTCCTCGTCATGCGTGACATGGAACGGACTGTCGAAGAATTGGATTGCCATGAGCAATCTCCTTTTTTAAATGGTTATCTAAAATTTACGATAAATGGAGGTTAGCGATTGATCATTTTTGATGCAAACATTTTTTCGCCTGCCCCTAGCGCACTCATTACACCAAGTAACTAATGATGTTCCCGTCCCCACCTTTATCCCCTCCAGCTAACTCCCTACATTGAGCTCCAACGCCTACCCATTCATTCCGAAGGGCAGGTCACTGGAGATTCCCTCATGCCTTTTGTCAGCGTTCGCATCACCCGCGATGGCGTTACCTCAGAGCAGAAAGCTCAGGTGATCGCCGAAATCACTGAAACCCTGGAGCGCGTCCTCAAAAAGGATCCGCACCTGACCCACATCGTGATCGAAGAAGTCGACACCGATAACTGGGGCTACGCCGGCATCACCACCACCCAATACCGCAAAAAACTGGCAGAGGCGGAGGGCAAGTCATGACCGCGCCCGTCTCCATCGACTTCATCTCCGACGTGGTGTGCCCGTGGTGCGCATTGGGCGCGACGGCGCTGGAGCAGGCGATTGAGAACGTGGCCGGTGAAGTGTCGGTGGCGCTGACCTACAAGCCCTTCGAGTTGAACCCGGACATGCCGGCGGTCGGTGAAAAAGCTGTTGAGCATTTAATGCGCAAGTATGGACGCACCGCCGAGGACGTCGCCGCCGGCAAAGCCATGCAAATCGCTCGTGGCGAGGCCATCGGTTTCACGTTCGATCTGGAAAAGCGCACGCACTTCTACAACACGTTTGATGCGCACCGGTTGCTGTTGTGGGCGTTGCAGGAAGGGCGGCAGATCGAGCTGAAGAAGATCCTGTTGCGCGCTTATTTCACCGATGGCCAGAACCCGAGCAATCGCGAAACGCTGGCTCGTCTGGCCGGGGAAGCAGGACTGGATGTGGCAGCTGCGCAGGAAGTGTTGGCATCCGCAGCGTTCGCGAAAGAAGTGCGCGAGCTTGATGCGTTCTACCGCCAGCACGGGATCAATTCGGTCCCGGCCATGATCCTCAACGGTCGTCACCTGGTGTCCGGATCGCAGTCGGTCGAGTACTACGAACAAATGCTGAGACAAATGGCCAAGGCCCCCGCTGAAGCCTGATTACTTACTTATTTAAATCATCTTTTAATTAGCAGAGGTTCATCATGAGCAATTCGAAAAAAGTCATCGTCATTACCGGCGCATCCCAAGGCCTCGGCGCCGGCATGGTCAAAGCGTTCCGTGATCTGGATTACAAGGTTGTCGCCACTTCGCGTTCGATCAAACCATCTACCGACCCGGACATCCTCACTGTAGCGGGCGACATTGGCGACCCGGCTGTTGCGCAGCAAGTGATCCGCGAAGCCATCGCCCGTTTTGGCCGCATCGATACGTTGGTCAACAACGCCGGGATCTTCATTGCCAAGCCGTTCACTGCCTACACCGCTGAAGACTACGCCAATGTGTTGTCGGTTAACTTGAACGGCTTCTTCTACATCACCCAACTCGCGATCAACGAGATGGAAAAACAGGGCAAAGGCCACGTGGTCAACATCACCACCAGTCTGACGGACCACGCGGTTGATGGTGTGCCATCGGTTCTGGCTTCGCTGACCAAGGGTGGTTTGAACGCGGCGACCAAGTCCCTGGCGATTGAGTACGCCAAGCGTGGGATTCGGGTGAATGCGGTTTCGCCAGGCATCATCAAGACGCCGATGCATGGTGAGGAAACGCATGAAGCGCTGGGGAATCTGCATCCGGTTGGGCATATGGGCGAGATCGGTGACATTGCTCAGGCGGTTGTTTACCTGGATAGCGCGAACTTTGTTACTGGTGAGATTCTGCATGTGGATGGTGGGCAGAGCGCTGGTCACTAAGACTTGGTCTTTCAAACCCCAGAAACACAAAGCCCTCGTATCTCTACGAGGGCTTTTTTTTACTTCGGGTTTTTATTCCAGGTGCCATTGCGGTTGACGTTTCCAATCGCCAGGAAAGCCCATCAGGCTTAAATTCGTTGATTCCAGATGCTCCATGATTTCTGCGAGACGAGGTTTCCACCGGCTGTCTGGACTGATCAAATCGGTTAGATACGCGAGGATCGTCAATACGATATAAAGCCGCTGTTTGGGCTGAGGTCTGCTGGCAGCTGCGTTTGGGATATTCCACTCTTTGGGTAGCGAGGGCCGAATTGAGAGTTCTCTGTTCCATAACCGCGAGTGGTGGGCGCAACAGTTTCGTATGAAGGTCAGGGTGTGGAGCCACGAAGCCAAAACATCGAACGGCAGACCGAATCTGGCGGCAATAGCTTTCTTGTCGGCACTTCTGCCTATGGCATTGAATAGGGTGGATACCGTACCGAGGCTGAGTTCTTCAAGAATGGCCCATGCGGGCGGCAGTTCGGGAAAGGCATAGTGCAGTGGTCAATTAATTCCGGACACCTCGATAGGTGGTTTCGACGCCATTGCCCGTTCGTAAACGGTCGGTGGCAGATATCCCAGTTTTGAGTGCAGCCGCTCGTTGTTGTAATACCCAACGATGTATTCAGTGATGTCACGTATCGCTTCGGCGTGGTTGGCGTAATCGCGCCGCCATACCCGCTCCATTTTCAAACTCAGGAAGAAGCGCTCCATCACTGAGTTGTCCCAACAGTTACCTTTACGGCTCATGCTTTGCTGCATGTTATTTCTTGTCAGCAGCGCCCTGTAGCTCGCGCTGGCGTACTGGCTACCGCGATCCGAGTGAGCGATCAGACCAAGTGGCGGTTGACGCTGAGCAACTGCCAGTTGCATGGCACTACACACCAGCTCGGCAGGCATGTTCGGGGCCATGGACCAACCCACGATCTTGCGTGAGAACAAGTCCAGTACCACGGCCAGGTACAGCCAGCCGCTACGGGTCCGGATATAGGTAATGTCCGCCACCCAAGCCTTGTTCACCGCCGCGGGTTCGAATTGACGATTCAACACATTTTCAGCGATCGGCAGGTCGTGGTTGCTATCGGTCGTGTGCACAAACTTGCGCTTCCAGGCCGAACGCAGACCGTTGGCGCGCATCAAGCGACGAATTTTATAAACGCCTATTTCCATACCCTTAGCGCGCAACGCTTTACGCAACGGGCGACTGCCATAGCTGCCGCCACTCGCAGCAAACGACGCCTTGAGTTGCACAGTCACGGGACAAATCGAGGCTGGCGCTCCAGCACGCTTGTTGGCCTCGTAGAAACCGGATCGGCTGATACCCAGCAGCCGACAGACATACGCCACCGAATAAGCCTTCTGTTGCAGCTGACGAACCAGGCGATACGTTACTTCAGCTCGCGGGCAAAGAAGGCGGTGGCTTTTTTTAATACATCGTTATCCATCTTGAGCTGGCGGTTTTCCTGCTCCAGCTGCCGGATGCGCTGTTGCTCAGCCGTCAACGGTTTGCCGATTCCGGCCTCTCCCAGCTGTTCAGCCTCGTACTGCTGTACCCAGCGCCGGACGGCGGTCTCACCAATATTCAGGTCGCGACAGACCTGCGGAACGGCCAGTCCTTGGTCCTTGATCATCTTTACGACTTGCAGCTTGAAGCTGTCGTCGAATGCCCTGCGTTTGCCAGTCATGAAAAACTCCTCGATAGATGCATTCTCCACCTATCGAGGTGTCCGGGGAAATTAGACCACTACATAGGTCGCACCGTAGTATCGAAAATAGTTATCACGCATGCGGTTTTCGATTCTCTGCTGCTGAAGGCCGTCGTCCTGTCGCCCTTTCTTGATACGGTCCGTTTCACGTTCGAATTTATTTCGCTCTTTGCTCAATTGGTCCCGAAGGGGGCGTAAGAGTTCGGTGTGCGAATAGGACGAGGAGAACACCGAGGCATCGGCGATCCAGTCAGACCCATACTTGGGGCACATGTGGCTGCTGATGCTTGCTCGTATCGCGACCTCGACCCTCTCGATGGCGTCCATGGTTATGCGCCGCAACGCCCCATCGAATCGGTAGATGTCGACTACGGCTTTCAGAGTGCTACCGGGTTTGAAGGTATGTTCTGGCCCTTGCTCTTGGAAGGGGCGCATATAGGGGCTCAGGCGAAACAGCGTGACCACTTCGAGAAAGCGCATGGCCCGGTCGTTGTTTGCGACTTGCAGGCCTCGTTGCTTTAGCAGTTCCAATTGCTGTTCTACGCTGAGGGCCGGTTTGTCGAAGGACCTCATGTAGCTTTTCTCCAGGCAAAAAAAACCCGCACGATTTGAGCTTGCTGACTGGGTCAACCTAGGCTTGGCGGGTGTGTTGGGGTGCATTATAGGTAGGTGTGAGACCCCGTCAACGTTGCACTGACGCGAATTTGTAACGATTAGGTGTGCGGGCAATGTTTGGTCTGGCGCTGGAGGTAAGGTTTTGTTGGCTTCTATAGAAGCCAATGTGTTGGCGTCCCGGGGACTGTCTCCAAACCCCAGAAACAACAAAGCCCTCATATTTCTACGAGGGCTTTTTTTATGTTGCCCGCAACATTCGCTACAGACAAGAAAGCTCCACATCTTCGTCGTCGGGGACTTCGTCCGTAACAATCACTCGTGCGTGCGCGCTGTGCTCTTCCTCCATGCGCAACCCGAAGTAGCGGGTATCGTTGGCGTCCCAAAATGCCTCTATCTGCGCCATGGGTGCATGTTCCAGCAGCACCTCGGCGCTGTGCTCCAAGATGATCGAGTAACGTCGTTCGGTGTTCATTACAAAGGGGCTCGCAACGGCGGAGTGAAGTGGCAGATTGTGCATAAGCACTGCTGCCATTATGCCGCCTCACTGATTTTCGACCGTAACCGCTCATCGTTTCGGGGAGGTATGTAGATGCGCGGTACCAGAATGGGATGCGTCGACTCGCGTCTTTGATGAATATGACCATCCTTCAGCGAGACGGGCGAGCGTAAGACCCATAAACGAAAAAGGCCCACCTTTCGGTGAGCCTTTTTCGATATTGCGTATGGTGCGGCACCAGGAATCGAACTAATCCGTAATCTATTGATTTTTATTTTAATTTCTATAAAGCTGCGTTCTTCTACCTCTAAAACTACCTCAAGACTTGCGCTCTCTTGTTGATAGCGTGACGCAGGTGGTTTCCCGGACGGTTACAGCCGTATCGCCGCGATCGCTCCAGTTATCACCCTTGGAGTCGGTGGATTGTGGTGGCTGGTGCTGGGCATGAATCTCATGAGTTTTATGGCGATGTTTTCGTAAAGTCCCTGTTTTGCTATTTATGATCATGGACGCTCCGCGGCTTTAAGCCAGTCATTCATGCCATCGACACCCAAAGTCAGCAGCGAATCCTGCATCGCTACCACCCGCTGTAGCATGGCACTACCGTCTGACTCCTCCTGTTCTTCAGCCTGCGCGAAAAGGCGTGTTAGCAGTTGCGTGAGGTTGTTTTCATGGTCGTATAGATAGGGTTTTGTTTGCCGAACAAAATCAAGGTAAATCTCGGTTGCTTCTAATGCATACATTGGATCGTGATGTGACATAGCGTTCAGCCATGCATCGAAGCCATAGATGTCGTTTCGTGCAGAATCACTTTCTGTTCCTAGCAAGAACAAGCAGCGCCGAATTAACTCAATGGGTATAGCAACCAGCGGTGTTGCCTCCTGGAAGAGGTTGCGGAATTTTTGGGCAACTGCAACAGCATAATGATTTTCTGCATCCAAGCCGGCCTCAAGACCGGCGAGACACTGTTCCCGGTGCTGCTGAATGTTGTCGCTGTGAGTCCAAACGCTCGCTGCACCGTGCCACGCTTCGACGGTTTCCCCAGCGTCGAGTCCTGCGAGAAGGGTAGAAAACTCCAATCTCTTCGAAAGAGATGCCAGTGCAGATATACGCCCCCAAGTCTCAAAATCCTTTTTGCTGCCTTCGCGATAAAGGCGTGCTAGCCACAAAGCGACAATTTCGAACTTTTGGTGGTAAGCGTAATACAGGCTAGATTCGGCTATTGGCCAAAGTCCGGGGGATATCTCCTGCATGGCAAGGCCAAACAGCTCCCAGCCAAGTTCTGGGTGATGGCTTTGCAAATAGGGCATGCGCCGCAGCAATAGGGCGCGAATAGCTGGGTGCGGGTCTGCGGCAAATATGCGCAGCACGTTCGGTAGCAATTGGGGCCACGGTACGCCGTTCTTTTCAAGTTGATTGGCCACGATCATCAAGGCTTCCGCTGCGTTACCTTTGGCCATATTGATGCCCGCTGTGACCAAATCAACGGAATCCCCTGAGATGGAGCTCTCCTCCTGTAGTGTAGAAAAATCCGCAGCCAAGGACACTAGCCGCGTAGCGTCCTGTGACAGTTCAACTACGTGCGCACAGCTCTGTATTGCTTTAGATGCGACGCGGTTGTGGTGCCAATGACTCGGATGCGTTTCCAGCTCATTCAGGATTTGCTGCGCCAGCGCTGCAGCATTGGGCTCATCTTTGGGTGACCAAGTGCCATTTACCTGCAAGTTGCCGTAGCGGTGAGCCAGGTAGGTCGCAATGCCCTCCATGAGGTCGTTTCGAAAGCGGTCCGAGATCCGCTCCCAGTTGGCTGATAAAAGACTCATAAAACGGGTGGGGTGGCGCGAAGCCGCCTCACGCAATTGTGAGCCAACCTCTCTCTCACCCCCCATCAGAAAGTCATCAAAAGGGCTTCTGACATGCGCTTTGTAGTGATTCAGTAGGTCCAGCACGGAGTCATCGCTTGCACCAAGAAACACTTCGAAAGAAAACGGTGCGCTAACCATTCCTCCTCGCATGTGAATGTCCGGCTGGCGAAGCAGAGGCCATATTTCTTTTTCGCATTCGTCCAATACAGCCTGTGCATCGGCTGAACGCAGATGGCAGGGGATGGTAAGAATTAGTTGCGCTTGATCTCGTAGCGCCCATGCATGGTGCTTCGGGTCAGTTGTAGTTTCCCAGTGAAGGGTTAAAACGGTCGAATGTATTGCGTCTTGCGTAGCCGAATCAAGGTGCAGAAAAGTGGTTTGTATCAGCGTGCCGAGTTCATACGACAAAGAGGATTCGAGCAGTTTTTTGTTGCAAAGCATACGGCCAATCACATCCAGATTTGCGGCTGGTGCTGCCATGCACGCGAGGATGGCGAAATAGCGTAATGCGCCTTCTGTGCTGAAGCACAGACGTTCGCTGTTGCTTTGCCACCAATTCGATTGAGTGTTTGCGTGATGCACGATGGCGGTTTCAACGGCATCCAGCAGTATGCGTTCACTTTCAAGGTGCCGGTGGTCGGTCTGGGTATGTGCGTCGTTGTATGACGTTTGGTGCAGGAAACCGCTCCAAAAGTTTTTAGGAGCCTCACCATAGCTTGAGTTCTTGATTTGGCTCCATCGCTCAATCGATGCTATAGCCAGGTCAAGCAATGCCGTGGACTTTCGCATTCGATCTGCAAGAAAACTGTTATTGCTTGTCCCAAAGTCATGCGGTTGACAGTGCAGTTTTTTGCCAAAGCTATAGGCGAGCACATCATCATCGGTGACTTCGTCAGCGACATAGCGCCATAGAACCGTATCGTCCATACCTCCATCGTTTACGCAGCGTGCGAGTGCACGCCCAAGAAAGCTGTGTTCTTGCCTCGGTAACTTAAGCAATTCGACAAGCAAAGGCACAAGCACCGCCGAATGGTCTGCATGGACTTGCGTGATCGCATGTGCAATAGAATTTGTCAGCTGGGTATTGTCCACCCCATCCAGCGCCAGCATTTCGGTCCAAAATGCGAACACCCCTACAGCATCGTCATTTTTCCATTGAGACACCCGGTGCACATGCATCGTTAACCCGTCAACATCGCGGGTATCTCTCAAAAAAGGTACTAGATGCTTCATCCAAAAGTGATGCCATTCCACCCGAACCGCCAGGGTGTAGATCACCTGAAACACATCACGATGCTGGTTGCGCAGGTCGCGTATTAAAAGCCAGTCGTCATCGTGTGGAGGCTGTTCTGAAAAGGTTTCCGCCACAAGACGGCGAATGTGGAAGGCGTTGTTGCCTGTCAAAACAGTACGCAACTGCTTTCGGAATTCGCGCCGATCTCCGGTTGCCAGCTGCGTGACAAAGCTACGAATGCTGGGGCGCACAAAAGGCACAGGCGGTAAACGTTGTATGAATGCGTTCAAAGTCACAGCTTGGCGCACCGCGCCGCTGATCACCAACACGTCGAGCAGGGTTTGGTGTCCGAATGTCAGCTGCCCATCTTGCGTCTCATGCAGCACCTTATTACTGAGAAGCGCACGTTCAATATCTTGTGAGGCGGTGAATCGCTGACGTGGCACTGCAAGACTGCGCAACTTTAGCATTTCAGCAGCGATGGCTTCGATGGCTTGCATGGCGGCATGGCCCAGTGTGCTATTAGCCTGCACGATCGTGGCAAGGTAGCGCTGTGCCAGCGCTTGGCTGGTCACTACATTGAAGCTACCTCCTTGCTGCGCTAATTCAACAAACAAGGCCAATTCACGTGGATTACAAATTAATTCGCGCGTGGTCGCATCGATGGTCGATGCGTCAATGCTGAGTTTTGCGAGCAGCGGCGCTATCTCGGTATCCCATTCCAATGGCTGGCAAGTGATTTTTTTACCCCAACTGCGCTGGGCAATACGTCGATCGTAATGACAGTCAAAATCGCGACAGGCAGTGACGACGGTAATATTGGGGACCAGCAGCAGACGATCAATTTGGGCAAGGAAGTACGTAAGTACGCTGTGTTCACGGGCAATGGAAAGTACATCTAACGAGTCGATCATCACGACTACGTGCCCATCCTCCGCCATGCGTGCCGCTTCTTCTACCCATTGTTCAGACAGGCCTAGGGCTTGACGGTCTTGCGCAGTGACGATGTCGGCGAACTCGCGCGATTGAATGAACAGCGGCAGCAGGTCAGTGCGGGTTTTGGCAAGTTGCTCCAGTGCTTCTTGCACTGCCAGCATCACGCAGGTCTTGCCGGAGCCTGGCAAGCCAGTGAGCAAGATAGAGCCATGTTTGGCTTCAATGGCTTCGATGAGCTCGTTGACGGATGGATTCGAAATGCTTTCACTGCCAATATCTCGGCGCCATGACCGGCCAATGGCAGAAGTGCTTTTGAATGAAGTACGAACCTTTACCATGTCCATGGGAGGGGTCAGCATTGAGCCTGCTTTGTCCAGCAAGTCTGTCAGGTTGTCCTTTGTCAATCGATGTTGCGTCGCGCTACTTTCGCCGTGGCCGCGAATGCGCATTCCGAGGTAGTCAAGGCGTGTCCATAGAGTGTTGTAAGCCGCTGAACCGTTGCTTACCAGCCGCCACAAACGTTCGCGCAGAAATGCCTCCATGCGATCCAGTTCTGGACTGATTTCAAACGTCGTGCGTTGTAGGAACTGGTAGGTCGAAAGATTTGACGCCTGTTCGACAAGCAGATTTCCTAGTTCGGTATCTGACTCTTGAAGGGCCTTGCCCAGATTGGTTTGGTAGGTCGCTTCATCGGCATAGTTGGTGCTGTATTCCCGCAATCTTGAGAGATCACCAAACGCGCTGCGCGAATAGAAGCGAATTTCCGCTGTCGGGTCGCTGGTCAACAAGCTGATTGCCTTGCGCAATTCGTCGGCGAGGTCGGCGGTAGACCAGGCCTTATGCAGCGTCTGGTTTTTTTTGCATTGGCAGTAAATTTTGGTGCCATCTACTTTGCCGATCACCACATCGTCCACTGACCAGCTTACGGAATCTACTTCAAGCCACTGGTAACCAGGATCCGAAAGAATGCTCAACGCCCAGTCAAAGGCAACCAGCGTTTGGTAACCATCGCCTCGATTGGACTGAATCCCTGCTTTGCTCATTTGCTCGTCCTGTTTGACTACGACTGCCCCCCAAAGAACTATTTAGCAGCCGAGCCGTGCCGCACCTTCTTTTTCTCGGCACGATTAGCCGATGCGCCACGCGATATTCACATTTGTCTACAACGCTCTTAAAAGTGGGGGTGGCCTTTTCTCGTGCGTAGCGCCGGCTGATGGAATATCGCGTCCGATGCCACATAACGTTGTAGTTCATTGGTTGCCAAAGCGGCCTGGGGAAATGAGCCGTTATCTGGCGTAGATTGACCGTTAATATGGATGTTGT
Source organism: Pseudomonas sp. B21-040 (assembly GCF_024748695.1). Taxonomy (NCBI): domain Bacteria; kingdom Pseudomonadati; phylum Pseudomonadota; class Gammaproteobacteria; order Pseudomonadales; family Pseudomonadaceae; genus Pseudomonas; species Pseudomonas sp. B21-040. The sequence goes on from NZ_CP087176.1 coordinate 296,708, forward strand.
CACAGGGCATTCTGCAGGAGCTGTCAAGCTTTAGCCAAGTAAGGCCAAGCATGAGAATTTCACGCCTTTCCAGGGCAGGTGGCTGGCCAGCAACAGTGGGTGCTGTCACCTATCATCTTCACCGGGGAGCAAAGTGGACCATGCCGGCTTTCCGTCCTTGGCCGATCTAGCCCTGTCGCCCTTTTTGCGTGCAATGGTCAAACCGGATGTAAACGTTGGTCAGCGCCTCTCCCGAGATCCGCTATAGATGCTGACCTTGGCCTACAACTTTGAAATGCCATGGCTTACCTAAGCGAATAGTGAGCAAATGCACGGTCAGCAGATAGTAATAGCGCGTGGATTCACTGCGCTGGTTCAGGTGCTGATTTAGAAACCAGTCGATATGTTTTCGCTGCCAGGTCCATGGATTATCTCGGTGCCAGCGAAAATAAATAGCCGCTTGAATGGCCTTCGCCTGACGAAGGTGACGCTTGCGGGTGGAATGCGATCCGGTCAGAACGCCCACCAGGAACAGCTTCATATCGAATGGCTTGCTCATGCTCGACCACCGATGTAAGCCGATACCACGTCGATACGGCCGTGCCCGAGTTCATAGCTGATTTGTATGCGTGCCTCTCGATCAAGGCCTGGATCGAGGCGCTTGCACCTGCCACCGTTGATGGGCGCTAGGTGATGGGTGATCTGCTCATAGCGTTCGCACGCATAAGCCGCGCGCAGTTCGTGGAAGCCTTTGAGGTTGTACGTATGGAGGATGTCTCGGGCGGGGCGTACGACATGTTGCTGGAAATCGAGGTAGCTCTCGTTCGGAGCTAGTAGGTTGTGGCTACCATGCGGTAGGACCTGCTCGGCATATCTGAGCGCTTCGCGAACATGGTCATCTACGATGATCCAGCGAGGTGCTGTTGCTCCGCCGCGACCACCTTTGGTGCCGTCCTGGATGTTGATCCTCTCGAGTTGCTTGGCTTCCCGCTGTAGTCGAGGAAGGTCGGCCAAAATCGCTTCACGCAAACGCATGCCGGTGGCTCGCGCTAACTTAGCGATGGCCGCAGCGCGCGGCTGCTGATGTTCGCAAAGCTCGTCGACGATCCGCTTCACGTATTCGCGGTCTTGGCCTTGCGGCACTAAGCGACGAACACTGGCCCGATGCATTCCCAACGCCTTGCTTGGGCTCGGCACTTTCACAGACTGATCACCGCGAAGCGCGGCCATAGTTCTGTTCACACTGGACAATCGGTTTTGCGCAGTCGCGATGCCGATAGCTCCTTGTTCGACTTGCTGGCGCAGATGCCTGGCGTAGTCCAGCAAGGTCTGCCGAACAATTTTCCGCGCATCGTTGAACCCTGGCCCATCCTCCGAGCGACACCAGCGCACAAAGGCCAGCCAGCGATCACTGTGCGCTTGGACAGTCCCGTAATGCCCGCCGCCGAACATGTCTTTCAACGCCTGCGGCCCGGCGTAGCTCAATTGCCGGCCATAGCCAAAATTGCGCCCATCCCGTTTACCGACCAGCGCCATGATCAAACTCCTCTCGAAGACAAAACTTTTAAAACCTTCCCCACGTCATCCCGCCATGGATGTTGAGTGTTATCAGGGATCAAGGCCCCTGCGACCTGTGAGGGTTGTCCACTAACGCGGGACTGGCGGCTCTTTACGACCGGGAGCTTGGGCATCTCATGATCTGGCCTCCTGAACACTTCCGAGGAAGTGGGCGGGTGGGGGCTGCATAGGCTGACGAAACCAACGCCGCGAGATCCTGAGTCAGGTGAGGGCAGTGAAGCGATGACCGGGGCATGCCTGACTGTCAGTCAGGTGCAGTCCATTCCGTAGGCTGCGGCACCATCATCTGCATCGCCGTTGCTGGTGACTTCGGTGTTTGTCACGCCGATTGTCACGAGGGGAAATGCCGCAAAGCCTTGTACGAGATGGGCTGCAGCAGCGGTAGGAGCGCCCGTCTCTTTCCGGGAGAAAGAGACGGGCGCAGGTTGGCGCAATGAAATGGCCAAGCGGATAGGTTGCTGCAGGGCAGCTATAAAGGGGTATGAGTTGCCGCAGTGGGCACTCTGGTAGAAGTAGGCATCCATCACATCGCTGTGACCGTGCGAGCCGCCGGATGCTAATCGCACTTTGGGAGAACCACCACGGTGTGGCGTAGCCTCAAAGGCTCTGGCTACCTGGGTTGCTGTCAACGACAGCGCTTTGCCCGATCTTTTCTACGCCTGTGGATAATTCGGGTCAAGGCTCGAATTTTCGGGAGTTCTGCGGCTGTGGATGAAATTATCCACCGGTGGAAATCAGTGGTTTTCCACAGACAGTTGGTGGCTTTAGATTTTTTAAGTGAGGTCCATCCAAGCAGGGCGGCTTTGCAGCCCTGTTTGGATGGACCCGCGTGGACGAGCGGATCAGCGAAATCTCGAAAATGTACGCGGACTCCGCTGCGGGATTATTCCGCCCCAGCTGTTATGGCATGCAGGATCATTTTGCGGTGGGTCGGGAGCTCCAGAGCCTCAATCAAGGAATGGGGGTGTAAGGGTTGACGGTGATTCCTTGGTCCCGAGGGGTTTTCCAAAATTGAGGAGCATCAGAAGGTTCTACGTCGCCTAAAAATTGGAATATTAATTTAATCAATTGGTTATATATATTCACGAAAATAAAAAGATGCCAAGGTAACCAGTGGGGGTCATAGTTTATGGGAATGGGCTAGGCAAATCTTAAATTTCACTGGCGAAAGATATTGACTTTTGATATTATTTATAAATATAAATTACACTGTAAGCAATGGCTTTACAGAGAATGGGGTAGTACGAATGGCTAACACGGCACGAAACCGCCTTGTTAACGCGATTATTTTCTTTGCTGATAACACTAAGGTCTGCGGGAAAATAAAACTTTTTAAGCTTCTATATCTACTTGATTTTGAGCATTTTCGTCAAACAGGGAAGAGTGTTACAGGTGGCGATTATCAGGCGTGGAAGTTTGGGCCAGTACCCATTGATCTTATGGAGGAGTGGGAAGAGTTAAATGATGACCTTGCCGGCTTAGTGACTATAGTTTCAGAGCAAGTAGTCGATTATGTTCGCCAAAAAGTAGTGGTCAAAGAAGGTATAAGCTTTGATGATGAGGAGTTTACACCAAGGCAACTTCGAATCATGAATAATCTTGTTAGCCGCTACAAAGAAACATTTTCCCCTAAAATGATCGATGTCACTCATGAGCAAAACGGCGCTTGGGATAAAATCTGGAACAACGGTAATGGGGCACATAAACCTATACCCTACGAACTCTCGATCAAAGAAGACGCACCAGAAAGAGAAGACCTATTAGCAATAGCATCTGAGAATGCAATGTACCAAGCAGCCCTCGCTGCTGCACGCCAAGAGTCCGTTTGAATTATGGTTGGGCTGAATTTAGCGCCAGCTCAGATCTGGCAAGACGATTGTTATTATCTAAACGAAGAAACTGGGTGTTGTGAGCGAAAATATTGGATTATTCTAGCACTTAGTCCAGATCAAGAAGACCTAGTTACTGCTGTTTTCACTTCTAAATCGAATGGGCTGATCGAGAATCCGGCGTGCTCACTGGGCCCGCCCAGAGCAGGCTACTATGTGGGTGCGCCAGGCAATATTCTTCTACTCCCTAGCTGGGTGGATTTTAGCAGTGTTAAGTTTTTAGATGTTTATGATCTAAAACTCCATATAAAACAAAAACGCACACATCTAACCAGTCAGACGCTTTCTTCTGATGTTTTCTGTGGAATCCTCCGATGTGCGCTACAGAGCGAAGATATAATTAAGAAGCAGGCTCGTTGGATTGGCGATACAGCAGCGTCTCTTGGCTGCAAATAACGGACATCTTAAAGTGCTCCCCCCTCCCGTATTAAATGATATTCGTTGGGTGATTAATGTGTTGAAGGTTAAAGCTCAGATTTCGTGAGTGTCGTTTACTCTATTCCGCCACGTTTTGACTTTAGACGAGTGACGTTCGCTCCGGTCTGATTTGAAAATTCGTGTGGAGTGACATGCTCCTGCCGGTTGGCCTCCAGGTACCGGCTCCACCAGTTCATGATCAGCCTGCGCTCCTCGATGAACTCGGCCTTGTGGATATAAGCGGCGCGGACGTTGTTCCGCTCCTTGTGGCTCATCTGCCGTTCAATGGCTGTCTCCGACCACAATCCTGACTCGATCAGTGCGCTGCATGCCATCGAACGAAACCCATGCCCGCAGATATCGGTTTTGGTGTCGTATCCCATCGTTCGTAGCGCATTGTTCACGGTATTTTCGGACATGGGTTTCCAGGGTTTGGCATCACCTGCGAAGACCAATGCGAATTTGCCTGTGAGTGCATGGATTTTTTCGAGTAGCGCCACTGCTTGCGGCGATAAGGGTACTAAATGGATATCCCCTGCCATCTTCGTACCCCTTGTGGAAAAGGGTACTCCCTCCAACGCGGGTCGAGTGTCCGGTATCTCCCAGGTGCCGCGCTTGAGGTCGAACTCGCTCCAGCGTGCAAAACGCAGCTCGCTGGATCGTACAAACACATGGAGCGACAGCATCACCGTCAGACGGGTAAGTGCCCGGCCTTTATAGGTGTCGATCCGCTCCTGCAGTTCCGGCAGTCGCGATAAGGGTAGAGCGGGGCGATGTACCACCCGCGGGGCTTTGATCGAGCCTTCGAGATCGTAAGCAGGGTTTATGGTGATAAGCCGGAGGCGCTTTGCCTCGCGCATGATGCTCTGCAGGTAGTTTTGTACCCTTAAAGCAACGTCTATCGTTCCGCGCTTCTTGATCTCTTCCAAGGGCTGCATAAGGTCATGAGTGTCGAGGTCGACAATGGCGCGGGTGCCGATCAGCGGGAAAACGTGGGTTTTGAGGCGGCTCATCACAGTCTTGGAGTGGCCTGGTGCCCACTTGGCCGACATTTCCGTGTGCCAGTCCAGCGCAACGCTTTCAAAGGTTCTGCCTTTGATCACGGCTTCCGCCTTGGCTTGGTGCTTGGTCTCTATGGGATCAATGCCATCCGCCAGCATTCGCTTGACCTCCAAGCGCTTGCGGCGCGCATCGGCGAGGCCAATGACGGGGTAGTTGCCGAACGAGGTCAGTCCTTCCCGTCCGTCGGGTTTGACGTAACGGAGCCGCCAGCCTTTGCGGCCATTAGGTTGGACTAGGAGGTAGAGGCCATCGCCGTCGAAAAGCTTGTAGGCGCGGTCTGTAGGTTTTGCCAAGCGGCAAGCTGCGTCAGAGAGCGGAGCTGTGGTGCGCGACATAAGGGTACTCCCTTTTATCGAAGTGACCTGTATCCCAAACTCTACCCTTAAAACGGTTGGAATCCACCAGTTTCTGACAGAAACCGATGGAACCCCAAAACGAAAAAACCCGCCAGAAGGCGGGTTTTTCGGGGGTTCTAGAGATTTTGAAAGCCTTCTCTGGAACCTTGTATGGTGCCGGCACCAGGAGTCGAACCCGGGACCTACTGATTACAAGTCAGTTGCTCTACCAACTGAGCTATACCGGCGTGTTGGGCGACGATTATAGCGATTGGATTGGTTCTGTAAACCCCTGAATTCAGACTATTTTTGCGCAGGTGTCAGGTCAGGCGCGAAGCAGGGTTTTCTTGAGTTTCTGGATGGCTTGCCAGGTCCGGCTGTTTTGCATTGCGCGCAGCTGTGCTTCGGCCTGTTCGGCGCGTTGCAGGGCGGCGGTGAGTTGGTGTTCGGCGTCACTGACGGGGTGGCTGAAGTTGTGGCCTTTGCAGAACTGGAAATTGTCCAGGTTGCAGGGCGGGATGTCGAAGGCGGGTTTGAGGTGCAGGTGTTCTTCGGCGAGGTAATAGGTATTGATGCCGTCGAACAGGATGGACTGGTAGCCGGCGCCGGTGACGAGGGTTTCCCAGGTCTGGTCGCGTTCCCACGGGGTTTCGATGAGGATGACCCACGGCCGCCACCGGGTGAAGTCCATGCCGCGCAGGACAGTTTCTTCGTGGCCTTCGACGTCGATTTTCAGGAAGTGGATCGGCCGGCCCTGCGCGTGCTCTTCGCAGATGGAGGTCAGGGTGCGGGATTTGACGGTCTGGCTGCGCACGTCCATGCCGGCGTCTTTGTGCATTTGCGCCATGGCCGGGTCGACGGTCGAGAGGCCGGTGCCGGCGATGCCGTAGAAGGTCAGGCTCTCAGCGCTTTCGCCGGCCACGCATTGCAGGTTGGTGTCTTTGGGACGTTGCTGGCACAGGGCTTCGTAGTAGTTGGGCATCGGTTCGACGTTGATGCCGGTCCAGCCATGGTCGTAGAACGCTTTGGTGACCGAGTCATGGGTGGGGTCGTTGGCCCCGACATCGATATAGAAGCCGTTCTCGACAGTCTTGAGGGCGCGCCACAGGCGGATGTCTTCGAAATTCTGTGCGTAAGAAATGAACGTCACTGTCGCATCCTGTCGGTCGAATTTTCTTGTGGGTGGTCGCGCTGTCGGCGTCCTTGCGTCTGTGTATAACAAGAGTCACGAAGCGGTGCAATTTCCCCGGTCTGGCGTCCTGACTTCGGCGCTTATGTCCTTTGCATTGAATGCTTATGCACATCGGGCCGCACGCCTTGCCCCCTTCATTACTGTTTTTGCGGACCCGTTCTCATTTGTTCGCAAATGCCTGTTTTTCTGGTTTTTTTCGCAGGTGTACGAAAAGTGAACAGACTAGTTTCAGCTCTGAAACAGCCGTGTTTATTGGATCCACGATTATTTCATCAACAGAGTTATCCACAGGTCTGAATTGCTTTAAGGGCGTTCTGCCAGAAGCAGGAAATTACGCGGCGTGAGCGGAGTTTCGCAGAAGGTGCCCAGACGAACGGTATAGCCCTGCTCCCTGAGGAAAAGTGCCCGGTCGAGAACCAGCCATAGCTCCAACGGGCGTCGGAAAAGTCCGCGCAGCAGCTCCAGATTGCGTACATGCGCCAAGCGCTGCCAGCCAGCGGCTTCGAGTGCGGACCAATCTTGCGCGCCAACTGTGGATAACTCTTTCAGCGCGGCCAGATGATGGCAGTACTCGGCGAAGGGTTTGTCCAGCCAGGCGCTGGGCAGGGACGGAGTCGGCAGGTATTCATCAACGCCGCGCAGTTGCCGTTGCAGCAGGTCGAAACCCAGACGCCGGGCCATGGAGGTGTCACGTTGACGGCGCACGCGTGCACCGGCGGTGACGGTTTCGCTCATCGGGAGGGCGAGATCGTCGAGGGACAGCTGTAGGTCGGAGCGTAAAGCCACAGAGGAAAGTGGCTGATAGGCCGCAAGACTGATCCGGTTATAACAGCACGGCGCGATGGCGAGTTGCTTGCAACCTGCCGCACTGGCGAGCTGGATCAGTCGCACATGCAAGTCACCGCATGCATGCAGCGCGACGGGTGTGTGTCCGTTGTGCAGTAGTGATGCAGCATCCGAGGCCAGTACATCCTGTTCGACGTGCAGTGCGTGCAAGTGATGACGCTGGCTGAGTGCCTGTCCGCTGGCCACCAGTGCCGGGTCGTATTCCAGACAGGTCAGTTGTTGCCCGGTTTGCAGCAAACGCCGGCCCAGGTGGCCCTTGCCCGAGCACCAGTCCAGCCAATGCCTCGGCGGCGCAGCAAACGACAGGCGACTGGCAAACGCCTCAATCTGCTGCCACTTGCGCCCCGGCACATCGACGTTCAGGCGATGCCCGGCCGCTTGCAGTGCGTGCGCCGGCAATTCAGCCACCTGGCTCAGCTCAAGCGACAGCGCCGCCAACGAAGCAAATGGCTCCGGCGCACTCAACGAGCAAGGGTGGTTGTGGCTGCTTTCCGCGTCGTCCAGCGAGCGGTTGCGTAGCCACAAGGACAATTCAGGGTAGGACGTTTCCCAAGGCAGGTGCAGATGAGTAAACGGCCGTGGCTTCCACAGCGCTTGATGCTCGATCAGAAAAGCATCCAGCGCCGTGAAGCGGGCGAGCAGGGCCTCGCCCGTCAGCACGCAGGAGGAATCAACGCCCTTGGCAGGCATCGACGCGCAACCAGCGCTCCAGCAGCTTGAAGCCGCGAACCAGCACGTAAGCCATCAACAGATAGAACATGCCCGCGGCGAAGAAGATCTCCACCGGCAGGTAGGTTCGGGCAATGATGGTGCGGGCCATGCCGGTCAGTTCCAGCAGGGTCACGGTACTGGCCAGGGCGCTGGCCTTGAGCATCAGGATCACTTCGTTGCTGTAGGCCGGGAGGCCGATGCGCGCGGCTCGCGGCAGGATGATATAGAACAGCGCTTTGGCGCGAGACATACCCAACGCGCGCGCCGCTTCGATTTCACCCGGCGGAATCGCCTGGATCGCGCCGCGCAGGATCTCGGCGATGTAGGCAGCGGTGTGCAGGGTCATGGTCGCGGTGGCGCACCAGAACGGATCGCGCAAGTACGGCCACATGGAGCTATTACGGATGACATCAAACTGCGCCAGGCCGTAATAAACCAGGAACAGCTGAACCAGCAACGGCGTGCCGCGGAAAAAGAAGATATAGCCGTAGGGAAATGCCCGTACGTACCAGAGTCGTGACGAACGCGCGATGCCCAGCGGAATCGCCAGCAGCAAACCGGCGATCACGGCGATGGCCACCAGTTCCAGGGTCAGCGTTGCGCCTTGGGCCAGTTTCGGCAGCCACTTGATGATGACTTCCCAGTTCATTGGGTGCTCCTCGCGAAGCCGCGAGCGGCACGTCGTTCCATTAAGTGCATGCCGCTCATGGCGAGCACGGTCAAGCCCAGGTACATGAACGCGGCCACCATATAGAAGGTGAACGGTTGCTTGGACACGGTCACGCCGATTTGCGCGTGGCGCATGATTTCTTCCAGGCCGATGACCGATACCAGCGCGGTGTCTTTCATCAGGATCATGAACAGGTTGCCAAGGCCCGGCAGGGCGATGCGCCACATTTGCGGCATGATCAGTTTGGTGAAGATGCGAAACTTCGACAGACCCAACGCCACGCCGGCTTCACGGTGACCTTTGGGAATCGCCAGAATCGCGCCCCGAAACACTTCGGTGGCGTAGGCGCCAAAGCACAGCCCCAGGGCAATCACACCGGCTGCGAAGGCATTGAGTTCGAGGTCGGGGTTACCGAAAAACTCGCCCATGGCACGCATCAGGTTGACCGTGCCGAAATAGATCAACAGCACCCAGAGTAATTCCGGAATACCGCGAACCAGTGTCGAATAAGTGCCGCCAAGCCATTGCAGCGGCTTGTATGGCGAAGTCTTGGCCAAGGCGCCGAGCAGACCGAGCACCAGTCCCAGGCACAGGGCCGAGAGTGCCAGTTTCACAGTCATCAGCGCGCCGGCGGCGAGCGCCGGGCCGAATCCGTAGAGATCGATAGTCATGGATTTCTTTTCAAATCGCGGCAGGCAATGCCGAGAACCGGCACCGCTATAAAGCGGCGCCGGTCAGGCAGGTCAGAATCAATAGATGCTGAACGGGAAGTACTTGTCGTTGATTTTCTTGTAGGTGCCGTCAGCGACGATTTCTTTCAGTGCGACGTTCAGCTTCTCGCGGATCGGGTCGTTTTTACGGACAGCGATACCGATTTTGTCGCTTTCTTCTACCGGATCGCCTTTGAATTCGTAAGACCTGCCGGCGTCGCTTTTCAGCCACTCGTAGTTGACGTATTTGTCGGCGAGGATGCCGTCCAGACGACCAGAGGTCAGGTCCAGGTAAGCGTTTTCCTGAGTGTCGTAGAGTTTGACTTCGACGTCGGGCATGTTGTCTTCCATCCAGGTACCGGCGAGGGTCGCACGTTGTGCGCCGATCACTTTGCCTTGCAGGGAAGCCTTGTCGGTTTTGAAGTCTGCGTCTTTCTTGGCGATGAATTGCAGCTTGTTCGAGTAGTACGGGTCGGTGAAGTCCACCGCACCCTTGCGCTCGTCAGTGATCGACATCGAGGAGATCAGGAAGTCGAACTTCTTCGCGTTCAGGGCCGGGATGATGCCGTCCCAGTCGGAGGTGACCACGGTGCACTCGACTTTCATCTTGGCACACAGGGCGTCGCCGATTTCTTTGTCGAAGCCGACCACGTTGCCGCTGGCATCTTTGTTGTTGAATGGCGGGTAGGCCGCTTCGATGCCCATCTTCAGGGTTTCGGCCATGGCACCGGCGCTGAACGCCAGGGTGACGGCGGCAGCCAGGAAGACCTTTTTGTAGTTCTGCATGTGGGGAGCTCCGTTAGCGGTTGCTGGACATGAATTGTTTGCAGCGCGCCGAAAGCGGGTTTTCAAACACCTGCTGTGGCGATCCTTGCTCTTCTACCAGGCCCTGGTGGAGGAACACCACTTCGCTGGAGACCTGACGGGCGAAGCCCATCTCGTGGGTCACGAGCAGCATGGTGCGGCCTTCTTCGGCCAGTGCACGGATGACATTAAGTACTTCCTGGACCATTTCCGGGTCAAGGGCTGAGGTGGGCTCGTCGAACAGGATCACCTTGGGCTGCATCGCCAGGGTTCGGGCGATGGCGGCGCGCTGCTGCTGGCCGCCGGACAGTTGCGCCGGGTAGGCATGGCGCTTGTCGGCGATGCCGACCTTGGCCAGCAGGGCTTCGGCCACTTCGATGGCTTCGGCCTTGCTCTGGCCGAGCACGCGGCGCGGAGCTTCGATGATGTTGTCGAGCACGCTCATGTGCGGCCAGAGATTAAAGTTTTGAAACACAAAACCAATCTCGCTGCGCAGGCGGTTGATCTGCTTGCCGTCGGCAGCGACCAGTTCGCCGTTCTTCGCCGCTTTGAGTTTGAGTTCTTCGCCGGCTACCAGAATCTGGCCCTGGTGCGGGTTTTCCAAGAGGTTGATGCAACGCAGGAACGTGGACTTGCCGGAACCGGAAGAACCCAGGATCGAGATCACGTCACCGTCGCGGGCGGTCAACGAGATGCCTTTGAGCACCTCAAGCTGTCCGTAGCGTTTGTGCAAATTGCGGATTTCAAGCGCGGGCGTGGCCTCAGCCATGTGCGTTCCTCATAGTGTTTCGCTCCTGCTGTTGGCGGCCTTCCTGGCGAGGCGGCCACGCTAGCATAGCGTTTGAATGGCAGCCAACAGCGCTATGGGCGGTAAACGGAAGTGATGTGGCAGGTTGTCGCATCGGTACAGCAGACTGTCGCGCTGCTATCAACCGAACAGCCGTTTGATCCTGCTTTTAAATACAAAGCAGCCGCGGGTGGCGTAAAAAAGGGCGCGATGTTGCCAGCTTTGGCGGGGTGTTGGAAGCGCTAAGCGGCCAAACGTTCCTGATCCGCACTTTTATTGTGCGTCGAGCGTTTACCGGATGTGTTTCTGGTGCGCGCGCTCGTTGGAAAAGTGAGTCGCAGGGTAACGTTCTGGCGAAGTGCTATTACTTTCAATGACTTGCGATGACTGTCCGGTCAGGTCGAGATCGCCGTGATAGACGGTTTTGAAACATTTTGGCGCAATTATTGCGTGCAGAATCCAGAACGCCCCGTTGGTTTCTTTTTACGAGAAAGAAAACCAGGCGGGATGCATGCATTCGCTTTTCCTTACAAAGGTAGTTTCAATGAGCAGTACCCCAAACTCCAATGGCCTCGAACAGGGGCTTAAACCGCGTCATGTGACCATGCTGTCGATTGCCGGGGTTATCGGCGCCGGCTTGTTCGTAGGCTCGGGTCACGCCATCGCCGCCGCCGGCCCGGCCGTGCTGTTGGCTTACGCTGCCGCCGGTATGCTGGTGGTGTTGGTGATGCGCATGCTCGGTGAAATGGCTGTTGCTTCGCCAGACACCGGCTCCTTCTCGACGTACGCCGATCGCGCGATCGGTCACTGGGCCGGTTTCACCATCGGCTGGCTGTACTGGTGGTTCTGGGTGCTGGTCATCCCGTTGGAAGCCAACGCCGCCGCCACCATCCTGCACGCCTGGTTCCCGAACGTGGCGATCTGGGCGTTCACGCTGATCATCACCCTGCTGTTGACGGTGACCAACCTGTTCAGCGTCAAAAACTACGGTGAGTTCGAATTCTGGTTCGCCTTGATCAAGGTTGTAGCGATCATCGGTTTCATCGTCCTTGGCGTTCTGGCGATCTTCGGCTTCCTGCCAAGCAGCCAGGTCAGTGGCGTTTCGCACCTGTTCGACACCCAGGGCTTCCTGCCAAACGGCATGGGCGCGGTATTGGGCGCGATCCTGACCACCATGTTTTCCTTCATGGGCACCGAGATCGTGACCATCGCGGCCGCGGAATCGAAAAACCCTGGCCAGCAAATCTCCAAGGCGACCAACTCGGTTATCTGGCGGATCGGCTTGTTCTACCTCGTGTCGATCTTCATCGTCGTGGCCCTGGTGCCATGGAACGACCCGATTCTGGCCAGCGTCGGTTCTTACCAGACTGTGCTTGAGCGCATGGGCATCCCGAATGCCAAGCTGATCGTCGACATCGTGGTACTTGTGGCTGTGACCAGCTGCCTCAATTCGGCGCTGTACACCGCCTCGCGCATGATGTTCTCCCTGGGCAAGCGCGGTGACGCACCGGCCGTTTCCCAGCGCACCAACAAGAGCGGCACGCCGTACTGGGCTGTGATGTTGTCGACCGGTGCTGCGTTCCTCGCCGTGTTCGCCAACTACGTCGCCCCGGCTGCGGTGTTCGAGTTCCTGCTGGCCAGCTCCGGCGCCATCGCGCTGCTGGTGTACCTGGTGATCGCCATTTCCCAGCTGCGTATGCGCAAACAGCGTATGGCACGCGGTGAAAAAATTGCCTTCAGCATGTGGCTGTTCCCGGGCTTGACCTACGCGGTGATCATTTTCATCGTGGCGGCCCTGACCATCATGTTGTTCCAGGAAGCGCATCGCGTAGAGATTCTCGCGACCGGCCTGCTGGCGCTGTTGGTAGTCGCGGCAGGCGTGCTGGTAGCTCGTCGTCGTCACAATGAGAAGCTGAGCGCAGCCTTGGCGCGCTGAGATATCTGACTCAAGCCAATTGTTGTTGAGGCACCGAAACGACCGCCATCAGAAATGATCGCGGTCGTTTTTTTGCCTTTCATTCAGGTGCTTTATTGGGTAGTAAGCGGATAGACACGATGATGGCGAGATAGTAGCCTTTGCACCGAATGTGTATCTCGCTGTTACGGGATACGATGGAGTTTCAGGACACGGATTGTTCGACGCCCTCAGCCTTTGCGGCTAAAAGCCCCCCGACCCTTTCTTGCCTGCTCCTTCATCTGCGGTGTGTTCACAGATGCATTTGCGTGTGCCTGCCGTTCAAGCGGCAGATCAGAGTCAGCGCTGCATGGAGCTAGCCCGGCCACTCAGCCAACCCATTGGGGCATCAAGGAGACAGGCATGGCGTTTACATCGGTTGTGTTCAAAAACCCGAATACCGGTGCCATGAAAGAAGCGCCAATCGGCTTCTCGTGGACTGTGTTTTTCTTTGGCTTTTTCCCGGCTTTATTCCGTGGTGATTTCAAGTGGGCAGCGATCATGTTTGTCGTGGCCTGCTTCACTTTTAGCCTCAGCAACCTCGTGTTCATGTTCATCTACAACAAGCTGTACGTTAAGGATCTGATCGGTGCCGGCTTCAAGGCTCAATCCATTGCCAGCGGTGATCTTAGCTACGCCAGTGCCAAGATCGGCATGGAAATCCCGCGTCTGAATCCTGTGGCTGCCTGAGGCTTGTAGCTTCTGCAGGTAAAAAAAACGGCCGCTGTCAGTGATGACGAGCGGCCGTTTTTGTTTGAGTCGTAATCCTTACTCGGCTTTTTCTTCCAGCGACTCACGGTAGACATCCAATGCAGCGCCGAAATCGGCGATGAACTGTGGCTCGCTCAGCCACGCCTGGGCGGCGTCGCGGTCCATGCCGTCGGCCCACATGCGGTAGTCGATCAGCATGTCGGCGGCCAGGTGGGTGGCAGCCATGCCTTCGTCGTCGGCGTTTTCCATGTCCAGCAGTTCTGGGTGGTCGATGATGATAAAGGCGAGGTTCGTCAGCAACACCGAGAGCATTTCACTGCGGCTGACGGCTTCCGCATCGCGCATTTTGCTGAACATCGCCAGGGTGTATTCCGGGATCGGCTCATCGAGATGGCCAAGGTCATCGTCCAGCGCGGCGGGTTTGCGGCCGTGGATATTGATCTGCTTGGCTTTGGCCTTTGCGCGCTTGGCGCGTTTTTGTTGCTTGTTCAGGGATGCCATGGGAACTCAGTTGGTTTTCTGTTGGGTTTGGGCGGCGATGATATCGGACGCTGCGACATAGTCGGCCTGGAAGGCCGGTGATTCGATCCACGCCAGGGCGCCGGCCTCGTCTGCTTCGGTCGACCATTGGCGGTACTCGATCAGCGCGGCGAGGATGAAGTCCATCGCGCCTTCTTCGCCTTCTTGCTCGTACACCAGCTCCAGCAGCGGGTCTTCCAGGAAGGCTACGCACATCGCTTGCTGGCTGATTTTTTCGGCGTCGATCATTTTCTTGAACAGTTCGGTCAGGTCCACCGATTCGAAGTCGATGCGATCATCGTTCGGGTCCAGCTCGACCGGTGCGGCTGCCCGCTGCGTGCGGTTTTGCTTGGCCTTGGCTTTAGCGCGAGTGGCGCGTTTGTGCTGCTTGTTGGCGGAGGCCATGGGTGTCGTTCCGTAATTCGTTGAGGGGCTCAGTTGCGCGGGACTTGCCGCCCGGGGGTATCGGGGGCCAGTTCGCCGGTCTGCAACCAGGACAATGCAATGGGCCATAGTGTGGCTTGGTATGCGCTGCGAAAAAAGGCGAAATGTCCGACTTCTTTTTCGCCGATGTCTTCGGGGGCGATTCTCAGGTGGGTGTTTGTACTGCCGGTGAAGTAACCGAGCAGGCGTTCAATGGCCGCAACGGTGCCGTAAGGATCGTCGCTGATACTGATGGCCAGGGTTTTTGCGCTGACGTTAGCGAACGGGAGCCCACCGTCCCTGGCGTGGATGACGCGACCGCTGGGGCGTTTTTCGTAGCGGGCGGTGGGCGTGCTCCAGTCATGCACGACGCCGGCAGGCGTGTCTTCCAGCCAGCCAAGGCGTTTTCCGGGAAAGTAGCCATAAAGCATCGTCACCAGCGGCATCACTACATGCCATTTGCCAAACATTCGCCAGCGGTGGGCCGGCGCGTAATCGCGCCAGTAAGCAAATTGAGCGCCTACCGTCACCAAGCGCCGAATGACACGCCCAGAGGCTCCCAGGCCCGCTGCACAGCCTCCAAAGCTATGACCGACGACATCGCAGGGCTGGCCGGGGAATTCTCGCTGAGCGCGCCTGAGCATCGCCTCAAAGTCCAGTGCGCCCCAATCGGACCATGAAGCGTCGAGATCTCTCATTGAGGTGGGGCGGGACTCACCGATGCCTCGGTAGTCGAAGGTGATCACGTCGAAACCGTTGGCGAACAGGTAATCGGCGAAACGCGAGTAGTGGCGGCAGCGTACCGAGGTGGCGGCGTTGATGATAACGACCGGGCGGGTTGCATCCTGCCGGGCGTGCCGCCACGTGAAGCCGCCGAGCATGAAGCCATCTGCGGCGGGCTCTTTGAACGGTTCGCCGCAAGCCAGGGTGGGCTGCGACAGCACAATCTCTGCCGGCGCCAATGGCGGCATGTCCTGCACATTCATAGGTTTCGGGCCTTTGCGCGGAGTTGCTAACGATAGTCTTCACGTTGCTTGGGAGCAATCCACCGGCACTATCGTGATTTCTGATAAAGCAGTCGTTCTTCTAGCGCTGCCTGCTCCCGATCCAGCTCCGCACGAAGCTCCTCTTCGCTCGGCAGCACCAGTTTGTATTTGCTGGCGAACAGTTGCTCATTACCCTCCAGGATTGAAAAACGCACCACTGATTCATCTTTTTGGGCGCAGAGAATGATGCCGACAGTGGGGCCGTCCTCCGGTCCTCGTCTGAGCTCGTCGTACATGCGCACATACATGTCCATTTGGCCGACGTCCTGGCAGGTCAATTCGCCGCGCTTTAGGTCGAAGATGACGAAGCACTTGAGCAGATAGTTGTAGAACACCAGATCGATGTAAAAGTCTTTGCTGTCGGTACTGATGCGTTGCTGTCGGGCGATAAAGGCAAATCCTTTGCCCAGTTCGAGCAAAAAGCCCTGAAGTTGGTTGATCAGTGCTTGTTCGAGTTCGGTTTCCAGCACCTGACCTGCGTTGGGCAGGCCAAGAAACTCCAGTACGACGGGGTCACGAATGAAATCCCTGGGGCTGGCGCGCATTTTCTGGATATTGGTATCTGCTTCATCCTTGACGGCATCGCGGTCCCGACTCGCCAGCAGGCGCTCGTAGTAAAGCGTGTTGATCTGGCGCTCCAGCGCACGGCTGGACCAGTTTTGAATGGCTGATTCGTTCATGTACCAGTGGCGAGCATGGTCATTGTCGACTCGTAACAGGCGGCGGTAATGGGTCCAGCTCAATTCGTGACGCAGTGCGTCACACATTGGGAATGCTTGATAGAACAGGCGCATGTAACGAAGGTTGGAGGCATCAAAGCCTTTCCCAAATTCGGCTGTCAGAACCTTCGCCAGCGTTGACAGCAACTGCTTGCCATAACCTGCCCGCCGGGCCCCCTCCTGCTCAAACTCCACAATATGCCGCCCGATCTGCCAGCAGGTTTGTACTTGAGCGGTATCGACCGCGCGCAGCACCTTTTGACGTGCCTGGCGGATCAGTTCCCCAAGATTGCCCACCAGTGAGGCGAGTTGTGGGTCTTGCAGGTGATCGGATTTGACGAGGCTGAAGGAACAGGCGAAAGAGGATGACAAGGGAGCGCCATTCGGCGATGCAGGATGGCGCTGGTGATTCGCAAGGAAATGCCGGATCCGTTTTGCAGGAGCAAGCCGACGTCAGAGCACGTTTGTGGAATACAACCTGTAGTCCATTTCGCCGTGAGCCAAAGTACCAATCAATCTAAAACCCTGGCCTTCGGCGAGGCGTCTAAAAAGGGGTAACGATAGGGTTCTACAGAGCCCGGGAGTCGTCATCATGAAAAACTTCCATTCATTCATGTTGCCCCTCATCGCTGTCGGTGTGCTGGTTTTTCCAGGGATCGCGCCGGCGGCCAGTCTTGATCCTGTTGATAACGCAGGCGTACAGGTCCAGCGTGAAGCGCAGAACGGCATCACTTACCTGAACGGTGGTATCGGTGAGGATGAATCAAAGGCCATCCAGCAGACGTCGGGTTACAACCTGCACATGACGTTTTCTGTCGGGTCCGGGAATGAATACATACCCGATGTAGAGGTGGTGATTCAGAAAGCAGCGGGGCAAACAGTGTTGACGTTGAGTCAGGCTGGCCCGCTGGTTTATGTCCAGCTGCCTCCTGGCAAATACACCGTTGTTGCGACTCGCAATGGAGAAACGCGGCGGGATACGACAGACATTGGTAGCGGCGCTGCACGCAACCTGGTTTTTCACTGGAACAGCTGATCGGTTTCTTTAACGACCGACGTTATACCTTGAGCAAACAGGCGGCAGTCGTCTTGAGACTGCTCGCCTGTCGGTCGCATCAGGCCTGCGTCGTTTGACCGCGCAGGATCTGTTGCTTGCGTTGCTCTTCTGGCAGGTCATTGATGCAGTAGTTGATGTAGAAAACGTTCAGGAAGAAGGTGTAGAACGCGTTCATACGCAGATCGATTTTGTGCTCGCTGAGGGCGTATTCCGACAAGGCATTCTTGGCTTTGAACGCCCAGACGATATACAGCGCGTTGGTCGCAATAATCAGAATGCCCGACAACGCTTCGAACAGTACTTCGCCTGAATTGGACAATGCGTGGCTCCAGCCAAGGCAGACGGCCAGCCAGATAATGTAGGTGTTATCGACCAGTTTGATCTTGGTGGTTTCGCTGATTTTCTGATTGGTTCTGACCAGCCACAGCAACAGGTACAGCCCGAAGGTTGCGACCGACAGCAAAACCATATTCAAGGTTTTGGTGTTGATCTTGTCTTTGAGTTCATTGATGTCAGACATAACGGTTCCATGTTCAGGATCGAGGGGAGGGCGTGCTTGAAAGGGGGGGCAAATCGTCCTGCAGGGGAGAAGGTGTTCTGCGGGGAGGGGGTGAAAAGCACGCACTCCTTGCGCTGTCTCTAGCCTGTGGCGATTGATCCGAATGCGGGGGGCGTCGGGATCGATGCTGACCATCTTCCATGTACGCGAAAAATGATAGCACGGAGCTATCACTGGACTGGATCAAAAAAAGGAAATGTTTCAGGCGTCTGTGCTGTGGTTTTCTGCCGTTATCAAATCGCAGGCATAAAAAAACCCTGAATCTTGCGATTCAGGGTTTTCGGTATTTGGTGCCCAGAGACGGAATCGAACCGCCGACACGGGGATTTTCAATCCCCTGCTCTACCGACTGAGCTATCTGGGCAACGGGGCGCATTAAACTGGTTTTTCAGGGGGTCGTCAAGAAAGTTTTCAAAAAAAATTTAATTATTACCGTCGCTTACGATCCGACCCCCGATTTGGCGGGGTTATTCTGCCGGCGGCACGTAGCCTTCGGCCTTGGCGTATTCCTCGCCGGAGAAGTACTTGTCCATCTCGCCCTGAAGATATTTGCGATCTTCGGCGTTCATCATGTTCAGGCGTTTTTCGTTGATCAGCAGCGTCTGATGCTTTTGCCAGTCGGCCCAGGCCTTGGCAGAGACGTGATCAAAAATGTCCTGGCCCTTGGTGCCCGGGAACGGAGCGCGCTCCAGGCCAGGCAATTCTTCTTTGTACTTGCGGCACATGATGGTGCGGGTCATGACGATTCTCCTGCGTTCAATACGGCGGCCGCGCGTTCGAGCAAGGTTTTGACCGGGGCGGCAAGGCCCAGGCGCGGCGGGGTGGCGAGGTTATACCAGAGCCAGTCGGCCTCGGCCACGTGATGGCCGGCTTCCTGGACCCGGACCAGCCAGGGTTCGATGGACAATTGGAAGTGACTGAAGGTGTGTACCAGGCTCGGCAGCGCCTTTGGGCTGCCCAGCTCCAGTGAGTGTTGCGAAGCCAGATGTTGCAGGTCGTCGAGGTCGTCGAGCTCCGGCAAACTCCAGAGACCGCCCCACAAGCCCGTGGAAGGGCGACGGTAGAGCAGAATCGCGCCGTCACCGTTGGCGAGCATCGGCATCAGCGTGCGCTTCTGTGGCACGCTTTTACGCGGTTTTGGAATGGGGTAGCGGGTTTCCAGCCCAAGCATGTGCGCCTCGCAGCCCTTTTCCAGCGGGCACAGCAGGCAACTTGGCTTGCTGCGCGTACACAGCGTGGCACCCAGGTCCATCATGGCCTGGGTGTAGGCGTTGACACGATCATGCGGCGTAAAGCGCTCAGCGTTGGCCCAGAGCTGTTTGGCGACCTTCGGCTCCCCCGGGTAACCCTCTTGCGCGGTAAAGCGCGCCAGGACGCGTTTGACGTTGCCATCGAGGATCGGCGCCCGCAGGCCCATGCTCAGGCTGGCGATGGCACCCGCCGTCGACAGGCCAATGCCTGGCAGGTCAACCAGCTTTTCGACATCACGAGGAAACTCGCCGCCATATTCAGCCACGACAATTTTTGCGGTCTTCTGCAGATTGCGGGCGCGGGTGTAGTAACCCAGGCCAGTCCACAGGTGCAGCACTTCGTCTTCCGGCGCGGCGGCCAGGGCTTCGACCGTCGGCAACGAAGCCATGAAGCGGTCGAAGTAATTCAACACGGTGCTGACCTGGGTTTGCTGCAACATGATTTCCGAGACCCACACGCGATACGGCGTAATGCCCTGCTGCCAAGGCAAATCGTGGCGGCCGTGGCGGTCGTACCAATCCAGCACCGCCGATGAAAACTGCTCGGATCTCATCGCTTGAACAGCCCCTTCAATGCGTTTTTCAATTCAGGGCTGACCTTGTCGCCCAGCTTCTCGTCGATTTTTTCGCTGATCTTGTCGCCGGCCATTTTGCTCGCGACCTGGCCCATGCGTTCGTTATCGAGACGGCAAGCCTTGGCACCGAGTTCCAGCGGCCCACGGCAGCGCAGCGGCCACTCGACACCGACAAATTTGTCGCCGACCTGGCAAGCCGGGTCCGGCATGGCGCTTGTATCGCCTTCGACGATGATGCCCACGCGGTAATCCATGCCCAGCACGCGCAGATCAACGTCGCCGTCGCCATTCACGGTCATGCCCGGGATACGCACTTTCAGGTCCGGATTGCTGGCGACGCCGTTACGGAACGTCAGGTTGCCCTTGAGCTCCTGGAAGGGCGTGTCCTTGCCCCGTGGCTCGCCGCTGAGGGTTTTGCGGTTCAGGGTGGCGATGCCCTTGCACAGCTGTTGTTCGAGATTGGCATTGAGCAGCACGCCGTTGTTGATGACGAAGCTGGCGTTGCCGTTGAGGCTGTCGATCAGCGCCTTCTGGCTGTTGCCGCTACCGGTCAGCGCACTGTTGAGCGTCACCAGGCCTTTGACCGGCGGATTTTTCCCTTGGCTTTCGAGGATCTTTTCCGCCGGTACTTTGTTGATGTTCGTCTGCAGGCTCAGCGCCGGGACCTGCTGGCGCACGTCGAGAGTGCCTTTGGCTTCGAAGTTGCCGCCATACAGATCGCCGCGCAGGTTCTGCAGGGTCAGCAGGCCGCCCTGGCCCGTGGCCTTGAGTGCCGCGTTCTGGATCGGAAGCTTGTCGAGGGTCAACTGGCCGAAGGTCAGGTCGGCGTCCACGTCGAGTTTGCTCAAGCGCTCGACCGGCAAAAGGCGTTCGGAACTCCACGCATCTTTGGTCGGTTTCTCCGGCAGCGGCGTGCTGCCCGCACCCGCCATGGCGTCGGCCTCGGTGCTGGCGACTTCAGCCTGGCGCACCTGGGTCGCGCTGTTGGCTTCGGCGGATTTTGCTGGCAGATAGCGGTCGATGTTGAACGTGTCAGCCTTCAGGACTGCGTGTAGCGATTGCTTGGCGAAATCCTCAACAGCGATACGGCCGCTGAAACTGCTGTCATCGACTTTCAGATTGATATTGTCGAACGCCACGCTGCTCGGCGTGCCGGCCACGCGGCTGACCAGTTCGACTTTGCTCAGGCTGCCTTCAGCCATGGCCGGAAGTTGCTGGCCAATGCTGTCGACGAATTTCGCCAGGTCGAACTGGGCAATCGAAATGCCGCCGCTGATTTGCGGGGTCTTGTCGAGGTCGTTGACCTTGAGTTCACCCAGTGCGCGCAGTTGATTGGCAGAGATCTTGATACCGGTCCATTCAGCGACGTTCGCCGCTTTATCGAGCAGCAATTGCCCCTGGGCAGAGAACGTCATGGTCTTGCCCTGCAGCGGATCACCCGCGAGTTCGCCGGACATTTTCATGTCTTCAAATTTGTAGCGTTGCAAGGCGCGCTCGAAACGCAGTTCGCCATTGAGCTCGGTGCGCACGCGCAGAACCGGTTGGTTGGTGCCCAGGAATGCCGTGAGCTTGACCGGAATATTGGTCGAGTCGTGGACCGGGCCGGTGCTGAGCTGAATGCTCTCGGCGCTGAACTGCTTGCCCGTCTGCTCGTCGCTGTACTCAACGCGGGCGTTATTGACGGTCAGGCTGTCGATGTCCAGGCGCATGGGCTGGGCCGGTTTTTCCACTGGGGCCGTGGCCGCTGGCGAAGGCTCGCCGGTGGTGGTCGGCGTCGTGCTTGCAGTGGCTGGCGCGGGGACCTTGCCCACGTCCTGCCAGTTCCCGTGGCCATCCTTGTCGCGGGTCAGGCGCAGGTTCAGCCCTTCGACACGGACATCGCTCATCTGCACTTCTCGGCGCAGCAGCGGCAGCACGCGTACCGACAGACCCAGCATCTGCAAGTCGGCGAACGGCTCGGTTGGCTTGACCAGGGTCGCGACACTGGCGTCATGCAACTCCAGGCCAAGCCACGGGAACAGGCTCCAGCCGATGTCGCCATTGAGCGTCAGCTCGATGTGGGCCTTGTCGCGGGCAATCTGGCGAATCTCGTCTTTGTAGTCGTTGGGATCGAAGAGGTGGGTCAGGGCAAAGCCCAGCGCCACAATGATCAGCAACAGCCCGAGAAGCACCAGACCCAGGATTTTGCCGAACGCTTTCATGGGCGAGTCCTTGTAGTTAGTCGAATTCGAAATTTAGCCGGGGAGTATAGCGCTCCGAAGCGGACGACCGGTCAGGCGATCAATCGGGCAACACATCCAGCGGCAGTTTCAGCTTGGCCGCCAGCGCCTGGGCTTCAAGATGCCCGGCGGGGGCCAGCAGACGCAGGGTTGCGCCCGACTCAGAGGCCATTTTTTGCGCTTGGTTCACCAGGCGCTCGGCGACGCCACGCCGACGGGTAATTTTTCGTACACACAATTGAGACAAGTGCCAAACGTCCTGATTCCGCTGTAAACGCGCGGCGCCGAGCAGTCGATCATTGAAGCGTCCTGCGATCAGCGAGCCGTCCCGCAGGCAGCCTTCGATCAACTGCGCTTCCCCTGAAAACGGGGCGAACAGCCACAGCGGAGCGTCGCGGTAAATTTTCTGCAGGTCTTGCTGATCCTGGTACGTGGCCTCGTTCAACGGTTCGACAATGATCGGCATGGTGTCTCCTTAAGAGGTACGAGAACAGATGACTTACAAAAGGTGATATCAGTTTGGTTTTTCTGTCACGTGCAAATGGTAACCTTTGCCCGTTCGTCCGTCCCGCTGCGACCAGATGTCGCACAAAAAGGCACTTCACCCAACAAAACGGTCATGCGTGCGCATGAAGGCCGGGGGCGAGGAGTGGCTGGCGAACCCTACTAATAATTGGGGGATACACAATGACCACGAGCATCACGGCGGACGGCCTTAACGCCGGCCAGCCTGCGTTCCTGTCCAAGGAACGCATCATCGCCAAGCCCGGTTTCAACCGTTGGCTGGTACCACCGGCCGCCTTGGCCATCCACCTTTGCATCGGCATGGCCTACGGTTTTTCGGTGTTCTGGTTGCCACTGTCCAAAGCCTTGGGCGTCACCAAGCCCATGGCCTGCGCGCCGGACATGAGCTTCATCTCGCAAGTGTTTTCGTCGCAGTGCGACTGGCCGATTTCGATGCTCGGCTGGATCTACACCCTGTTCTTCATCTTCCTTGGCTGCTCGGCAGCGATCTGGGGTGGCTGGCTGGAACACGCCGGGCCGCGCAAGGCTGGCGTGGTATCGGCACTGTGCTGGTGTGGCGGTCTGCTGATTTCGGCGCTGGGGATTTATACCCACCAGATCTGGCTGATGTGGGTCGGTTCCGGGGTCATTGGCGGTATCGGCCTGGGGTTGGGCTATATCTCGCCGGTTTCGACGCTGATCAAATGGTTCCCGGACAAGCGCGGCATGGCGACCGGCATGGCGATCATGGGGTTTGGTGGTGGCGCGATGGTCGGTGCTCCGCTGGCCGCAGCCTTGATGGGCCATTTCGCTTCGCCAGACAGCGTCGGCGTATGGCAGAGCTTCCTGGTGATGGCTGCGATTTACTTCGTGTTCATGATCGGTGGCGCATTGTCGTACCGCGTTCCGCCAACCGGCTGGAAGCCTGAAGGCTGGACGGCCCCGGCGAAAAAAGCGGCGAACGCGATGATCACCCACCGTCACGTCCACGTGAACGTGGCGTGGAAAACTCCGCAGTTCCGTCTGGTGTGGCTGGTGCTGTGCCTGAACGTATCCGCCGGTATCGGCATCCTGGGCATGGCTTCGCCACTGCTGCAGGAAGTGTTCGGTGGAAAACTGATCGGTGTAGACCTGCCGTTTGGTCAGCTGGACGCCGGGCAACTGGCTTCGATTGCGGCGATTGCGGCCGGTTTCACCGGTTTGCTGAGTTTGTTCAACATCGGCGGCCGTTTCTTCTGGGCCTCATTCTCCGATTACTTGGGCCGTAAAAACACCTACTTCGTGTTTTTCGCATTGGGTTTCGCGTTGTACGCGTTGATCCCGAACCTGGGTCATCTGGGCAACGTCGCGCTGTTCGTCGCCGCGTTCTGCATCATTCTGTCCATGTACGGCGGCGGTTTTGCGACCGTCCCGGCTTACCTGGCGGACCTGTTTGGTACGCAAATGGTCGGCGCGATCCACGGTCGTCTGTTGACCGCTTGGGCGGCGGCGGGTGTGTTGGGGCCGGTGTTGGTGAACTACCTGCGTGAGTATCAGTTGAGCATCGGCGTTGAACGCGCTGCCGCTTACGACATCACCTTGTACATCCTCGCAGGCCTGCTGGTGCTGGGTTTCCTGTGCAACCTGCTAGTGCGTCCGGTGGCTGACAAGTACTTCATGACCGACGCTGAACTGGCTGCCGAACAGGCGCTGGGTCATGACAAAGGTGCTGACAGCAGCACTGTGCTGGAATGGAAAGCCGATGCTGGCACCAAGCCGCTGGCCGTCGCTGCATGGCTGGTGGTGGGGGTTCCGTTGGCGTGGGGTGTGTGGGTGACCCTGCAGAAAACGGCGATCCTCTTCCACTAAGTAAACGCAGTACCCCTGTGGTTGATCGTTCCCACGCTCCGCGTGGGAATGCCTCCCGTGACGCTCCGCGTCACATTCAGAGCGGACGCGGAGCGTCCAGGGCTGCACTCCCACGCAGAGCGTGGGAGCGATCAAAGCCCGAAATTCTGCGCACCAGGCCGCTTGTACGGACATGTCTATCCCCGACCACACGGGTTTCTATCCGTCAGCGATATCACCTCTCGTGTTTCTGTTTCGTGCCCGCGCCCCTATAATGGCTGCCTTTTTCGCCCAATGATTTTGCGGAGCTGGTGATGGCCGAACGTAAGGCGTCAGTCGAGCGCGACACTCTGGAAACCCAGATCAAAGCCTCGATCAACCTGGATGGCACCGGAAAGGCCCGATTTGATATCGGTGTTCCTTTTCTTGAGCACATGCTGGACCAGATCGCCCGTCACGGGCTGATCGACCTGGATATTGTCAGCAAGGGCGACCTGCATATCGACGACCACCACACCGTGGAAGACGTCGGTATCACCCTGGGTCAGGCTTTCGCCAAAGCCATCGGCGACAAGAAAGGCATCCGTCGCTACGGTCACGCCTACGTGCCGCTCGATGAAGCGCTGTCGCGCGTGGTGATCGACTTCTCCGGCCGCCCTGGCCTGCAGATGCACGTTCCCTACACCCGTGCCACCGTTGGCGGCTTCGACGTTGACCTGTTCCAGGAATTCTTCCAGGGCTTCGTCAACCACGCGCTGGTCAGCCTGCACATCGACAACCTGCGTGGCACCAACACCCACCACCAGATCGAAACCGTGTTCAAGGCATTCGGCCGCGCACTGCGCATGGCCGTAGAGCTCGATGACCGCATGGCCGGTCAGATGCCATCGACCAAAGGCGTTCTGTAATGCAGACGGTCGCGGTTATCGATTACGGCATGGGCAACCTGCACTCGGTGGCCAAGGCCCTCGAGCACGTCGGTGCCGGCAAGGTCTTGATCACCAGTGATGCCGACGTGATTCGCGAAGCTGACCGGGTGGTGTTCCCCGGCGTTGGCGCGATTCGCGATTGCATGGCGGAGATCCGTCGTCTTGGCTTTGATTCGCTGGTGCGTGAAGTCAGCCAGGACCGCCCGTTCCTCGGGATTTGCGTCGGCATGCAAGCCTTGCTCGACTCCAGCGAAGAGAACGATGGCGTTGACTGCATCGGCCTGTTCCCGGGGGCGGTGAAGTTCTTCGGCAAAGACCTGCATGAAGACGGCGAACACCTGAAAGTCCCGCACATGGGCTGGAACGAAGTGAAGCAGAAGGTCAGTCACCCGCTGTGGCACGACATTCCGGACATGGCGCGTTTCTACTTCGTGCACAGCTACTACATCGCCGCCGGCAACGCGCGGCAGGTGGTGGGCGGCGGTCATTACGGTGTCGATTTCGCTGCGGCGCTGGCTGAAGGCTCGCGTTTCGCCGTGCAGTTCCACCCGGAAAAGAGCCATACCCATGGCCTGCAATTGCTGCAGAACTTCGCCGCGTGGGATGGTCGCTGGTAAATGGCGGTCAAGAAGAAGCCACCGATCCTGACCCTCACGCCCGAACAGGAGCGCGAGGCCAATCACAAGATCAAGCGCTTCATGGAGGATCGCTTCGAACTGGACCTGGGTTCGTTCGAAGCGGCCGAAATCCTTGAGCTGTTTACCCGTGAAATTGCTCCGCACTATTACAACAGGGCGATTTTCGATGTGCAGACGCACCTCAAAGAGAGGTTCGAAAGCATCGAAAGCGACTTGTGGGCGCTCGAGAAAAACTGATTTCCGAGCGAAGCTGAATACTCGAATTTGAAGGTTTGCCAGATGCTGATTATTCCCGCTATCGATCTCAAAGACGGTGCCTGTGTTCGTCTGCGCCAGGGCCGCATGGAAGATTCCACGGTGTTCTCCGATGACCCGGTGAGCATGGCTGCCAAGTGGGTGGAGGGCGGTTGCCGTCGTCTGCATCTGGTCGACCTGAACGGCGCCTTCGAAGGCCAGCCAGTCAACGGCGAAGTGGTCACCGCTATCGCCAAGCGCTACCCGAACCTGCCGATCCAGATCGGCGGCGGTATCCGCTCGCTGGAAACCATCGAGCACTACGTCAAAGCCGGCGTCAGCTACGTGATCATCGGCACCAAGGCTGTGAAAGATCCGGCTTTCGTCGCTGAAGCCTGCCGTGCATTCCCGGGCAAGGTCATCGTTGGCCTCGATGCCAAAGACGGTTTTGTTGCCACCGACGGCTGGGCAGAAATCAGCACCGTTCAGGTCATCGACCTGGCCAAACAGTTCGAAGCCGACGGCGTGTCCGCGATCGTTTATACCGACATCGCCAAAGACGGCATGATGCAGGGCTGCAACGTACCGTTCACCGCCGCGCTGGCTGCTGCTACGCGCATTCCGGTGATCGCGTCCGGCGGTATTCACAATCTGGGTGACATCAAATCGCTGCTCGACGCGAAGGCGCCAGGCATCATCGGCGCGATCACCGGCCGGGCGATCTACGAAGGCACCCTCGATGTCGCCGAAGCGCAAGCTTTCTGCGATTCGTACAAAGGCTGAGGACTGACCATGGCGCTGGCCAAACGCATCATCCCTTGCCTGGACGTGGACAACGGCCGGGTCGTTAAAGGTGTGAAGTTCGAGAACATTCGCGACGCCGGCGACCCGGTGGAAATCGCCCGTCGTTATGACGAGCAAGGTGCCGACGAGATTACCTTTCTCGACATCACCGCCAGCGTCGACGGTCGCGACACCACACTGCACACCGTAGAGCGCATGGCCAGCCAGGTGTTCATTCCGCTGACCGTGGGCGGTGGCGTGCGTACTGTGCAGGACATTCGCAACCTGCTCAATGCCGGTGCCGACAAGGTTTCGATCAACACCGCGGCGGTGTTCAACCCGGAGTTTGTCGGTGAAGCCGCGCAGCATTTCGGTTCGCAGTGCATTGTCGTCGCCATCGACGCGAAGAAGGTCTCGGGACCTGGCGAAACCCCTCGCTGGGAAATCTTCACCCACGGCGGCCGCAAGCCAACCGGGCTCGACGCCGTTGAATGGGCGAAGAAGATGGAAGGCCTGGGCGCTGGCGAAATCCTGCTGACCAGCATGGATCAGGACGGCATGAAAAACGGTTTTGACCTCGGCGTCACTCGCGCCATCAGCGACGCGCTGGGCATTCCGGTGATCGCATCCGGCGGTGTCGGCAACTTGCAGCACTTGGCAGACGGCATCCTCGAAGGCCACGCCAGCGCGGTATTGGCGGCGAGTATTTTCCACTTCGGCGAATACACCGTGCAGGAAGCCAAGGCCTACATGGCTCATCGCGGCATCGTGATGCGTTAGGCTCCTACGAAAACTGCCTTCGCGACGATCATGCTGTATTGAAAGCGAGTTTGCTTGATCGCCGCTCGACGAGTTTTCGTACAGCGCCTAAACAAACGATAC
The DNA here is from genome assembly GCF_024748695.1 of Pseudomonas sp. B21-040. Lineage (NCBI taxonomy): Bacteria > Pseudomonadati > Pseudomonadota > Gammaproteobacteria > Pseudomonadales > Pseudomonadaceae > Pseudomonas > Pseudomonas sp. B21-040. Next base: position 324,517 of record NZ_CP087176.1, read on the forward strand.
AGGCCAGTGGACATCATGGCGGGCTCAAGGCACTCTTGGGTACGCCATGGATTTCGGTAGCCAGACATGCTCAAACGCCTTCTTCTAGTCCTCGCCAGCGCCTCCCTGTTGTTTATCAATGGAGTGCGTGCCGCAGAAAGTCCCGGCACCGACCTGGTGTTGCTGACAGAAAATTTCCCGCCCTACAACATGGCCAAGAACGGCAAAAACTTTGCTCAGGGCGAGAATATCGATGGCATCGCCGTGGACATCGTCCGCGAGATGTTCAAGCGTGCCGATGTTACCTACAGCCTGACGCTGCGCTTCCCTTGGGAGCGGGTCTACAAACTCGCGCTGGAAAACCCCGGTTACGGTGCATTCGTGATGGCGCGGTTGCCGGACCGCGAGAGACTCTTCAAGTGGGTCGGGCCGATCGGTCCGGACGACTGGATCATGCTGGCCAAGGCTGACAGCACTATCACCCTCGAAACCCTGGATGACGCGCGAAAGTACAAAATCGGCGCTTACAAGGGCGATGCCATTGCCATGACACTGGCCAAGCAAGGCTTGAAACCGGTGGTGGTCCTGCGCGATCAGGACAACGCGAAGAAGCTGGTCAGCGGCCAGATCGATCTGTGGGCCACCGGTGATCCGGCCGGGCGTTATCTGGCGCGTCAGGAAGGTGTGAGCGGGCTCAAGACCGTTCTGCGCTTCAACAGCGCCGAGCTGTATCTGGCACTGAACAAAGAAGTGCCGGACGAAACGGTGGCCAAACTGCAGGCTGCGCTGGATCAGTTGCGTAAAGAAGGCAAGGTGGACGAGATCATGGCGCGGTATCTCTAGGGGGCACTGATCGTTCCCACGCAGAGCGTGGGAACGATCCCACTTCAACGGTACACGCCGTCCTTGCCATGAGCCGCTGTCGCCCGATTGCCGCGCACGCTGATCATCTGCTTGATATCAATCCACTCGATTCCCTGAGCTTTCAGCTTCGGCAACTCCCGCTCCAGCACCGCCAGCGTCTGCGGGTACGGATGCCCGATCATCACCGCCGACCCCTGCTTTCGCGCCAGATTGATCGCCGTTTGCAGCTGCGTGAAAATCGCCGCCTCGGTTCGCTCATCATCCAGAAACACATCCCGCGATACGCTCGCCAAGCCAATTTTCTGTGCCTGGGCGGCGGCAACGGTTTGCGCACTGGTACGGCTGTCGACGAAGAATTTGTGGCGCTGCTGCAAGTCCGCCATCAACCAGGCCATGGCAGCCGGTTGGGCAGTCATCCGGCTGCCCATGTGGTTGTTGATCCCGGCGGTGTAAGGCACAACCTTGAACGCCGCATTCAGGCGTTTTTCCAGCTCCTCGATGGGCAAGTCAGGATGCCAGGCGAACGGGCCGGTCGCCGGGTCCATGGGCATGTGCAGGATCACGATTTTGCCGGCGCGATGGGCTTCGCGGGCGAACTCGGTGGCATGGGGGGTGTCGGGCATGATCGCCGTGGTCACCGGGCCGGGCAGGGCGAGCACGCGGCGATCCCGGGGCAGGTTCTGCCCCAGGTCGTCGATGATCAGGCTCAGGTAGGCTTTTTGAGAAGGCGTTTCGACGGGCGCTGCGTGAACAGCACCCGCCAGGCAGAGACACAGCCCCAGGATAAACCGCTGGAACATCTCAGCGGCCGGAGGTGATGCTCAACCCTTTGAGCAGGCTCAAGGCCTGGGCCAACTGGTAATCATCATCCTGCGGCATGGCCTTGGGTTTGCCGCTGGAGCTGGTCGGTTTGTCGGCGCCGCCGTTGCCATTACCCAGGTGACCTTGCAGGTCGGCTTCCTTGAAGTATTCGCCGTCCTGCTCGTTGGTGATCTTGGCCTTGCGCACTTCGATGTCTGGAACGATGCCCTGGGCCTGGATCGAGCGGCCATTGGGCGTGAAGTACAGCGCGGTGGTGATCTTCAGTGCGCGATCGTTGTTCAGTGGCAGCACGGTTTGCACCGAGCCTTTGCCGAAACTGGTGGTACCCATCACCACGGCACGCTTCTGGTCCTGCAAGGCGCCAGCAACAATCTCCGAGGCCGAGGCACTGCCGCCGTTGATCAGCACGACCATTGGCACGGCTTCGCTTTCGTCCTTGCCCGTCGCATTGAAGCGCAGTTCGGAGTTGGCGATACGGCCCTTCGTGTAGACGATCAAGCCCTTGGTGATGAAGTGATCGACCACTTCCACCGCGGACTGCAGCACACCGCCCGGGTTGTTGCGCAGGTCGAGGATGATGCCTTTGAGCTTCTTGCCGTTTTCCTTGCGCAGCTTGGTCAGGGCCTGGGAAACCTCTTCGCCGGTCTTGACCTGGAACTGAGTGATGCGGATGTAGCCGTAGCCGGATTCCAGCAACTGCGACTTCACGCTCTTCACTTGAATGATGGCGCGGGCCAGGGTCACGTCGAACGGCGGGCCGCCATCGCGCACCAGGGTCAGGGTGATTTTCTGGCCGATCTTGCCGCGCATCTTGTCCACGGCTTCGGTCATGCTCTGGCCGCGAGTCGGCTGGCCGTTGATTTTGACGATGAAGTCGCCGGCCTGAATACCCGCCTTGGAGGCCGGGGTGTCATCGATCGGCGAAACCACCTTGATGAAACCGTCTTCGGCGCCGACTTCGATGCCCAGACCGCCGAATTCACCGCTGGTGCTTTCCTGCAACTCGGCGAAGTCTTCCGGGCCCAGGTAGGCGGAGTGTGGGTCGAGGTTGCTGAGCATGCCTTTGATCGCGTTTTCAAGCAGGGTCTTGTCGTCCACCGGTTCGACATAGGCAGCCTTGATCCGGTCCATGACCTCGGCAAAGGTGCGCAGTTCTTCCAGCGGCAACGGCGCCTTGGTCGTCGCGGCAGTGCCCGCAGGCGCGACTGCCGGGGCCGGCTGAGCGGCGAACGCCAGAGGCGCGCCGATCACCAGGGCGATCGTCAGGGCCAGCGAGGTAAGGCGGGACAAATGCAGCATGTCTAACGAACTCCTGAATTAGGCGGCACGCTTATCCTTGCGCGCGGCACCATTGCGCCGGATCACTCGGGTGACCCTGCTGACGAATAGCGAAATACAGCGCTGGTGTGTCCTGCCCGCCACTGTTGCCGACAGTGGAGATGGACTCACCGGCTTTTACGACGTCACCCGCAGACTTGAGCAGCGTCTGGTTGTGACCATAAAGACTCAAAAAACCGTTGCCGTGGTCGAGAATTACCAGCAGCCCGGCGCCCCGCAACCAGTCGGCAAACACCACGCGACCGCCGTGCACGGCATGCACCTGGCTGCCGGCGGAGGCGCTGATCATCACGCCGTCCCACTTGGTGCGGGCGTCGTCGCCACGGGTTTCACCGAAACGTGCCAGCAGTCGACCATCAACTGGCCAGGGAAGTTTTCCCCGGGTTGACGCGAAAGGGCCGCCAAAGGTCTCGCCTGAACTTGAAACCAGAGCGCCGGGTGTCGATTTAACCGGTTTGCGTGGGGCGTCGGTAGTCTCTGCATCTGCTGCAGCCTGCGCCTCACGTAAACGCTTTTTTTCGGCTTCCTGCTGGGCGATCAGCGCTTTTTGCCGCGCTTCTTCTGCCTCACGGGCCTGGCGAGCCAAGGTTTCTTCAATGGTTTTAAGGACTTTAGACAGGTCTGCCTGATCCTGCTCGCGGGATGCCAGTTTCTGGTCGCGAGCCTTTACGTCGTCGCTGAGCTTGGCCAGGACTTTCTGGCGCTCCTGACGGACTTTGTCGAGTTCGTCACGCTGGCTGTCGAGGCTGCTCTTCTGCACCAGCAATTGCGCCTGCTGCGCGGCAATGTCTTTTTCGACATTGGCCAGTTGGCGCAGGGTTTCGTTGAAATTCTTCAGCTGCTCCAGGCGCGCCTGGCTCAGGTAATCGTAATAGGTGAGGGTGCGGGCGAATTTTTCCGGGTTTTGCTGGTTCAGCAGTAGCTTCAAATACTCCTGACGGCCATTTTGATAGGCCGCACGGGCCTGGATGGCGATCAGTCGTTGCTGTTCAATGCGCGCGCTCTGGAGTTTTTTTTTCTCCGCATCGAGTCGCTGCAGCTCGGATTCGCTTTTCTTCAGCTCTTTTTGCAGGGCATCGACCTGCTTCTCGAGCTTGCCCATTTCGGTTTCGGTGCCTTTGAGTTCTTTTTGAACACCGGATTTCTCTTCCTGCAACTTGCCCAGCAGTTTTTTCAGCTCGGCAATGTCCTGACGCGTGGCGTCCAACTGTTGTTGGGTTTGCTCGCGCTCGTCAGCAAAAGCCGGTTGGAGCAGGCAAGTCAGTGCGAGGGCTATCAGGACGCGAAGCATAGAGGCGGGCGGCACCAGGGAAAGGGACGGCCTAGTATGCCCGCCAAGCGTGGCAAAAAAAATGCCCAATTGGGACTGTGTGATAACTGGGCTGGGATACATCTGCAAATAATCTTTAAAACCACCACAAACCACTGTGGGAGCGGGCTTGCCCGCGATAGCTTTCGACCATTCAATATGTATGTTGGCGGTCAGATTGCTATCGCGGGCAAGCCCGCTCCTACAGGTTTTTTGGTGTTTGGAGGTTTGATTACACCAGAATCGAAGTCCCGGTCATTTCCGCCGGTTGTTCCAGGCCCAGCAACTTCAGCATGGTCGGCGCTACATCCGCCAGGACGCAGCCTTCGCGAACCTTCAGGTCTCGCTTGCCGAAATAGATGAAAGGCACCGGCTCGGTGGTGTGGGCGGTGTGTGCCTGGCCAGTGGTTTCATCGGACATTTGCTCGACGTTGCCGTGGTCAGCGGTGATCAGCGCTTCGCCGCCGACTTTTTCCAGCGCATCGACGACGCGGCCGACGCACTGGTCCAGGCATTCCACTGCCTTGACCGCTGCCTCGAACACGCCGCTGTGGCCGACCATGTCGCCGTTGGCGTAGTTGACCACGATCACGTCGTAACGCTGGTTTTCGATGGCATCGACGATGCGGTCGGTGACTTCAGGTGCGCTCATTTCCGGCTGCAAGTCATAGGTAGCGACTTTTGGCGACGGGATCAGGATGCGTTCTTCGCCCGGGAACGGTTCTTCGCGACCGCCGGAGAAGAAGAAGGTCACGTGGGCGTACTTCTCGGTTTCAGCGATGCGCAATTGAGTTTTGCCGTTTTTTGCCAGGTAGTCGCCCAGCACGTTTTCCAGGCTGCCCGCGGCAAACGCCGACGGCGCAGGGATGCTGGCGGCGTATTGGGTCAGCATGACGAAGCCGGCCAGTTTCGGCTGACGGCTGCGTTCGAACTCGTTGAAACCGTCTTCGACGAACACGCGAGTCAGTTCACGGGCGCGGTCAGCGCGGAAGTTCATGAACACCACGGCGTCGCCGTCTTCTACTTTTACCGGCTCACCGATGGAGGTGGCTTTGACGAATTCGTCGCTCTCGCCACGCTCGTAAGCGGCTTGCAGGCCTTCCTGGGCGGTGGCGGCGTTGAATTCGCCGTTGCCGTCGACAATCAGGTTGTAGGCCTGGGCCACGCGGTCCCAACGATTATCGCGGTCCATGGCGAAGTAACGGCCAATGATGCTGGCGATCCGGCCTTTGCCCAGCGCCTGGAAGCTGGCGTCGAGCAATTCGATGGACGACTGTGCGCTTTTAGGCGGGGTGTCGCGACCGTCGAGGAAGGCGTGCAGGTAGATTTTCTCGGCGCCGCGCTTGAATGCCAGTTCCGCCATGGCGATGAGGTGGTCCTGGTGGCTGTGAACGCCGCCATCGGACAGCAGGCCCATGAAATGCACGGCTTTGCCGGCAGCGACGGCTTTGTCCACGGCGGCGCAGATGGTCGGGTTCTCGAAGAACTCGCCGTCACGGATCGATTTGGTCACGCGCGTGAAGTCCTGATACACCACGCGGCCGGCGCCGAGATTCATGTGGCCGACTTCGGAGTTGCCCATCTGGCCGTCCGGCAGGCCGACGTCCATGCCACTGCCGGAGATCAGGCCGTTCGGCACGGTGGCCCACAGACGGTCCAGCACGGGTTTCTTGGCCGCAAAGATGGCGTTGGATTCAGGGCTCTCACTGTGACCGAAGCCATCGAGAATAATCAGGACCAAAGGTTTAGGCGTGGTAGTCATGGATTCACTCTGGCTCAAGTTAAAAGAGGGCGATGGAAAAGGGAGTGGCAGTTTAAAGCGAAGTTCCGGCCACGTCACCGCCGGACGGGGTTTGGCCCACCATAGTGGCTGTGTATACTGGCCGACATTTTAACGCCCTGGAACCTCCTTCGATGGTTGCTCACCTGATTGAATTTGCCACTAACCACTACATTCTTGTCGGTATCTTCGTCGTACTGCTGGCGTCGCTGATTGCCTATCAAATGCAAGGCGGCGGCCGTAGCCTGAGCACCGGTGAACTGACCGGGCTGGTCAACAAGGACGCGGGCGTTGTGATCGACATTCGGTCGACCAAGGACTTTGCCGCTGGTCACATCGTTGGCGCGGTGAACATTCCTCACGACAAACTGACCGCTCGCATCGGCGAACTGGAAAAGCACAAGGCCAAGACCATTATCCTGGTCGACGCCATGGGCCAGACCGCCGGTACGCACGCTCGCGAGCTGATGAAATCCGGCTTCACCGCCGCCAAGCTCTCCGGTGGTATTTCCAGCTGGAAGGGCGACAACCTGCCGCTGGTGAAGTGATATGAGCAACGTCGTCGTCTACTCCAGCGATTACTGCCCTTACTGTTCGCGAGCCAAGTACCTGCTCGAGAACAAAGGTGTGGCCTTCGAAGAGATCAAGGTCGATGGCAAGCCGCAGGTGCGCGCCGCCATGGCCCAGAAAGCCGGACGTACGTCCGTGCCGCAGATCTGGATCGGCAGCACCCACGTGGGCGGTTGTGATGATTTGTTTGCCCTTGAGCGCGCCGGTAAGCTCGACGCAATGCTCAAGGCCTGAATGCCTTCCCTATAAGACCCCAAGATCAGAAAGGATCTGAGATGACTGACCAACAGAACACTGCAGCTAGCGAAGAAGAAACCGCACCGCAATTCTCCTTGCAGCGCATCTACGTACGCGACTTGTCCTTCGAAGCCCCGAAAAGCCCGGCAATTTTCCGCCAGCAGTGGGAACCGAGCGTCGGTCTGGATCTGAACACTCGTCAAAAGACCCTGGAAGGTGACTTCCACGAGGTCGTGCTGACCCTGTCGGTTACCGTGAAGAACGGTGAAAACGGCGAAGTGGCGTTCATTGCTGAAGTGCAACAGGCCGGGATCTTCCTGATCAAGAACCTGGACGACGCTTCGATGAGCCACACCCTCGGCGCGTTCTGCCCGAACATCCTGTTCCCGTACGCTCGTGAAACCCTGGACAGCCTGGTCACCCGTGGCTCGTTCCCGGCCCTGATGCTGGCGCCAGTGAACTTCGACGCGCTGTATGCGCAAGAGCTGCAGCGCATGCAGGCTGCGGGCGAGACGCCGACCGTTCAATAAACGGCGCTGCTGAAAATCGCGGGCAAGCCCGCTCCCACAGGGTTGTGCGAAACCTGTGGGAGCGGGCTTGCCCGCGATTGTTTCTGTCCGGCGAAAATGATCTTGGGGTTACTTGAAGCCGTTCTGGCGCCACGCTTCGTACACGGCGACCGCCACGGTGTTCGACAGGTTCAGGCTGCGACAGCCTTCACGCATCGGTAAGCGCAGGCGCTGTTCCGCAGGCAAGGCGTCGAGCACGTCGGCCGGCAAGCCGCGGCTTTCCGGGCCGAACAGAAAGGCGTCGCCCTCGGCGAAGCTGGCATCGTGGAAGGGCCGCGAGCCCTTGGTGGTGAAGGCGAACAGCCGAGGATGACCGAGGCTCTCCAGGCAACTGGCGAGGTCTGCGTGACGTTGCAGGGTGGCATACTCGTGGTAATCGAGACCGGCCCGGCGCAGGCGCTTGTCGTCCATCTCGAAGCCTAGCGGTTCGATCAAATGCAGGTGGCAGCCACTGTTGGCGCACAGCCTGATAACGTTGCCGGTATTCGGCGGAATTTCTGGTTGAAAAAGGATGACGTGAAACATGCACGGCTCCGAAGGTAAAGATGACGGGCATTCTACGCCGCCAAAGGACCCGCGTTCGAAACTATTCCCGCGAGTGCTTGGTTCGCTGGCGATTGTCGGAATGATGGTGGGGCTGATGATCGGTCGCCTGACCGCGCCCGACCCGACTGTTTTGCAGCAGGTCGAGGTCACAAGCGACGGGCTGGTGGCGTGGTTCAACAACGAACCCAAGAGCCACGGCGAGTTCGTGGACGGTAGTCTCGCGCTGCTGTTCGAGGCTGAGGGCAAGGCGCAGAAAGGTCAGCTCAGGCTCGGCGACAAAAGCGTCAACTGGCGGGTGCGTTTGAGTGATGGGGGGTTGTTGCTGTCGGTGGTTGCGGCCCGGCCGCTGCAAGGCGAATGGGCCGGCAGCGAGGTCGATGACCGCTGGCGGTTGGAGATCCATCTCCGGGAGCAATAAAAGAGGGAATCCCCGGCCTGCCTGTACCAAGGTTCCCAAAACGGCAGGGCTCGCGCATTGCGTCGTGAGCCCGGTGTAAAGAAGGAACCCCTGACCTGCCTGTATCAAGGGCCCCAAAACTGTTTGGGCTCGTCGCTTGTGCGGTGTGAGCCCGATGTTAAAGAGGGGAATCCCCGGCCTGCCTGTACCAAGGTCCCCGAAACCGGGTAGTGAACCGAATCACTGAATGGACTATTGCAGGGGGCGTGCCAGGTTTTAACAATTTGGTACAGAAAGCCGTCCTTGAACGCGCAAAGCCCCGTATTTCGGGGCTTTCGTGTTTTTTCGAGTGGGGTTCAATTGCGAAAAAATGCGAGGTTGTGAATCAGTCTTTGTGCGCGATTGCGGTTCACGGTGCATTCAGTCGGTGCACTCTGACCCCAAAAGCATCGCGGGCAAGCGTTGCTCCTACCGGTCATGCGCAATGTCAAAATTGGCGTATGACCGGTAGGAGCAAGGCTTGCCCGCGATTGGATGTAACAGTCAGTGAAGAACTAAAGCTGCTTAGCCCTCATCCCCCTCGTCATCATCCCCACCATCAACCTTCATTCCCAATTCCTTGATCTTGCGCGTCAGGGTATTGCGACCCCAGCCCAGCAAAACGGCAGCATCGCGGCGGCGACCGGCGGTGTGTTTGAGCGCGGTTTCGATCATGATCCGTTCGAAGGCCGGCACGGCGCTGTCGAGCAGGCTTGACTGACCACGCGCCAGCGCCTGATCGGCCCACTGGCGAAGCGCTTGCTCCCAGTTGGTCACCGGCGCCGAATCTTGCGGCAGGCTCAGCAATTCCGGCGGCAGGTCGCTGATGTGCACTTCGCGACCGGAGGCCATCACCGTAATCCAGCGGCAGGTGTTCTCCAGCTGGCGCACGTTGCCGCCCCACGGCAGGTTTTTCAGGTATTCCTCGGTTTCGCTTTTCAGCAGCTTCGGCTCGACCGCCAGTTCTTGCGCGGCGCGGCTGAGGAAGTGCTTGGCCAGCGTCGGGATGTCTTCACGACGGTCCGACAGGCGCGGAATGTGGATGCGGATCACGTTGAGGCGATGGAACAAGTCCTCACGGAATTTCCCGGCATGCACCAGGGTTTCCAGATTCTGGTGAGTCGCGGCGATGATTCGCACATCGACCTTCACCGGCACATGACCGCCCACGCGATAGAACTCGCCGTCGGCCAATACACGCAGCAAGCGCGTCTGGGTGTCGGCCGGCATGTCGCCGATTTCATCAAGGAACAGCGTGCCGCCGTCAGCCTGCTCGAAACGGCCGCGACGCAAGTTGGCCGCGCCGGTGAACGCGCCTTTCTCGTGGCCGAACAGCTCTGATTCCATCAAGTCTTTTGGAATGGCCGCCATGTTCAGCGCGATAAACGGCGAGGCGGCCCGTGGGCTGTGGCGGTGCAGCGCGTGGGCTACCAGTTCTTTACCGGTACCGGATTCGCCATTGATCAACACGGTGATGTTGGAGTGGCTCAAGCGCCCGATGGCGCGAAACACTTCCTGCATGGCCGGCGCTTCACCGATGATTTCCGGGGTACGCGTCAGGGTTGGCGCGACTTCCAGGCCTTGCTGTTCCTGGGCGTGCTGATTGGCGCGCTTGACCAGGGAGACGGCTTCATCGACATCGAATGGCTTGGGCAGGTACTCAAAAGCGCCACCCTGATAGGACGCGACAGCGCTGTCCAGATCAGAGTGAGCCGTCATGATGATCACCGGCAGCCGTGGATGTTGCTCGCGGATCCGTGCCAGCAGGTCCAGGCCACTGGCACCCGGCATGCGGATGTCAGAGATGATCACATCCGGCTGCTGGCGCGCCAGGCGACTCATCACGCCATCGGCACTGTCAAAGCTTTGCGTAGTCATGCCTTCCTGTTGCAAGGCTTTTTCCAGGACCCAACGGATAGAACGGTCGTCATCGACGATCCACACGGTTTCACTACGGCTCATGTCGATGTGGCTCCTTGTTCCAGTGGCAGAAAGATCGAGAAAGTGGTGTGGCCTGGGTGGCTGTCACATTCGATCAAGCCCTGGTGCTGGCTGATGATGTTCTGGGTAATGGCCAGCCCCAGCCCGGTACCGTCCGGACGACCGCTGACCATGGGAAAGAAAATGGTTTCCTGAAGTTCCACAGGAATGCCCGGACCGTTGTCGATGATCTCGATCTTGGTCACCAGGCGATGGCGCACGTGGCCGATGGTGAACTGGCGCATGGCGCGGGTGCGCAGGCTGATGCGACCCAGGCGCAGTTCGTTCTGGCTGCTGATGGCCTGCATCGCGTTGCGCACGATGTTCAGGACGGCCTGAATCATTTGTTCGCGGTCGATCAACACGTCGGGAATGCTCGGGTCGTAGTCGCGCACCAAGGTGATGCAACCCTGGCTTTCCGCTTCCACCAGATGACACACGCGTTCCAGCACTTCGTGGACGTTGCACATGGCCAGCGAGGGCAGCTTGTTCGAGCCGAGCATGCGGTCGACGAGGTTTCGCAGGCGATCGGCTTCTTCAATGATGACGTTGGTGTAGTCGCGCAGGCTTTCTTCCGGCAGTTCGCGGGCGAGCAATTGCGCCGCGCCGCGAATCCCGCCCAGCGGGTTCTTGATCTCGTGAGCGAGGCCGCGCACCAGCATCTTGCTGGTTTCCTGCTTCGACAACTGCGCCTCTTCCTTGGTGATGCGCAACAAGCGATCACGCGGGTGGACTTCCAGCAACAGCAGGGTGGCGCCGTTGGCCAGGATCGGCGTTACGGCGTAGTCGACGGTCAATGTCTGGCCGGTGAGGGCGGTGAGCATCGCTTCGCGCTTGGTAAAGGGGTGCGCCTGCTCGACGGCCTGGCGCAGGGAATTCAACGCTTCGGTGGATTCGGTGAACAACTCGCTGATGAACTGCCCATGGCTACGCTGGCCGCTGATGGCCAGCAGCATCTCCGCCGCCGGGTTCATGTACTCAAGGCGCAGTTCGGCGTCGAGCAGGATGGTGGCAGTGGTGAGGTTGTCGAGTAGCAAACGGTGTAGTGCGTCGCTAATGGTCATCGGGACCTCTTCTGGGGCGGAGCGTGCGCACGAAACAAGCGCTGATGCGGGGAAAATGCAAAAACCAAACCAAGGCTCCGAAAAGAAGCGTTTAACCCCTGAAACGGACGTTTGAAGCTCGTTTGCGTGGCGTTCTGCCAGCTTTCGCGGGTACTTTCGAACCAAAATGGGTTGCGATGTGGGAACGGTGCAACCTATTGCACCAATATAGTGCGCAAACCTGAACGGCGTTAGAACAAACGCAAGAACGGATTTTTTTCTTCTGCCGGTTTGTCTTTGAGCGGGCATTCCGGTCGTTGACCGTAGTCGGTGAGGGTGCAGGGTTTGACCTGGCGTTTTTGCGCGAGGGAGGTTCGCTGCATGTGAAATGGCTGGTTAGCCGTGCGTTCGACAGTACGGCCTTGCTCATCGAGGATTTCCACGGACAGGTTGTGCGTGCCGCGATCGATATTGCTCAGTGGGAATACCGGGCTGAAGCCGGGTTCGGCAGTGGGTTGGCCATCAAGCAGCAGCCGGTAGCGATGACCCGGTTGCAGGCCGGGTTCGTTGGTGACGCTGACAATGATTTCGCCGGCACTGCTACGGATCGTCGCGTCCGGTTCGGGCACCAGTATGCGCAGCATGTCGTAGTGAAAAAGCGGCTGTTCTTCGGGCGGGTTCGCCGCCAACAACGGCTGTGCAGCGGTAGGGTGGGCGGCCATGCGGTTGCTGGTTGCCAGCGGCACACGTTTGGCGTTGCCGTGCGTCGGCTGGTCGGTGAAGGTGCGGTTGCCTTGGGCGTCGATGTAAGTGAACACCTCGGCCGACACAGGAAGGGCGATCAGCCAGGCCGCCAGCAGCCACCGACTCATGACTTATGCACCCTTTGTACGGTGAGCGTCACGGTCGGACTTTGCTGAAGCACGGTCTCTCCATTGAGTACCTGCACCGCCAGGCGGTGTTCGCCACGGTCGATGTTCACCAGCTGCAGGATCGGCACGTTGCTGGGTTGGCCGTAGGGTTGACCGTCCAGCAGCAGCCTCAACACATGCGGCGCCTGCAAGCGAGGCTTGATCAACACGGTGACGGTGAACGTGCCGTTGTTGGCGCGCAAGGCCTCGTCGGTGGGCAGGCCGGTCAACTGCAGCACCTCGTAGGCGCTGCGAGGCTGTTCGTCGCGGGTGACGTTCGACGTTGCGGGAGGCGTTTGGCGTTCCACACTATTGAGCGGTGGCAACTCAACCGGCTGCGCCTTGACGCCATCGGGCGGCTGATTGCTGTAAGCGGTGTTGCCGTCGACGTCGGTGTATTTGTAGATCTGGGCCATCACGGGAGAAACGAAAGACAGCAGCAGAAGCATAAAAAATGGCCGCATTCAGACTCCCTGTTAAAGCAAGGACTTACTCCGACAATGGAATACCTTCGCTGCCAGCATAGAACACAATAAGTTCTACCGGTTCATCACCGGTGACCCCTCGATGGGTGATATTGACCATTTCTGCGACGGCTTCGCCTTGTTTGACGCGTCTGGTCTGGCCGCTGTCCTTGCTCTCGATAATCAGCTCGCCGGAGAGGATATAACCCGCATTGGGAATCGCGTGGATGTGCCAGGGCAGTCGGGTGTTGGCCGGTATCTTGAGTTTGAGCACGGTCAGTTCGGGTGCGGCATCCGGGTAACGCATGTAAGGCGAGTTGTCCCACGACTGGCTGCTTTTGAGCAGGATTTCTCGTTCGATTTCTGTCGATTGAGGTTTTGTGGTGCAGCCTAGAAGGGTGAGGGCGGTGAAGGCGGCCAGTAGCGTCTTGAGTGGGAAAGTTTTCATCATTCCATCCATTGATTGCAGGTAGTGAACAGGCTACGAGTCATTCAACTGGGTTGATGCCGGACGATGCTGTGTGTGTGGGAGGAGAAATCGATATTCGTTGTCGGAAGCCGCCCACAAAAAAGGCCTCCCGAACAGACTGTGTGAAAACGCGCTGAAGGCCGGCCCAACAAACGCCCCGACTTGTTCGGGGCGTTTGTTTTGGTGCGGGCGACAGGCGAAAAAAGCCTTTCAGCCCATTAACGCCATCAATTGGCGGGCCCCGAGCACACTAATTGCGCGTTTTAGGTTGTAGGCACTCACTGCCAAGGCCATTTCCGCTCTCGCGCCCTCCAGTTGACGCAACAGGAAGCGAGCATTGCCAAACAGCCATTGCTTCAGGTTGCCGAAGGGGTGCTCAACAATGGATCTTCGGTTGGCCATCATCTGCGGATGGGCCAGCATTCGTTGCTCCATTCGCTCAAAGGCTTCCTCATGGGCGTGGCGTGAGACGTAGCGGCGCTGAGCGCCAGTGCATTGGGATTTGAGCGGGCAGGCGGCGCAGTCGCTGACATCTGCCTGATAGATCCGATCGCCCTTGTGGCGCTGTTTGAGCGTTAACCACTTGCCTGCCGGGCACTGATAACGATCGTGTTCGGCTTCGTAGATAAAGTCTTTGCGCTCAAAAAAGTCCTCACCACCAGGATTGACCGAGCGGTTGGGCGGCACATAAACGGTAATCGCAGCCTCCTCGCAGGCCTGAAACTGCTGGCCGTTGGAGTAGCCGGCATCGGCAGTCACGGTCAGGGCATCTTGTTCCAGCTGTTCTTTGGCGGCTTTAGCCATTGGTTCGAGTTGCTTGCGGTCGTCGCCATCCTGGGTAACCTCATGATGCAGAATCAGGCAATGCTTGGCATCCACGGCGCTCTGCACGTTATAGGACACACGCGGCCCCTTGGGCGTGCGCATCATTCGGGCATCGCTTTCGTGGGTGTTGAACTGCTCCAGGCCCATCGAGTTCATCAGCGCTTGGCAGCTCTGATTGTCCTGCTGGCGAACTTTAAGCTGCACCAGTGCTGTTTTGATCGCGCCGCGATCAATCACCTCTCCCGCATCGAGCCTGTCAGCCTCATCCAGTTCGGCCAGATACTGAGCGATGCGCTTATCCAGTTTTTCTTCCTGACGCTTGAGTTGCTTGAGGTTCATATGGCGCCGCGAGGAAGCGACTGCCTGAAACTTGCTGCCGTCGATGGCCACCAAGTCTCCTGCGATCAGACCGGCCATGCGGCAAAACCGGACGAAGGCACCGCACGTCGCCACAAAGGCGGATTTGTTGTTTTTGCGAAAGTCGGCGATGGTCTTGAAGTCGGGCTTAAGCCGGTTGATCAGCCACATCACTTCGATGTTGCGCTGGCACTCGGCTTCGAGACGCCGCGATGAGCGAATCCGCTGAAAATAGCCATAGAGGTAGAGCTTGAGCTGATCGGCAGGATCATAAGAAGGACGACCTGTGCTTTTGGGCAGCGCTTTATCAAAGCCCAGTTGCACCAGATCCAGCTTGGCGACGTACAGGTCAATAACCCGAACGAGATGATCCTCGGGGATCAGTTCTTCCAGCGAGACCGGGAACAGACTGGTCTGGCTACGGGACTCACCTTGGATGTAAGCCATAACGAAAAATGCTCCGTATCTTTCGATACGGAGCATTTTCTTTGAGCTTTGCGCAGATTGCTAGGTTTTCACACAGTCTGCGAAGGAGGCCTCTTTTTGTCACGCTGCGTGCCGCAGCGCTACCGGATCAGCAGCTGTAGTACAGCTCGTATTCCAGTGGGTGTACGAAGGTACGTACCTTGATTTCTTCTTCGCTTTTCAGGGCGATGTAAGCGTCGATGAAGTCGTCGCTGAAAACGCCGCCTTTGGTCAGGAACGCACGACCTTTGTCCAGTTCTTCCAGGGCTTCTTTCAGGCTACCGCAAACTTGTGGGATCTCTTTCGCCTCTTCAGGCGGCAGGTCGTACAGGTTTTTGTCAGCTGCGTCGCCAGGGTGGATCTTGTTCTGGATGCCGTCCAGGCCAGCCATCAGCAGTGCGGCGAAGCACAGGTACGGGTTGGCAGCCGGATCCGGGAAACGTGCTTCGATACGGCGGGCTTTCGGGCTCGACACGTAAGGAATACGGATCGAAGCGGAACGGTTGCGAGCCGAGTAGGCCAGCATCACTGGAGCTTCGAAGCCTGGAACCAGACGCTTGTAGGAGTTGGTAGCCGGGTTGGTGAAGCCGTTCAGGGCCTTACCGTGCTTGATGATACCGCCGATGAAGTACAGGGCGGTGTCGGACAGGCCGGCATAACCTTCGCCAGCGAAGGTGTTCTTGCCATCTTTCCAGATGGACATGTGTACGTGCATACCCGAGCCGTTGTCGCCGTACAGAGGCTTAGGCATGAAGGTCGCGGTGCGGCCGTAGGCATCGGCAACGTTGTGCACGACGTACTTCAGGGTTTGGGTTTCGTCGGCTTTCTTCACCAGGGTGTTGAACTTGACGCCGATTTCGTTCTGGCCGGCAGTCGCCACTTCGTGGTGGTGAACTTCGACGGTCAGGCCCATTTCTTCCAGTGCGTTGCACATGGAGGTACGGATTTCGTGGTCGTGGTCGAACGGCGGAACCGGGAAATAGCCGCCTTTGACGCCTGGACGGTGGCCTTTGTTGCCGCCTTCGATGTCCTGGTCGGACATCCACGAACCTTGTTCAGAGTAGATCTTGAACATGGAGCCGGAAATGTCGGACTTGAATTTGACCTGGTCGAAGATGAAGAACTCTGGCTCTGGACCAGCGAACACGGTGTCACCGATACCGGTGGCTTTCAGGTGTTCTTCGGCGCGGCGGGCGATCGCACGTGGGTCGCGGTCGTAGCCTTGCATGCTCGAAGGTTCGATGATGTCGCAGACCAGGATCAGGGTCGGCTCTTCGGTGAACGGGTCGAGAACAGCGGTGGAGTCGTCCGGCATCAGGATCATGTCGGAGGCTTCGATGCCTTTCCAGCCAGCGATGGAGGAGCCATCGAACATTTTGCCGACTTCGAAGAAGTCGTCATCCAGCGCGTCGCGAGCCGGCATGGTCACGTGGTGCTGAGTGCCTTTGGTGTCTGTGAAGCGCAGATCAATCCACTTGACGTCATGATCTTTGATGAGTTGAACCGACTTCGACATAGTGTCCTCCGGGTGGCTTCGGGCTTAGTAGTGGATGCCCTTAGAATGTTGGTGATGCCGGCGCGAATACTCTGCCAAGGCAACCTGCCTCACAAGGGAGCAAATTGCATGCCAGTGCCCCACCATGGGTTTTTTGCCCCAAATACACGCTTATAAAGGCGCAAAGGCCCTTTAGGTGGGAAATCCCGCCCTACAATGTAGCGCTGAATTTCACAAATGACCCGTTTTGGTGCGCGCAAAACCTTCTGCACATTAATTGGTTAAACCTTGAGCAATTTCCGCTATAATCCGCGCCCCCCTTTTTCGGCAGGCCATGCGCGCGCTGTTTCCATGAAATTAATCGTAAAAGTCTTCCCTGAGATCACCATCAAGAGCCGCCCGGTACGGATGCGTTTCATCCGCCAATTGGCCAAGAACATCCGTGCCGTGCTCCGCGATCTGGACCCGGCCGTGGTGGTGAACGGCGTGTGGGACAACCTCGAGCTGGAAACCCGCGTCAGCGACCCCAAGGCCCTGAAGGAGATGGGCGAGCGCCTGAGCTGCATGCCGGGCGTCGCGCACTTCCTGCAGATCGATGAGTACCCGCTGGGGGATTTCGACGACATCGTTGAAAAATGCAAGCAGCACTACGGTGATGCGCTGGCCGGCAAGATTTTCTCGGTGCGTTGCAAACGCGCCGGCAAGCACCCATTTAGCTCGATAGATATTGAGAAGTACGTCGGCAGCCAGTTGCGCCGTCAGTGCGGTGCCGCCGGGATTGACCTGAAAAAGCCTGAAATCGAAGTCCGAATCGAAGTTCGCGACCAACGGTTGTTCGTAATCCACAGTCAGCACAACGGCATCGGCGGTTATCCGCTGGGTGCACTGGAACAGACACTTGTGTTGATGTCCGGCGGCTTCGACTCCACCGTGGCGGCCTACCAGATCATGCGTCGCGGCCTGATGGCTCACTTCTGCTTCTTCAATCTGGGCGGAAGGGCCCACGAGCTGGGCGTGATGGAAGTCGCGCACTTCATCTGGAAGAAGTACGGCAGCTCCCAGCGCGTGTTATTTGTCAGTGTGCCGTTCGAGGAAGTACTGGGAGAAATTCTCGGGAAAGTCGATAACAGTCATATGGGTGTAGTTTTGAAGCGTATGATGTTGCGCGCTGCTTCCCGTATTGCTGATCGACTGCAAATCGAAGCGCTGGTGACCGGCGAGGCGATCTCCCAGGTGTCGAGCCAGACTTTGCCGAACCTGAACGTGATCGACTGCGTGACCGAGAAGCTGGTGCTGCGTCCGCTGATCGCCAGTCACAAGCAGGACATCATCGACCTGGCCAACGAAATCGGGACGGCCGACTTCGCCAAGCACATGCCGGAATACTGCGGGGTCATCTCGGTTAATCCGAAGACGGCTGCCAAGCGCCACCGGGTGGAGCACGAAGAGAAAGAATTCGACATGGCGGTGCTCGAGCGTGCGCTCGAAAACGCCAAACTGGTGCCGATCGATCGCGTAATCGACGAATTGGGCCAGGACTTGCAGATTGAAGAAGTCAGCGAAGCGCTGGCGGGGCAAATCGTCATCGACATCCGTCACCCGGATGCCGCTGAGGATGACCCGCTGGACCTCGCTGGCATCGAGGTACAAACGATGCCGTTTTATGCATTGAACGCTCGTTTCAAGGAACTGGACCCTACTCGCCAGTACCTGCTGTATTGCGACAAAGGCGTGATGAGTCGCCTGCATGCCCACCATTTGCTCAGTGAGGGGCATGCCAATGTGCGCGTTTATCGACCGAGCTAAGAGCCCGGGGCTGTATGCCTGTGGCCTGCGTCACCGGCCCCCCGACTCTGCCGTCAAGCTGTAACGGCAAGGCCTGACTCTACTGTAAATCGCTGCCAAGACTTGTCAGCACACCGAATCCTCTGATCGAGATACACAAGTGATCGAAAATCTACGCAACATCGCCATCATTGCTCACGTTGACCATGGTAAAACCACCCTGGTAGACAAACTCTTGCGTCAATCCGGCACCCTGGAGCGCAACGAGCTCAACGACGAGCGCGTGATGGACTCCAACGACCAGGAGAAAGAGCGCGGTATTACCATTCTGGCGAAAAACACCGCCATCAACTGGAACGGCTACCACATCAACATCGTGGACACCCCGGGCCACGCCGACTTCGGCGGTGAAGTTGAACGCGTAATGTCGATGGTTGACTCCGTTCTGCTGCTGGTTGACGCTCAAGACGGCCCTATGCCGCAAACCCGTTTCGTGACCAAGAAGGCTTTCGAAGCCGGCCTGCGTCCAATCGTGGTCATCAACAAGGTTGACCGTCCAGGCGCGCGTCCGGACTGGGTTCTGGACCAGATCTTCGACCTGTTCGACAACCTGGGTGCTACCGAAGAACAGCTGGACTTCAAAGTCGTCTACGCCTCGGCCCTGAACGGTATTGCTGGTCTTGACCACACCGCCATGGCTGAAGACATGACCCCGCTGTACCAGTCGATCGTCGACGATGTACCAGCACCGAAAGTCGACCGTGACGGTCCGTTCCAGATGCAGATCTCCGCTCTGGACTACAACAGCTTCCTGGGTGTTATCGGCGTTGGCCGTATCGCTCGTGGTCGCGTCAAGCCGAACACCCCGGTTGTGGCAATCGATGCCGACGGCAAGCGCCGTAACGGTCGTATCCTGAAGCTGATGGGTCACCACGGTCTGCACCGCATCGACGTTGAAGAAGCAGCTGCCGGCGACATCGTCTGCGTTAGCGGCTTCGACCAACTGTTCATCTCCGACACTCTGTGCGACCCACTGAACGTTGAAGCGATGAAGCCGTTGACCGTTGACGAGCCAACCGTTTCGATGACCTTCCAGGTTAACGACTCGCCGTTCTGCGGCCGTGAAGGCAAGTTCGTGACCAGCCGTAACATCAAGGAACGTCTGGACAAAGAGCTGCTGTACAACGTTGCTCTGCGCGTTGAAGAAGGCGACTCGGCTGACAAGTTCAAAGTGTCCGGCCGTGGTGAGCTGCACCTCTCGGTACTGATCGAAACCATGCGTCGCGAAGGCTTCGAAATGGGTGTTGGTCGTCCGGAAGTGATCATCCGTATGGTTGACGGCGTCAAGCACGAACCGTACGAAAACGTGACCATCGACCTGCCGGAAGAATCCCAGGGCGCGATCATGGAGCAAATGGGCCTGCGTAAAGGCGACCTGACCAACATGGTTCCGGATGGCAAGGGCCGTGTGCGCCTTGAGTACAACATCCCGGCTCGTGGCTTGATCGGTTTCCGTAACGAGTTCCTGACCCTGACCTCCGGTGGCGGCATCCTGACCTCGATCTTCGACCGTTACGACGTGATGAAGTCCGGCGACATGTCCGGCCGTCAGAACGGCGTGCTGGTATCGGTTGCTACCGGTAAGGCTCTGACTTACTCGCTGGAAACCCTGCAGGCGCGTGGCAAGTTGTTCGTAGAACACGGCCAGGACATCTATGAAGGTCAAATCGTTGGCTTGAACAGCCGCGACAACGACCTGGGTGTTAACCCGACTAAAGGCAAGAAGCTCGACAACATGCGTGCTTCGGGTAAAGACGAAACCATCGCACTGGTTCCGCCTGTCAAGTTCACTCTGGAGCAAGCTCTGGAGTTCGTACAAGAAGACGAACTGTGTGAAGTCACTCCTAAGTCCATCCGTCTTCGCAAGAAGATCCTGGGCGAAAGCGAGCGTACCCGCGCTGCGAAGAAGTCCGGTAACTAAGTCATTTAGTTAGCTGGCAAAAAAACGCCCCCGACCGCAAGGTCGGGGGCGTTTTTGTTTGTCTGGCTATAGCAGCTGCCGAGCTTGCGAGGCTGCGTTCGGCTGCGCAGCTGTCGTGAAATCAAACGCTGCGGTGCATCATTTCGACCTTGTCCCCGGACTGCGACTGCTGCGCAGCCGAACGCAGCCTCGCTGAGGCTCGACAGCTGCTACGGGGGATTGATCGTTCCCACGCTCTGCGTGGGAATGCCTCTATGGACGCTCCGCGTCCGCTTTAGTGCGGGGAGCGTCTCGGGCTACATTCCCACGCCGAGCGTGGGAATGCTCATGCGAAGGGGTTAAAACTTCTCGAGGGGCCGGCGACTGCTGCTGGTCTCGCGCGCCACTTCCTTGGGCTTGTAGGCGCAATACCCCGGGCGCGGCCCGATTTTCGGGTGGTTGCGGCACGTGTCAGGGCGCTTTTCATAAATAGTGCACAGACGGCTCTTACGATCCAGGTACAGGCAATCGTTGTTGCTCATGCGCTGGAGGGTAAAGATCTCGGTTTTCTGGCTGTAGCGCTCGACGATCCCTTCCTTCTGCAGGCGCTTGGCGATGTTTTTCGCCGGCTCGCCGCGCTCGAATTCGTCGACGATACCGATGCGGATCAGATCCTTGATCTTGACCTCGACCGGCAGCGTGCAGCAGCTGGACACGCAGGAACCGCACATCGGCGCAGAGTACTTGGCCCAGGTATCGAGGCGATCGATCTCAGCGGCGGCGATCAGGTTGGGCTTCATCATCGGTTGTTACCAGCACGTGCATCAGGGCGCGCGATCATACCGGGACTGGTGGATTTTTGAACAACCTTTCGCCAGATTTTTTTGTATTGCCCAATCGGCACCGTTAATCCGGCACGGCCCCTGCATTGATTCAGGCACACGACAATGTAATGCCGACCGATCTCGCACTCTCAGGAAAAACTGCCGAACCAGAGCCCCCAGCGTCTGTCAGACCGTCTAGGCTCAACAACTCCACGCTCGCTCGAGGTCCTATCGATGACTCAAGAACCACTTGTTCGCGATGCAGAGGTGGCCGCATTCCGCGACGCCGTCTTGACCAAACTCACTTACGCGGTGGGTAAAGACCCGGATCACGCCTTCGACCACGACTGGTTCGAAGCCATCGCCCTGGCGGCACGAGATCACATGGTCGAGCACTGGATGGACCACACCCGGCAGATCTACCGCAAAGGGCAGAAACGGGTTTATTACCTTTCCCTGGAATTTCTTATTGGCCGGCTGCTCTACGACAGCCTGAGCAACCTTGGCCTGCTCGACGTCGCTCGCGAAGCCCTGACCGAACTCGGTGTCGACCTTGAACGCATCCGCCTGCTGGAACCCGATGCGGCGCTGGGCAACGGCGGCCTCGGTCGTCTGGCCGCGTGCTTTATGGAAAGCATGTCGACCCTCGGCATCGCCGGTCATGGTTATGGCATTCGTTACGAGCACGGTTTGTTTCGCCAGGCCATCGTCGACGGCTGGCAGCAGGAGCAGACCGAACACTGGCTGGACTTCGGCAACCCGTGGGAGTTTGAACGGCCAGAGGTTGTGTACCCGATTGGCTTTGGTGGCAGCGTCGAAACCTTCACCGATGAAAACGGCAAGACCAAGCAGGTCTGGACCCCGGTGGAAACCGTCCGCGCCATTGCGTATGACACGCCGGTGGTCGGTTGGCGCGGGGCGAGCGTCAACACGCTGCGTTTGTGGCGCGCCCGGGCCATGGAAGATTTGCACCTGGAACGTTTCAACGCTGGCGACCACTTGGGTGCGGTGGCCGAAGTGGCCCGGGCCGAAAGTATCTCCCGCGTGCTCTACCCGGCGGACAGCACCGAAGCCGGCCAGGAACTGCGTTTGCGTCAGGAATACTTCTTTGTCGCCGCCTCCCTGCAAGACTTGCTGCGCCGCCATCGCAACATGCACACCTCGGTCCTGACCCTGGGCGATCACGCGGCGATCCAGCTCAACGACACCCACCCCTCGATTGCCGTGGCCGAATTGATGCGCCAACTGGTGGATGTCTACGACGTCGCCTGGGATGCGGCGTGGCAGGTTACCGTCGACACGCTTTCCTACACCAACCACACGCTGCTGCCGGAAGCGCTGGAAACCTGGCCAGTCGGCTTGATGGAGCGGATGCTGCCGCGACACATGCAGATCATTTACCTGATCAACGCCCATCACATCGATTCGCTACGTGCCAAAGGCGTGCACGATTTCGACGTGCTGCGCGCTGTGTCGCTGATCGAGGAAGACAACGGTCGGCGTGTGCGCATGGGTAACCTGGCGTTTCTCGGCTCCCACAGCGTCAACGGCGTGTCCGGCCTGCATACGCAATTGATGCGTAAAACGGTGTTCTCCGAACTGCACAAGCTATACCCGAATAGGATCAATAACAAGACCAACGGCATCACCTTCCGCCGCTGGCTGTACCAGGCCAACCCCGAGCTGACGTCGATGATGGTCGATGCCCTCGGCCCTGATTTGCTGGACAACCCCGAAGGGCGCTTGCTTGATCTGGAACCGTTCGCCGAGAAATCCGCGTTCCGCAAGGCGTTCGCGGAGCAGCGGCTGCACAGCAAGAAAGCCCTGGCGCACCTGATTCACGAGCGGCTGGGGGTGGCGGTCAACCCGGCGGCGATGTTCGATGTGCAGGTCAAGCGGATCCACGAATACAAACGCCAGTTGCTCAACCTCATGCACACCGTGGCGTTGTATCAGGCGATTCGGGCGGAACCTGAAATCGACTGGGTACCGCGGGTGAAGATCTTCGCCGGCAAGGCGGCGGCCAGTTATCACCAGGCCAAGCTGATCATCAAACTGACCAATGACATCGCCCGGGTGGTGAACAACGACCCGACGGTGCGCGGCTTGCTCAAAGTGGTGTTCCTGCCCAACTACAACGTCAGCCTGGCGGAGAGCATTATTCCGGCGGCGGATTTGTCGGAGCAGATTTCCACCGCCGGCTTCGAAGCCTCCGGCACCAGCAACATGAAGTTCGGCCTCAACGGTGCATTGACCATCGGCACCCTTGACGGGGCCAACGTGGAAATGTGCGAGCGCATCGGCTCTGAGCACATGTTCATCTTTGGCCTCAGTGCGCAGCAGGTTGAAGCGCGCAAGCAGAACCATGAATTCAATGCGACGCCGGATATCGCCGCGTCTCATCGACTCAATGACGTGTTGCAAGCGATTCGTGGCGGGGTGTTTTCGCCGGATGATCCGTCCCGTTACGCCGGGCTGATCGATTCGCTGGTGGATTACGACCGCTTCCTGGTGTGCGCCGATTTCGATTCTTACTGGAATGCGCAGATGCGCGTCGAAGCCCATTGGCACGACTCCAAGGAATGGTGGCGCTCGGCGGTGCTGAACACGGCGCGGATGGGCTGGTTCTCCTCGGACCGGACCATTCGCGAGTACGCCACGGATATCTGGAAGGCGCTGGAGTAACTTTTAGCAATAATTGCGTGCAAGGCCCGGCGATTGTTGGGCCTGATCGATATACTAAGCGCCAGTTTCAGTGAGCGCTGCGCGCTCAATCGCGGGCAAGCCATGCTCCCACAGGATCACACGGACTGTGGGAGCATGGCTTGCCCGCGATGACGTCAGTGCAGACGCCACAAGGCAATGGGCCGCTTAGGGATATCGACCATGCAATGGATTTTCATGCTGATAGGGCTGGTGCTCGGCTGGATACTCGACGAGTCGTTCAGTGATGCACTCTTGGGCGGCTTGCTCGGGTTGGGGATTGGCCAGGCCATTCGCATCGGCCGTCTGGATTCGCAAGCCACCGCGCAACGCCAATTACTGGCCCAGGCGCAGGTGGCGCTTGAGGCGGTGCAGCAACGTCTGGCGTTGCTGGAGGTGTCTGGCGTCCAGGTGCCTGATACCAGCGAGTCGGTTGCCAATGAATCGATTGCTAGTGAGCCGGCCCCGACTGCCGGGTTCTCACTCGACGAAATTGCGCTCCATACCCCGGAGCTGATCTGGGACCTGCCTCCCGAGCTCGAACCCATTACGGCGGCGGCCACTGAAACCAGTCGGGCACTGCCTGCCGATGCCTGGAAACCCGAACCGGTCGCCCACGAACCGCAAGAACCCGTCACCCCGCGCGGGCCCAACTTCATCGACCGCGCCATCAGTGGCGCCCGCGCTTGGCTGTTCGGCGGCAACACCGTGCTGCGGGTCGGTGTGGTGCTGCTGTTTCTCGGTCTGGCCTTTCTGCTGCGCTACGCCACCGAAGGCATGGTGGTGCCGATCGAATTGCGTTACGCCGGCGTCGCAGCGGCGGCATTGGGGCTGCTCGGTTTGGGCTGGTGGCTGCGCCATCGCAATACCAATTATGCGCTGATGCTGCAAGGCACCGGGATTGCCGTGCTGTACCTGACGGTGTTCGCGGCGATGCGTTTGCATCCATTGCTGGATCCGACGGCGGCCCTTGGCCTGTTGGTGGCGGTGACGGTGTTCTCGGCCATTCTGGCCATCACCCAGGACTCACTGGCGCTGGCGTGCGCCGCCGCGCTGGGCGGTTTTGCCGCGCCGATCCTCACGTCTACCGGCGCCGGCAACCACGTCGCGCTGTTCAGCTACTTCGCCTTGCTCAATGCCGGCATCCTCGCCATCGCCTGGTTCAAGGCCTGGCGGCTGCTCAACCTGATTGGCTTTGCCGGCACCTTCGGCATCGGTTTCGCCTGGGGACTGCGTTCCTACGCGCCAGAATTGCTGTGGAGTACCGAGCCGTTTCTGATCCTGTTCTTCCTGATGTACCTGGCCATCGGCCTGCTGTTTGCCCGGCGCAAGTTGCTGGAAATGAGCGACGCCCCTGACGACGACAGCCGCGAGGCGCTACTGCGCTGGTCGGCGCGCAAGGGTGATTACGTCGACGGCACGATGCTGTTTGGGCCACCGCTGGTGGGCTTCGGCTTGCAGTTCGCGCTGGTCCAGCATCTGGAATTCGCCGCTGCGTTCAGTGCGTTGGCGCTGGGCATGATCTACATGGGCCTTGCCCGTTTGCTGATGGGCGGACGGGCGCTGCTGTTGGCGGAAACCTGCCTGGCACTGGGCGTGATCTTCGCCAGCCTCGCGATTCCTTTGGGGCTCGATGCCCGTTGGACCGCCGCTGCCTGGGCCGTCGAAGGCGCCGGAATCTTCTGGCTCGGCCTGCGCCAGCAACGCCCATTGGCCCGAGCCTTTGCCTTGCTGTTGCAACTGGGTTCGGCGCTGGCGTTCCTCAGTGAACTGCGTATCGGTGAAGGCAGCCTGCTCGACGGCTCGCCGCTGGGCGCGATGATGCTCGGCATCGCATTGCTGTTCAGCTTCTATCAATTACGCAAGGCCTTGCCCGAGCATACCTCGCAGTGGGAACGCCAAGGGCTGCCCGTACTGGCATGTCTCGGCCTGACCTTCCTCTATCTGCTGGCGCCGTTGTTCTTCCTCACCCACGGCACGGCGATCAGTTGGGCGTTGGCGGGGTTGGCGACGTTGTTTGTCGGTCTGCGCCTGCAATCGCGCACGTTCCTGTTCACCGCGTTTGCTGTGCAGTTGCTCGGTGGCGCGTTGTTTCTGCTGCGGCTGCAAGGGGCGAGCGGCGAGTCGGCTGCGGTGTTCAGCGCCGGCTGGAGCGGATTGCTCAGCGCATCGTTGATCGGCCTGGCGTTGATCGCCGGCATGTTGCTGGCGGCGCGCGATGACATGGTGCGCAGCGACGTGAGATTGCTGCGCGGTTTGTCGGTGGTGTTGCTGGCCGGTCTGGTGCTGATCAATCTGGCGGTGTTGTTCGTCTTGCCATGGCAAACCGCGAGTGCGGTGTGGGCGGCCAGCGGTCTGTTGATCATCTGGCTGAGCCTGTACCTGAAGCAGCGCGTGAGTTTTGTCTTCGGTCTGTTGTTGCAGGTGATCGGTGGCGCGGCGTTTCTGTTCGCCGGGCCGCAATTGCTCGGCCCGTTGGCCAGCGAAGGGCTGAAGCCGCTGGCGCACAGCGGTTTCTGGACGCCGCTGGTGCTGGGCCTGGCCGCGCTGGTCGGTGCCTGGCGCTTGCAACTGGGTAACCATGGCTCCGCGTTCGATGTCCTGAGTTTGCGGCGTTTGTCTGAAGTGTTGCTGGTGTGGGGCGCGGGGTGGTGGGCGCTGGCGTGGATCAGCGAAGTGCTGCGTTTTGCGCCGCAGAGTCTGCAAGCAACGTTGCTGTTGGCGGTCGCGGCGGTCAGCGTGGTGCTGTGGAGCGTGTTGGCGCTACGTCTGAACTGGTCGGCGCTGGGCTTGCTCTGCACATTGCTGATGCCTGCTGCCGGCGTCGTGCTGCTCGCGGCCTGGCAGTCGCGTTATCACCCGGCGGCCAGTTTCGGCTGGCTGGCCTGGGCCGCGGTGTTTGGGGTGCATTTCGTTTCACTGAAGCGTCTGGCGCCGATGTTGCCCGCCCGCGCCCTGAGCACCGCGCATGTGCTCGGCTGCTGGCTGTTGATCGGTGTGTTGGCGCTGGAGCTGCGTTACGGCTTGCTGCTGTTGTCCGAGCAATACAACGCCTGGCGCTGGTTGGGTTGGGCGATTCTGCCGAGCCTGTACCTGGTGCTGATGGCGGCACCGCGCAACTGGCCGTGGCCGGTGTCGGCTTATCCTCGCGAATATCGCCTGTATGCGGCGGCGCCGCTGGCGTTGCTGATGCTCGGCTGGTTCTGGCTGGCAAACGTCGTCAGTGACGGCACCGCCGAACCGCTGCCGTATGTGCCGCTGATCAATCCCTTGGAGTTGGGCCTGCTGTTTGCACTGTTCGGCGTCTACCTCTGGTCGCGCAGCGCCGTGACGCAACTGGCGATCCGCAAGGACTACGCCGCACACGCCACGCAACTGATCGCCGGGGTTTCGCTGTTCGTGTTCTTCACCGCGCTGGTCATGCGCACGGCTCATCATTGGGGTGGCGTGCCGTTCGAGTTCGACGCGTTGCTTGAATCGATGCTGGTGCAGGCCGGGCTGTCCATCGTCTGGACCCTGATGGCGCTGAGCCTGATGATCGGCGGTCATTTGCGTCATCGCCGCGAAGTCTGGCTGATCGGTGCGGCGTTGATCGGTGTGGTGGTGGCCAAGTTGTTCTTTGTTGAATTGAGTAACCGCGGCGGACTGGCGCGGATCGTCTCGTTTATCGGCGTTGGCGTGTTGCTGTTGGTCGTCGGTTATTTCGCACCGCTGCCGCCCAAGCGCGCCGAGGCTGTGCCGGAATCAGAAAAACCGGCCCCGGAAACCGAAGGAGTGTCGTCTTGAGTCAGAAGCTGAGTCTGGGCTGGTTGAGCGTGGTTGCGCTGGGTGTGACGCTGTCGGTTGGCGCACAGGAACAACCCGCGGATTTCACCACTCAAGTGCCGTTGTCCGTGAGCGGCGAAGGCCCGTGGTATCGCCTCGATTTGCCGTTGAGCGTGCAGTTGAATGCGCGCCAAACCGACCTGAGCGATGTACGCGTGTTCAACGCTGCTGGCCAGGTTCAGGCGTATGCCTTGGCCCGAGAATCGGCCCAGACCCGCGAAAGTCGCGCGCTGACCGATGTGAAGTGGTTCCCGTTGTACAGCTCGGCGGATTCCACCGAGCGCGCGCCCAGCGTGCGGGTGCAATCAAGCGCCAACGGCACGTTGGTCGAGGTGCAGCCGTCCAGCCAGTTGGAGGCGGGCGAAGAAGAACTGCGCGGCTGGTTGCTCGATGCCAGTGGCATCAAGGCGCCGTTACAGCAATTGGTCCTCGACTGGACCACCGAGCACGACGGCTTCCAGCGATTCAGCATTGAAGCCAGTGACGACTTGCAGCATTGGCAGTCATGGGGCGACGGGCAGGTGGCGCGGTTGGCGTTTGCCGACGAACGGGTCGAGCAGCATGAGGTCGGCTTGCCGGGGCAATCGGCGCGTTATCTGCGCTTGCTGTGGACTTCACCACAATCGGCGCCAGTGCTGACGTCCGCGCAACTGGAAAGCGCGAGCAGCCGCAGCCTGCCACTGCCGTTGGTCTGGTCACAGGCCTTGGCCGGCAGCAGCTCGAAGGCGGGTGAATACACCTGGCAGTTGCCGATGGGGCTGAATGTCGAACGGGTGCAGATCGACCTGAGCCAACCCAATAGCCTGGCGCCGGTCACCTTGTCGGGTCGCCGGGAGAGCAGCTTGCCGTGGCAGCCACTGGGCAGCGGTTTGCTGTATCGCCTGACCCAGAATGGCCAGGACGTGGTGCAGAACGAATTGCAGTTGCCGGGGCAAACCGTGCAGCAGCTGAAGCTGGTGGTGGATGAGCGCGGCGGTGGCCTGGGCAGCGCCGCGCCGACGCTGAAATTTGCCGTGCGCTCGACGCAACTGGTATTCCTGGCGCGCGGCCCCGGCCCCTACACGCTGGCGCTGGGCAGTGCGACGGCGAAAGCGGTGAGCTTGCCATTGTCGACGCTGATTCCCGATTACAGCGCGCAGAAGGTGGCGACGTTGGGTAAGGCGACGGTGGACGGCGGAGCGGTGGTAACGCCGGTGTCTACATCGGCGGCCCCGGCGACGGGTGACACGAGCTGGAAGAAGCTCGGCCTGTGGGCCGTGTTGTTGCTCAGTGTGGTGTTCCTGGCGGCGATGGCGTTCAGTTTGCTGCGCAAACCACCGGTCAAACCCTGAGAACGGCTGGCGCTGCGCGCCAAATCGCGGGCAAGCCCGCTCCCACAGGTGACCGGGTTTCATTAGAGATACGCGGTCGAATGTGGGAGCGGGCTTGCCCGCGAAGGCGGACTGCCTGGCAAAGAAAATCTCGAATCTGCCCCCTGCCACCGGTCCACATCCGGCCCGTTTCGAACTACGCTCATCCCCGCGCATGAACTCTCTTGGGCGTATCACGTCTGATAGGAGGAAATGCGCCTCGACTCGCGTTAAACTGCGCGGGTTTTTAGCCCCCCCATTCCACCGGAGCCTTCCATGTCCCGCGTTACCCTGAGTCGCTATTTGATTGAGCAGACCCGTAGCAACAACACTCCTGCCGATCTGCGTTTCCTGATCGAAGTGGTGGCGCGTGCTTGCAAAGAAATCAACCACGCCGTGTCCAAAGGCGCCCTGGGTGGTGTTCTGGGCAGCATGGGCACTGAAAACGTCCAGGGCGAAGTGCAGAAGAAGCTCGACGTGATCTCCAACGAGATCCTGCTCGAAGCCAACGAATGGGGCGGTCACCTGGCCGGCATGGCGTCCGAAGAAATGGACAATGCCTACCAGATCCCGGGCAAATACCCGAAAGGCGCGTACCTGCTGGTATTCGACCCGCTGGACGGTTCGTCGAACATCGACATCAACGCCCCGGTCGGCACCATCTTCTCGGTACTGCGCTGCCCGAACGAATACCTGAGCCAGAACGAGCCCTTGAATGAAAAGGCCTTCCTGCAGCCAGGCACCCAGCAAGTAGCCGCCGGTTACGCGATCTACGGTCCACAGACCATGCTGATCCTGACCCTGGGCGACGGCGTGAAAGGTTTCACCCTGGACCGTGAAATGGGTAGTTTCGTACTGACCCACGAAAACATCACCATTCCTGAGTCCACCCAGGAATTCGCCATCAACGCGTCCAACCAGCGTCACTGGGAAGCACCGGTACAGCGTTACGTCGGCGAATTGCTGGCAGGCGATGAAGGTCCGCTGAAAAAGAACTACAACATGCGCTGGGTCGCCGCGATGGTGGCCGACGTGCACCGTATCCTGACCCGTGGCGGTCTGTTCATGTACCCACGCGACAGCCGCGAGCCGTCCAAGCCGGGCAAACTGCGCCTGATGTACGAAGCCAACCCGATGTCGTTCCTGGTCGAGCAAGCCGGCGGTGCTTCCACCGACGGTCACCAGCGCATTCTCGACATCAAGCCTGATGGCCTGCACCAGCGCGTGGCAGTGTTCCTCGGCTCGAAAGAAGAAGTCGAACGCGTTACGGCTTACCACAAGGCCTGATTCATGACCGCGCCCTGGCAGCCGTTGCTCGATTGGTGGTTTGGTTCTTTCCAATCCGCCAGCGAAATAGCGGCTGACAAGGGCAAGTTGTGGTTCGGCAAGCGCGACAGCCAGGACCTCGAAGCGCACACGCGTTTCGGGGACTGGGTCGAGCAGGCACTGACCGGCGGTTTGACTGACTGGGCGCAACGCCCCGAAGGTTGGCTGGCTCTGGTGCTGTTGCTCGATCAACTCCCGCGAATGATCTACCGCGACACTCCCAAATCCTATTCCGGCGATCTCAGGGCTCAGGCACTGGTGGCGCAAGGCATTGCTGCGGATTTCGACCGGCAGTTGCGGCCGATTCAGCGGGTGTTCATCTATCTGGTGCTGGAGCACTGCGAACACCTGGTGGTGCAGAACGAGTGCATCTCGCGTTACATCGATTTGCTGGCGCAACAGCCGGAGGCGGATCGAACACTGTTTACCGACTATCTGGACTATGCCGAGAAACATCAGAGGGTGATTGCGCAGTTTGGGCGGTTTCCGCATCGCAATGCGGTGTTGGGGCGGGAGTCGACGGCTGAGGAGTTGGCGTTTCTGTCGAAGCCTGGGTCCAGGTTCTAAATCTTCAATGCGGTTGATGACCCCATCGCGGGCAAGCCCGCTCCCACAGTGATCCATGTGGGAGCGGGCTTGCCCGCGATGGGGCCCGAGAGAGCGCCTTAGATCCGGAAGCTGCCGACCAACTGCTTCAACCGCGCCGCCTGCTGTTCCAGGTCAGCGCAGGCGCGCAAGGTTGACTGCAAGTTTTCCACGCCTTCCTGGTTCAACGTGTTGATCTCGGTGATGTCGACGTTGATCGATTC
Organism: Pseudomonas sp. B21-040; assembly: GCF_024748695.1. Lineage (NCBI taxonomy): Bacteria > Pseudomonadati > Pseudomonadota > Gammaproteobacteria > Pseudomonadales > Pseudomonadaceae > Pseudomonas > Pseudomonas sp. B21-040. The sequence goes on from NZ_CP087176.1 coordinate 355,557, forward strand.
CACCACGGCAGTCTGTTCCTCAGTCGCTGTCGCCACCGACTGATTCATCCCGTCGATTTCGCCAATGCGCTGCGTCACGCTGCCCAGGCGTTCGCCAGCCTGGTTGGCGATGCCGACGCTGCTTTCGCTCTGGCGCTGGCTGTCGGTCATGGTGCTCACCGCTTCGCGGGCGCCGACTTGCAATTCCTCGATCATCTTCTGCACTTGCTGCGCCGAATCCTGCGTGCGGTGCGCCAGGTTGCGCACCTCGTCCGCCACCACGGCAAAACCACGACCGGCTTCACCGGCGCGAGCCGCTTCGATGGCCGCGTTCAGGGCCAGCAAGTTGGTCTGCTGGGAGATGCTGGTGATCACTTCCAGAATCTGCCCGATGTTCACGGTGTTGCTGTTGAGCGTTTCAATGTTGCCGCACGAATCACTGATCTTCGCCGACAGCTGCTGCATCGCCGCGATGGTCTTGTCGACGACTTGCTGGCCATCTTCTGCCATGGCGCGGGCATCGCTCGAATGCTGGGAAGCGAGGGCGGCGTTCTGGGCGATTTCCTGGGCGGCGGCACCCAACTCGTTGATCGCCGCGGCCACGCTGCTGGTACGCGAGGCCTGTTGATCGGAGTTGAACATCGACGAGTTGGAAGCGGCCACCACACGCAGGGCGACTTCGTTGACTTGGCCGGTGGCCGACGACACTTCACGAATCGAGGTGTGAATACGCTCTACAAAGCGGTTGAAGGACGTGCCCAGTGCACCAAATTCGTCCTGGCCATGAATGGTCAGGCGCTTGGTCAGGTCACCTTCACCTTCGGCGATGTCATGCATCGCGCGGCCCATGGTCAGCAGCGGCTGCATCAGGACGCTGATCAACACGCCCAGCAACGCGATGATGATCACCACGGCAATCACCATGGCGATGATCGCCGAGGTGCGGAATTCGCTGAGCATCGAGAACGCGGTGTCCTGATCCAGCACCAGTGCCACGTACCAGTCTGCCGACGGCACACCGTTGACGTGGGTGAAGGACATGAACTGTTTCTTGCCGTCGATCTCGACTTCTTTCATGCCCGGGCTGACGTTCGGCGCGCCGTTCGGGTAGGCGTCGGCGAGGCCTTTGAGCACCAGTTTGTTGTCCGGGTGAATCAGGATCTTGCCGTCGGCACTGACGATGAACGCGTGGCCGTGGCCGCCGAAGTTCAGCGAGTTGATGATCGCGCTGACGCTGGACAGGTCAATGTCCGCGCCGGCAACGCCGATCATCTGGCCCTGATACTTCACTGGCGTGGCGACGGTGATCACCAGTTTGCCGGAGGATGCGGCAATGTATGGTTCGGTGACGATGGTCTGTTGTGCGCTGTTGGCCGCCTTGTACCAGCCGCGGGAACGAGGATCGTAGTCGGCGGCGCGATTGCCGGCCGGGACCGAGAACATCACGCCGTCAGTGCCACCGAAATAGCTCAGCTGGAAGTTGCTGGTGTAGGCCGGCAGGTCGATGGCGCGTTTCAGGCTGGCCTGGGCGCTGCCATCCACGGCGATCTGCTGGGACAGCGATTGCAGCAACTGGATGCGACTTTCCAGCCATGTCTGGATGTTGCTGGTGGTCAGGCTGCCGAGTTCCTGCATCGACGATTCGGTACTGCTGCGCAGGGTCTGGCGCTGGCGGTAGTCGTTGAACAGGATAAAGCAGGCGAACGCAACGGCGACCACGAGGGCGGCTGCCAACAGGATCTTGTGGCTGAACTTCATGTTTCTGGTCATTAAATGCATTACCGCGGAGGGGCTGGTCGGCGAGGGGCGTCAAATCGTCACAGTCGAGGGCTTGGCGCTGCCTCTATGTCGACTGGTCAGCGCCAAAGATTAGGCGCGTTTTTGCAAAAACCGACGAAATACTCAATGGCGCGAGAAAGTTACTGATTTTTCGAAAGAAGGCAGACGAGTGGCCCGATAAATAGCACAACAGTCGGGGAACCAGATGGGGGTTTGCTCTTCTAAGCTTCAGCTTGGCAGCCATGCCATTCCCCTTCGTTCCAGGAGTCTCACCATGTCGCTGCGTTCTATCGCCTTGCTCTCGTTCTGCGTGTTGTTGGCCGCATGCAGCAAGGTCAATCAGGAAAACTACTCGAAACTATCGACCGGCATGCCCAAGGCCGAGGTCGAGACGTTGCTGGGTACACCTGCTGATTGCTCGGGCGCGCTCGGCATGTCCAGTTGCACCTGGGGCGACAAAAACAGCTTTATCAGCGTGCAGTACGCCGGTGACAAAGTATTGATGTTTTCCGGCCAAGGCCTGAAGTAAACCGGGGCGCTGCGCCCGCGGGAGAAAAACAATGAAGCGGTTATTACTCGTACTTTTTGCCGGCCTGGTTTTGGCTGGCTGCGCCACTTCTGGCCAAGATCCGTTGGCGCCAAAAACCGTCAACAGCGTCAACCTCAAGCGCTACCAAGGGACCTGGTACGAGTTGGCTCGCATGCCCATGTATTTCCAGCGTGACTGCGCACAATCCGAAGCCCATTACACGCTCAAGCCGGACGGCAACCTGGCGGTCTTGAACCGCTGTCTGACGCCGCAGTGGCAGTGGGAAGAGGTCAAGGGCACGGCTTATCCACAGGTGCCGGGCAAAACCGACAAATTGTGGGTCAAGTTCGATACCTGGTTCTCTCGGTTGATCCCCGGCACGGCGAAGGGCGAATACTGGGTGCTGTACGTCAGCGACGACTACAAGACAGCCATTGTTGGCGACCCGAGTCGCAAGTATCTGTGGCTGCTGGCCCGCACGCCGATCGTCAATGGCGTCGTGCGCGAGGAGCTGCTGAGCAAGGCGCGTCAGCAGGGTTACGACACCTCGCGGCTGATCTGGCGTGCGTCGGAGCAGCAGATGGCCAAGACCTCGGACTAACTGCACATATACCTGTGGGAGCGAGCTCGCTCGCGATGAGGCCATCAGCTTCAACAGAAATGTTGACTGACAGGCCGCCATCGCGAGCAAGCTCGCTTGTATGTTTAGACTTGAAGGGGTGGGCGGGACTAAAAGCTCGATTCCGACTCTAGCCAGTACGGACCGTGGGAGACTTCTCGTCCCGCCCCTTCTACCCGAAGCGCCGATAAGGAATTCATCGGTAAAACCGACGATAGAGGCAAGCCAGCGCAAGGGTAAACCCCGACAAGCCCTTAAACCCTAGCTCCGAGGATTCGTCATGACAATCCTTACCTCGCCAACGGTAATCGGTATCGATGTAGCCAAGGCCGAAATCGTCGCTTACCGCGAAGACATGCAAACCACTCAACACATCAACAACGACCGAGAGACTCTTGGGCGTTGGCTCAAAGCTCTGCCTGCGCAAAGCTCAATTGCTTTGGAAGCCACCAGCATTTACCACTTGGACACGGTCGAACTGGCCCATGAAATGGGACACCGGGTTTACGTTGTGGATGCTTATCGTCTGAGCCACTACCGCGAAAGCATTGGCCAACGGGCGAAAACCGACCCTTGTGATGCGCGCCTGCTCGCGCGTTACCTGTCTAGCGAGCAGGATCGACTGCGCCTCTGGAGTCCACCTCCGCAGGCCTACAAGGTGTTGAAAAGTCTGCTTCATAGACGCGCAGAGCTTATCAATGTGCGTGTGGGCATGACGCTGAGTTGGTCAGGTGAACCGCTTCTGAAGGATGAATTGGCCCGGCAATTGAAGTCCTTCAAACAAGCGGAGCAAGCCATCCAGAAATTACTGCACAAAGTCAGCAAAAAGGCAGGCATCACCGAAAACATCAAGCGCTGCAAAGCCATTGAGGGGATCGGTGAGCTTACGGCTATGGGCTTGGCGACCGCATTCATGCGCGGTCACTTCGCCAACGGCGATGCATTCATTGCTTTTTTGGGGATGGACTTGCGAGCAAAGGATTCAGGCAAGAAGAACAGCCCTCGCCACCTGTCCAAAAAAGGCGATACGGAGCTGCGGCGCCTGGCTCACAACGCGGCGATGGCGGCTTGTCGGTCTGCCACCTGGAAACCGTACTATGAGTCCTATCTCGTCAGAGGCTTGGCAAAAACCCAAGCCCTGGTGATCCTCGCCCGCAAGCTATGCCGGGTGGCATTCGCTCTCATGAAAAACCAGAGCGAATACCAGCCAAATTTAAGGCTGCAGGGTTCCCCTGCAACATAGAATCTCCCACAGGTTTTTTTATCAGCCTAAAAGATCGCGCAGGACCTGGGTGAAAGCGCGGTTGCTTTCTTCCTCATCGGCATGACGCCCGTCACGCACAACCCACTGGCCATTGACCAGCACATCGCGCACCTGGCGATCACCACCGGCAAACAGCCAGCGATTCAAAATCCCGTCGCCACTGGCCGTCGCCAGGTACGGATCATTGCCATCGAGCACCAGCCAATCTGCCCGCTTGCCCACTTCCAGCGCGCCAATCGGCTGCCCCAGTGCCTGTGCGCCGCCGTCCAGTGCGGCGTCGTACAGCGTGCGGCCCACCATTGGCTGATCCGCGCCATACAAGCGGTTACGCCGCTGATCGCGCAGACGCTGGCCATATTCCAGCCAGCGCAATTCCTCCACCACGCTCAACGAGACATGGCTGTCAGAGCCGATGCCCATGCGTCCGCCCTGAGCGAGGAAATCCACCGCCGGGAAGATCCCGTCACCCAGGTTGGCTTCAGTGGTCAGGCACAAGCCGGCGATGGCGCGACTCTTGGCCATCAGCGTGACCTCTTCGGCGTTGGCGTGGGTGGCGTGAACCAGGCACCAGCGCTGATCGACCTCGGTGTTTTCATACAGCCATTGCAGCGGACGGCGACCACTCCAGGTCAGGCAGTCATCGACTTCTTTCTGCTGCTCGGCGATATGGATGTGCACCGGGCATTGCTTGTCGCTGGCCGCCAGCACTTCGCTGATTTGCTGCGGCGTGACTGCGCGCAATGAGTGGAAACACAGACCCAGCGACTGCGCTGGTTGCTGCGCCAGGAGTGGTTGCAAGCGCGACTGAAGCTTGAGGTAGTTTTCGGTGCTGTTGATGAAGCGGCGCTGACCTTCGTTCGGGGTCTGGCCACCAAAACCGGAGTGGCTGTAGAGCACCGGCAGCAGGGTCAGGCCAATACCGGCGGAACTGGCGGCCTGGCTGATGCGCAGCGCCAACTCGGCCGGGTCCGCATAAGGCTGGCCGTTGGTGTCGTGATGCACGTAATGAAATTCCGCCACCGATGTGTAACCGGCCTTGAGCATTTCGATGTACAACTGACGGGCGATGACGCCGAGTTGGTCCGGGCTGATTTTTCCGACGAGGCGATACATCAAATCGCGCCAGGTCCAGAAACTGTCGTTCGGATTGCCCGCCACTTCTGCCAGCCCGGCCATTGCTCGCTGGAAGGCATGGGAGTGCAGATTCGGCATTCCCGGCAGCAGTGGACCGCTCAGCCGTTCGGCGCCATCTGCATGGGAATCGGCCTGGATATGGGTCAAAACGCCCTCGGCATTGACCTCAAGACGTACATTGTTGGCCCATCCACTAGGCAGCAGCGCGCGTTCGGCAAAGAAGGCGGACATGGTTCAGCACCCCATCGTGTGTTATTTGTATATACATATACAGACGTTTGCCTGCCCGGTAAACTCCGGCAAGCTAGCGATATTCACTAAACGACCAAGGATTAACCGTGCCGACTCCGCCCCCAGTGTCACCGTTGGCCGCGAACATGGGCGACAGTCCGGCGCCCTTGTACGCCCGCGTCAAACAGATGATTACCCAGCAAATCGACAGTGGAAACTGGCCGCCGCACTATCGCGTTCCGTCGGAAAGCGAGTTGGTCAGCCAACTGGGTTTCAGCCGCATGACCATCAACCGTGCGCTGCGGGAGATGACTGCCGACGGTCTGTTGGTGCGCATGCAAGGCGTCGGCACGTTCGTCGCCGAGCCGAAAAGCCAGTCCGCGCTGTTTGAAGTGCACAACATTGCCGACGAAATCGCCTCCCGTGGTCATCGTCACACCTGCAAAGTGATTACCCTCGAAGAAGAAGCCGCCGGCTCCGAACGCGCTTTGGCGTTGGACATGCGCGAAGGGCAGCGGGTTTTCCACTCGCTGATCGTGCATTTCGAAAACGATATTCCGGTGCAAATCGAAGACCGTTTCGTCAACGCGCTGGTGGCCCCCGACTACCTCAAGCAGGACTTCACCCTGCAAACGCCTTACGCCTACCTGAACCAGGTCGCGCCGCTGACGGAGGGCGAGCATGTGGTCGAGGCGATTCTGGCCGAAGCCAGCGAATGCAAATTGCTGCAGATTGAAAAGGGCGAGCCGTGCCTGCTGATTCGCCGCCGCACCTGGTCGGGCCGTCAGCCAGTGACCGCCGCCCGTTTGATCCACCCCGGTTCCCGTCATCGTCTGGAAGGACGCTTTCATAAATGAATGCTTTGAAGGTTTTGCGCGCCCAGGATTACCCACGCATGCCGTGGAAAAACGGCGGTGGCAGCACAGAAGAAATCACCCGCGATGCAGGCACGGGCCTTGACGGTTTTGGCTGGCGCCTGTCGATTGCCGACATCGGCGAGTCGGGCGGCTTCTCGACGTTCACCGGGTACGAGCGCGTCATCACCGTGCTGCAAGGTGATGGCATGACCTTGCGGGTGGACGGTCAAGATACGCATCCGTTGTTACCGCTGACCCCGTTTGCCTTTAGCGGTGAGAGCGACGTGTCCTGCACATTGCTCGGCGGGCCGATTCGCGATTTCAACCTGATTTATGCGCCGCAGCGTTTTGATGCGCGCTTGCAGTGGCTTTCCGGCGAGCAGCAGTTTTTCAGCTCGGCGAGTACGGTGTTGGTGTTCAGCATCAGCGACACATTGGACGTGCAGACAGGTAACAGCGCTTCGCACCTTGGTCGCCATGATTGCCTGCAACTCGACGGTAACACCGGCCTGCTGGAAGTCTCGACCAACGGCCCCTGCTGTGTGATCGAACTGACGGCTCACTGAGTCAACGCTCACTTTGTAGCAGCTGGCGCAGCCTGCGTTCGGCTGCGCAGCAGTCGTGAAATCAGCCACTGCGGTCTCCAGGGCCATCTCATCTGATAGGCGACTGCTACGCAGCCGAACGCAGGCTTCGCCAGCTGCTACAGATCGCAAGTTGCCCGATACTTCATTTCTGTTCCCCTAAGCGCACCAACTTGTTACCGAACGCCCCAGCGCGGCGCAAAACCTCGCTTTAGTAACAGCACCCCAGCGCTACCAAAAATCCCCCCGAAAAATTTCATCTACGCCAGAACCCTTGATTCAGGCGCTCTCCAGCCATGCCAAAAGGTTTTCTTGAACATCCATCCAACAAGTTGGCCGCTTGATTGCATATGCTTGTATGTACAAGTAAAGACGTATGCGTATGAGTCACGAAGACTCAACCGTCGTCCACTGATTCGCCGGTGTGCACTGATGCCCATCGGCTTGCTCGCCCACTGCCTGGGTTGGTTTTGGATTGATTGCTGAGGAGTTTTTTTCGTGACTAAATTTCGTGACGTTGAAATCCGCGCTGCCCGCGGTAACAAGCTGACCGCCAAGAGCTGGCTGACCGAAGCGCCACTGCGCATGCTGATGAACAACCTCGACCCGGAAGTCGCCGAGAACCCTAAAGAACTGGTGGTTTACGGTGGTATCGGTCGTGCGGCACGTAACTGGGAATGCTACGACAAGATCGTTGAAAGCCTGACCAATCTGAACGACGACGAGACCCTGCTGGTGCAATCCGGCAAGCCGGTCGGCGTGTTCAAGACCCACAGCAACGCACCGCGTGTTCTGATCGCCAACTCCAACCTGGTTCCACACTGGGCAAGCTGGGAGCACTTCAACGAACTGGACGCCAAAGGCCTGGCCATGTACGGCCAGATGACCGCCGGCAGCTGGATCTACATCGGTAGCCAGGGCATCGTTCAAGGCACCTACGAAACCTTCGTCGAAGCCGGTCGTCAGCACTACAACGATGACCTGAAAGGTCGTTGGGTCCTGACCGCAGGCCTCGGTGGCATGGGCGGCGCCCAACCGCTGGCCGCGACCCTGGCCGGTGCCTGCTCGCTGAACATCGAATGCCAGCAGGTCAGCATCGATTTCCGTTTGAACAGCCGCTACGTCGACGAGCAGGCCAAAGACCTCGACGACGCGCTGGCCCGCATCGCCAAATACACCAAAGAAGGCAAGGCGATTTCCATCGCGCTGCTGGGTAACGCGGCTGAAATTCTGCCGGAACTGGTTCGTCGTGGCGTACGCCCGGACATGGTCACCGACCAGACCAGCGCCCACGACCCGCTCAACGGTTACCTGCCGGCCGGCTGGACCTGGGAAGAGTACCGCGCTCGCGCCAAAACCGAGCCTGCCGCCGTGGTCAAAGCCGCCAAGCAATCGATGGCCGTGCACGTTAAAGCGATGTTGGATTTCCAGAAAATGGGCATCCCGACTTTCGACTACGGCAACAACATCCGTCAGATGGCCCAGGAAGAAGGCGTAGAAAACGCATTCGACTTCCCTGGCTTCGTACCGGCTTACATCCGTCCGCTGTTCTGCCGCGGCATCGGCCCATTCCGTTGGGCTGCACTGTCGGGCAACGCTGAAGACATCTACAAGACCGACGCCAAGGTCAAAGAGCTGATCCCGGACGACGCCCACCTGCACAACTGGCTGGACATGGCCCGCGAGCGCATCAGCTTCCAGGGTCTGCCGGCCCGTATCTGCTGGGTTGGCCTGGGCCTGCGCGCCAAGCTGGGTCTGGCGTTCAACGAAATGGTACGCAGCGGTGAATTGTCCGCGCCTATCGTCATCGGTCGCGACCACCTGGACTCCGGCTCGGTAGCCAGCCCGAACCGCGAAACCGAATCCATGCAGGACGGTTCCGACGCCGTGTCCGACTGGCCACTGCTCAACGCTCTGCTCAACACCGCGAGCGGCGCGACCTGGGTTTCCCTGCACCACGGCGGCGGCGTCGGCATGGGCTTCTCCCAGCACTCGGGCATGGTGATTGTCTGCGACGGTACTGACGAAGCGGCCGAGCGTATTGCTCGCGTCCTGCACAACGACCCGGCTACCGGCGTCATGCGTCACGCCGATGCGGGCTACCAGATCGCCATCGACTGCGCGAAGGAACAAGGGCTGAACCTGCCGATGATCACCGGCAAATAAACAAGCCATGTAGCAGCTGCCGCAGGCTGCGTTAAGGGCCGAAGGACCTTCGTTCCGCGTTGGAATGCCGGGGTCGCTTCGCAACCCGACGCCGCCTTCGGCAGCTGCTACAGAGATTGAGTGAAACCAGAATAACAATCCACAGAGGTTGAACCATGGCTGTTAACAGCGAGCGTGCAGGTAACAAACCGTTGATCGAGAAACGCTCGATCGACTACATCCCGGAAGCGGAAAGACACGGTCGTCTGTTGAGTCAGTTCACCCTGTGGATGGGTGCCAACCTGCAAATCACCGCGATTGTCACCGGCGCATTGGCCGTGGTCCTTGGCGGTGACGTGTTCTGGTCGTTGATCGGTCTGTTGATCGGTCAACTGCTCGGCGGTGGTGTGATGGCGCTGCATGCCGCGCAAGGCCCCAAGCTTGGCCTGCCGCAGATGATCTCCAGTCGTGTGCAGTTCGGTGTTTACGGCGCGGCCATCCCGATCGTATTGGTCTGCTTGATGTATCTCGGTTTCACCGCAACGGGAACCGTACTGTCCGGCCAGGCGCTGGGCCAGTTGTTTGGTGTCAGCGATACCGTCGGTATCCTCATTTTCGCCAGCGTCATCGTGCTGGTCACGGTGCTTGGTTATCGGGTGATCCATTGGATCGGCCGTGTCGCCAGTGTCATTGGTGTGATTGCCTTTGTTTATCTGTTCAGCCGTCTGATGAGCCAGACTGACGTCGGCGCGCTGTTGCAAATCCGCCACTTCAGCTGGAGCAGCTTCTTGCTCGCGGTGTCGCTCGCGGCGTCCTGGCAGATCGCCTTCGGCCCGTACGTGGCTGACTATTCGCGCTACCTGCCGAGCAAGACTTCCTCGGTGAAAACCTTTTTCGCCGCAGGCGCCGGTTCGGTGATTGGTGCACAGGTGGCGATGGTCCTCGGCGTGTTCGCCGCCGCTTCGGCCAACGGACAATTCGCCGGCCACGAAGTGGCCTACATCGTGGGTCTGGGCGGTACCGGTGCCACCGCTGCGCTGCTGTATTTCAGCATTGCGTTCGGCAAGGTCACCATCTCCACGCTGAACTCCTACGGCAGCTTCATGTGCATTGCGACCATCATCAGCGGGTTCCGTGGTGACCTGAAGGTATCGCGCTTGCAGCGTCTGGTGTTCGTGCTGGTCATCGTCGGGGCTGCGACCCTGATGGCGTTGCTCGGCCAGCACTCGTTCCTCGGTGCGTTCAAGTCTTTCATCCTGTTCCTGCTGGCGTTCTTTACGCCATGGAGCGCGATCAACCTGGTGGACTACTACTGCATCACCCGCGAGCGCTATGACGTGCCGGCGCTGGCCGATCCGAACGGTCGCTATGGTCGTTGGAACGTCCTCGGTATCAGCATTTATGTCTTCGGTGTGCTGGTTCAACTGCCGTTCATCTCCACCAAGTTCTATACCGGTCCGCTGGTGGCGGCCCTGGGTGATGTGGATATTTCCTGGATCATCGGTCTGGTGATTCCCGCCGCCCTGTATTACGTGTGCGCAAAAAAATGGCACGGCACAGTGCCTGATCGTTTGATCCTGCCGGTCGAGCAGGACGCGATCACTGAACAAAAGCTGAATGTTGGTCGCGCTGCGGCGCAGGCCTGATTGGACGTGGACAGGGCTGGATGCCTCTTGACTGCCGTAAGCCAATTCATGATTAGGAGCGTCACAACAATGAAATCGAACAAGACCCTGCTGACCACATTGCTTTCCATGGGCCTGCTGGCCAGTGCCGGCGCCACTCAGGCAGCCGGTTGGTGCGAGTCGGGCAAACCGGTGAAATTTGCCGGCCTGAACTGGGAAAGCGCCATGCTGCTGACCGACGTGCTGCAAGTCGTGTTGGAGAAAGGCTACGACTGCAAGACCGACAGCCTGCCGGGCAACTCCATCACCATGGAAAACGCCCTGAGCAGCAACGACATTCAAGTGTTTGCCGAAGAGTGGGTCGGCCGCAGCGAAGTCTGGAACAAGGCCGAGAAGGCCGGCAAAGTCGTCGGTGTCGGCGCTCCGGTTGTTGGCGCGGTTGAAGGCTGGTACGTGCCGCGCTACGTGATCGAAGGCGACGCCAAGCGCAAACTGGAACCTAAAGCCCCGGACCTGAAAAACATTGCTGACCTGGGCAAATACTCGGCGATCTTCAAAGACGCTGAAGAGCCGTCCAAAGGCCGTTTCTACAATTGCCCGGCCGGCTGGACCTGTGAGCTGGACAACAGCGAAATGCTGAAAAGCTACGGTCTGGAAAGCACCTACACCAACTTCCGCCCAGGCACCGGCCCGGCGCTGGATGCCGCCGTGCTGTCGAGCTACAAGCGTGGCGAGCCGATCCTGTTCTACTACTGGTCGCCCACCCCGCTGATGGGCCAGGTCGATGTGGTGAAACTCGAAGAGAAGCCAGGCGTGAACAAGACCGTGGATATCAAGGTCGGCCTGTCCAAGACGTTCCACGAACAAGCCCCGGAACTGGTGGCTGTACTGGAAAAAGTCAATGTGCCGATCGACATCCTCAACCAGAACCTGGGGCGCATGACCAAAGAGCGGATCGAGTCGCCAAAACTGGCCAAGATCTTCTTGAAGGAACATCCTGAAGTCTGGCACGCCTGGGTGAGCGAAGACGCAGCCAAGAAAATCGACGCGGCCTTGTAGGTTGGGCCTCTCCGACTGCCGGTAGCGGCAGTCGGACGCTTGATCGCAACCCCTTGATTGAGAGTCTCTTATGTTTCCCGAAAGCTTTACCTTTTCCATCGCCGACTGGGTCAACGGTTGGGTCGACTCGTTGGTCACCAACTACGGCGACGTGTTTCGGCAGATCTCTGACACCCTGCTGTGGGCCATCGTCAATCTTGAAGGGCTGCTGCGCGCGGCGCCCTGGTGGCTGATGTTGGCCATCGTCGCAGGCGTTGCCTGGCACGCGACCCGCAAAGTCGTGACCACGGCCGTGATCGTCGGCTTGTTGTTCCTGGTGGGTGCCGTCGGCCTCTGGGACAAGCTGATGCAAACCCTGGCGTTGATGATGGTGGCGACGATCATTTCGGTGCTGATCGGCATTCCGCTGGGCATTCTCTCGGCGCGCAGCAACCGCCTGCGTTCGATACTGATGCCGCTGCTGGACATCATGCAGACCATGCCGAGTTTCGTGTACCTGATCCCGGTGCTGATGCTGTTCGGCCTGGGCAAGGTCCCGGCGATTTTCGCCACCGTGATTTACGCCGCGCCACCGCTGATCCGCTTGACCGATCTGGGCATTCGCCAGGTCGACGGTGAAGTGATGGAAGCGATCAACGCCTTCGGTGCCAACCGCTGGCAGCAACTGTTTGGCGTGCAACTGCCGCTGGCCCTGCCGAGCATCATGGCCGGGATCAACCAGACCACCATGATGGCGCTGTCGATGGTGGTCATTGCTTCGATGATCGGTGCCCGTGGCTTGGGTGAAGACGTGCTGGTGGGGATTCAGACCCTCAACGTCGGACGTGGCCTGGAAGCCGGTCTGGCGATCGTGATTCTGGCTGTGGTGATCGACCGTATTACTCAGGCGTACGGTCGGGCCCGGCATGAGGTGAGCAAATGAACAACGCGACCGTAAGCAAGATCGAAGTCAAAAACGTCTTCAAGATTTTTGGCAACCGTTCCAAAGATGCACTGGCGATGATTGGCCAGGGCAAAACCAAGGACCAGGTGCTGGCCGAAACCGGCTGCGTGGTCGGCGTGAACGATCTGTCGCTGAGCATCGGCAGCGGCGAGATCTTCGTGATCATGGGCCTGTCGGGCTCCGGCAAGTCGACTTTGGTACGCCACTTCAATCGCCTGATCGACCCGACCAGCGGCGCGATCCTGGTGGATGGCGTGGACATCCTGCAATACGACATGGAAGCCCTGCGCGAATTTCGTCGACGCAAGATCAGCATGGTGTTCCAGAGCTTCGGCCTGTTGCCGCACAAGAGCGTGCTGGACAACGTCGCCTACGGCTTGAAAATTCGTGGCGAGAGCAAAGCCATGTGCGCCGAGCGTGCGCTGCACTGGATCAACACCGTGGGCCTCAAGGGCTACGAAAACAAATACCCGCATCAGCTCTCGGGCGGCATGCGTCAGCGTGTGGGCCTGGCCCGTGCCCTGGCGGCGGACACCGACATCATCCTGATGGACGAAGCGTTCAGCGCCCTCGACCCGCTGATCCGCGCCGAGATGCAGGACCAGTTGCTGGAGCTGCAAAAGACCCTGCACAAGACCATCGTCTTCATCACCCACGACCTCGACGAGGCCGTGCGCATCGGCAACCGCATCGCGATCCTCAAGGACGGCCGCCTGATCCAGGTCGGCACCCCGAGAGAGATCCTGCATTCGCCGGCGGATGAATATGTCGACCGGTTTGTGCAACGGCGGGCGGCGGTGGTTTAAAGGTCGATCGTTCCCACGCTCTGCGTGGGAATGCATCCCGTGACGCTCCGCGTCACACATGCGCAGGGCTTGAGCCTTGCACTGGCAACGGGACGCGGAGCGTCCCAGGCAGCATTCCCACGCAGAGCGTGGGAACGATCAATTCAGGTTGTACGCACGAGGTTGAAGATGTCCCAGGCTGAAAAAATCGTTATCGCCGATGCCCCCGTGCGTTGGCAGGATGTGGTGGCCGTCGCCCGTGATGGCGCGCAGCTTGAGCTGTCGGCGCAGGTCTGGGCACGGATTGAAAACGCGCAAGGCATCGTCCAGCGTATCGTCACCAGCGGTGAGCGCGCTTACGGCATCAACACCGGGCTGGGGGCGTTGTGCAACGTCTCGCTGGCGGATGAACAACTCAGCCAGTTGTCGCGCAATACCTTGCTCAGCCATGCCTGTGGCGTTGGCGCGCCCCTGACCGACGAGCAGACTCGCTCGATCATGTGCGCTGCTGTCGTCAACTACAGCCATGGCAAATCCGGCCTGCACCGCCAGGTGGTCGAAGCCTTGCTGGCGTTGCTCAACCGTGGGATCACCCCGCAAGTGCCTTCCCAGGGTTCCGTGGGTTACCTGACCCACATGGCGCACATCGGCATTGCGCTGCTGGGTGTCGGCAATGTCAGCTATCGCGGGCAGGTCGTTTCCGCTCAGCAAGCCCTGGCCGAAGAAGGCCTGCAACCGGTCAAGCTCGGCGCCAAGGACGGTTTGTGCCTGGTCAACGGCACGCCGTGCATGACCGGCCTGAGCTGCCTGGCCATTGCCGATGCCACGCGCCTGCTGCAATGGGCCGACGTGATCGGTGCCATGAGTTTCGAGGCCCAGCGCGGTCAGATCGATGCGTTCGATGCCGAGATCATTGCACTCAAGCCGCACCCGGGCATGCAGCAAGTGGGGATCAATCTGCGTGCGGTGCTCGACGGTAGCGAAGTGATCGCCAGCAGCAAGGGCATTCGCACCCAGGATGCCTTGAGCATTCGTTCGATCCCGCAGGTTCACGGCGCGGCGCGCGATCAACTGGTTCACGCGACCCGACAGATCGAAACCGAACTCAACAGCGCCACCGACAACCCGCTGGTGCTGGGCACGCCGGACAACTACCGCGTGGTGTCCCAGGCCAACCCGCACGGTCAGTCCGTGGCATTGGCAGCAGACCTGCTGGCCATCGCCATGGCCGAAATCGGCTCCATCGCCGAGCGTCGCCTGGACCGCTTGATCAACCCTCACGTCAGTGGTCTGCCGGCATTTCTGGTGGCCAACCCGGGGGTGAACTCCGGGATGATGATCGTCCAGTACGTCGCCGCGTCCCTGTGCGCGGAAAACCGCCAATTGGCGCAACCGGCGGTGCTCGACAACTACGTCACGTCGGGCCTTCAGGAAGACCACCTGAGCCTGGGCACCAACGCCGCGCTGAAGCTGCACCGCGCACTGGAAAACTGCACGCAGATCCTCGCCATCGAGTACCTGCTGGCGTCTCAGGCGTTTGAATTCTTGAAAGAGCAACGCTTCGGCGCCGGTACCGATGCTGCCTGGCGTCTGCTGCGTGAGCGCGTTCCTGCCTACGATCAGGACCGCTGGCTGGCACCGGACATTGCCGCCGCTGCCGGTGTATTGAAAGACCCGAACTTGCTGCAAAAGGCTTTACCGAATCTGAACTGATTTCCCAATAAAACCAGCGTGCCAAGGCGCGTCTCCCCAAGAGGCAGGCGCGACGGACAACGGACATTTCCGGAGCGTCTGGTCTGCCTCTCTAAATAGAGAGCATTTACAACTCTCAAAAGGAGCACAAAATGACTGCGCTAAACCTGATTCCCGGCCAACTGAGCCTCGCCCAACTGCGTGATGTCTATCAGCAGCCGGTGAAATTGACCCTCGACAACAGCGCCTCGGCACAAATTGAAGCCAGCGTTGCCTGCGTGGAACAGATCCTCGCCGAGAACCGCACCGCCTATGGCATCAACACCGGTTTCGGCCTGCTGGCCTCGACCCGCATCGCCAGCGAAGACCTGGAAAACCTTCAGCGCTCGCTGGTGCTGTCTCACGCCGCCGGTGTCGGCGAGCCGATCAGCGACGCCTTGGTGCGCCTGGTCATGGTGCTCAAGGTCAACAGCCTGAGCCGTGGTTTCTCCGGTATCCGTCGCGTGGTCATCGACGCGCTGATCGCCCTGATCAACGCTGAGGTTTACCCGCACATTCCATTGAAAGGCTCGGTCGGTGCTTCCGGCGATTTGGCGCCGTTGGCCCATATGTCGCTGGTGCTGCTGGGTGAAGGCAAGGCGCGCTACAAGGGCGAGTGGATGGAGGCGACCGAAGCGCTGAAAGTCGCCGGCCTGACGCCGCTGACCCTGGCCGCGAAAGAAGGCCTGGCGCTGCTCAACGGCACTCAAGTGTCGACCGCTTACGCACTGCGCGGTTTGTTCGAAGGCGAAGACCTGTTCGCTGGCGCTGTCGCGCTGGGCGCGCTGACCGTTGAAGCGGTATTGGGCTCGCGCTCGCCGTTCGATGCTCGCATCCATGCCGCCCGTGGCCAGAAAGGCCAGATCGACGCCGCTGCCGCTTACCGCGACCTGCTGGGCGAGCGCAGTGAAGTGTCCGACTCGCACGAAAACTGCGAAAAGGTCCAGGACCCGTACTCCCTGCGCTGCCAGCCACAAGTCATGGGCGCCTGCCTGACTCAGTTCCGTCAGGCCGCTGAAGTGCTCGCTATCGAGGCCAACGCCGTCTCCGATAACCCGCTGGTATTCGCCGCTGAAGGCGATGTGATTTCCGGCGGTAACTTCCACGCCGAACCCGTGGCCATGGCCGCTGACAACATGGCGCTGGCCATCGCTGAAATCGGTTCTCTGAGCGAACGCCGCATCTCGCTGATGATGGACAAGCACATGTCGCAACTGCCGCCATTCCTGGTGGCAAACGGCGGCGTGAACTCTGGCTTCATGATCGCCCAAGTGACCGCTGCCGCATTGGCCAGCGAGAACAAGGCCCTGTCACATCCGCATTCGGTAGACAGCCTGCCGACGTCGGCGAACCAGGAAGACCACGTGTCCATGGCCCCGGCTGCAGGCAAGCGCCTGTGGGAAATGGCGGAAAACACCCGCGGTGTTCTGGCCGTGGAATGGTTGGCGGCGGCTCAAGGCCTGGACTTGCGCGAAGGCCTGAAGAGCTCGGCAAAACTGGAAAAGGCCCGTGCCATCCTGCGTAACGAAGTGCCGTTTTATGAGAAGGACCGTTTCTTTGCGCCGGACATCAATGCTGCGACTGAATTGTTGGCCTCGCGTTGCCTGAACGAGCTGGTAATGGCGAAGTTGCTGCCGAGCCTGTAATGGCCTATTCGCGAGCAGGCTCGCTCCCACAGTGGATTGTGTAAACCCTGTGGGAGCGAGCCTGCTCGCGATTCGATTTTGCGTCGAATAAGAATAATTAAGGACGAGAAATGCAACAGCCAGCAAAAGGTTTGAAACGCGGGCTTTCTGCCCGACATATTCGCTTCATGGCGCTGGGGTCGGCGATCGGCACCGGGCTGTTTTACGGTTCTGCCTCGGCCATTCAAATGGCCGGCCCCGCGGTATTGCTCGCCTACCTGATCGGTGGCGCAGCGGTGTTCATGGTCATGCGCGCCCTCGGTGAGATGGCAGTGCACAACCCGGTGGCCGGCTCTTTCGGTCAGTACGCCAGCACCTATCTGGGGCCGATGGCGGGCTTCATCCTCGGTTGGACCTACGCGTTCGAAATGGTCATCGTCGGCATGGCCGACGTCACCGCGTTCGGTATTTACATGGGCTTCTGGTTCCCGGAAGTCTCCCGCTGGATCTGGGTGCTGGGCATCGTTTCGGTGGTCGGCGGCTTGAACCTGTGTAACGTCAAGGTCTTCGGTGAAATGGAGTTCTGGCTGTCACTGCTCAAGGTCGCAGCCATCGTCGCGATGATTCTGGGTGGCTTCGGCATCATGCTGTTCGGCATCAGCACGGCGCCCGGCGCCCAAGCGACCGATATCAGCAACCTCTGGAGCCATGGCGGTTTCATGCCCAATGGCGTGGGTGGCCTGATCGCTTCGTTCGCGGTGGTGATGTTCGCATTCGGCGGGATTGAAATCATCGGCGTGACCGCCGGTGAGGCCAAAGATCCGCAGCATGTGCTGCCTAGAGCGATCAATGCCGTACCGTTGCGTATTTTGCTGTTCTATGTGCTGACCATGTTCGTACTGATGTCGATCTTTCCATGGCAGCAGATCGGCAGCCAAGGCAGTCCGTTCGTGCAGATTTTCGACAATCTGGGCATCAGCTCGGCGGCGACCATCCTCAATATTGTGGTGATCTCGGCGGCGATCTCGGCCATCAACAGCGACATCTTCGGCGCTGGCCGCATGATGTACGGTCTGGCCCAGCAAGGGCACGCACCTAAGGGCTTCGCCCGTTTGTCGCGTAATGGCGTGCCATGGATGACCGTGGTGGTGATGAGTGCCGCGCTGCTGCTGGGTGTGCTGTTGAACTACCTGATTCCGGAAAACGTGTTTCTGTTGATCGCCTCCATCGCGACCTTTGCCACGGTATGGGTCTGGCTGATGATTCTGTGTACCCAGGTGGCCATGCGTCGCTCCATGAGTGCCGAGCAGGTCGCACAACTGAAGTTCCCTGTACCGTTCTGGCCCTATGCGCCGATGGCGGCGATTGCCTTCATGCTGTTCATTTTCGGCGTGCTGGGTTATTTCCCGGACACCCAGGCGGCGCTGATCGTCGGTGTGGTCTGGATCGTGCTGCTGGTGCTGGCCTACCTGACGTGGGTGAAACCGGCGGCGGGCCAGGCGGCACTGGTAGAGCAGGAACCTTCTTTTTCACATCAATAACCTAACGGAGGCCACGGATGAAAACTCTCTGGCAACACTGCCACGTCGCAACCATGGCACAAGGCGTCTACTCGATCATCGAGGACGCGGCCATCGTGACGTCAGGTGCGCTCATTGAGTGGATCGGCCCGCGCGCTGACCTGCCCGCGGGCGAGTACCCGGCCGTCAACGATTTGCAAGGGGCCTGGGTAACGCCGGGTCTGATCGACTGCCACACCCACACGGTGTTTGGCGGTAATCGTAGCGGCGAATTCGAACAGCGCCTGCAAGGCGTCAGCTACGCAGAAATCGCAGCGGCCGGTGGTGGCATCGCCAGCACCGTACGCGCGACCCGCGCAGCCTCTGAAGACGAGCTGTTCGCCAGCGCCGCCAAGCGTCTTAAAAGCCTGATGCGTGATGGCGTGACCACGGTCGAAATGAAATCCGGCTACGGCCTCGACCTGGCCAGCGAGCGCAAGATCCTTCGAGTCATTCGCCGCCTCGGCGCCGAATTGCCGATCAGCGTGCGCAGCACGTGCCTGGCCGCTCACGCGTTGCCGCCGGAATACGCCGACCGCGCCGACGACTACATCGATCACATCTGCGCCGAAATGCTCCCGGCCCTGGCCGCCGAAGGGTTGGTGGATGCGGTGGATGCATTCTGCGAATACCTGGCGTTCTCGCCGGCGCAGGTTGAACGGGTGTTCATCACCGCACAGGAACTCGGTTTGCCGGTGAAGCTGCACGCAGAACAACTGTCGTCGCTGCACGGTTCGAGCCTGGCGGCGCGTTATCACGCACTGTCGGCCGATCATCTGGAATTCATGACCGAGGACGATGCCATCGCCATGGCCAAGTCCGGAACCGTCGCGGTGCTGCTGCCGGGCGCGTTCTACTTCCTGCGGGAAACTCAGTTGCCGCCGATGGACGCGCTGCGCAAGCACGGTGTGAAAATAGCCATCGCCAGCGACCTCAACCCGGGCACCTCGCCTGCGCTGTCGTTGCGCTTGATGCTGAACATGGCCTGCACCTGTTTCCGCATGACCCCGGAAGAGGCGCTGGCGGGCGCGACGATTCATGCCGCCACCGCGCTGGGCATGGCCGATACCCACGGCTCGCTGGAAGCCGGAAAAGTCGCGGATTTTGTCGCCTGGCAAATCGATCGTCCGGCCGATCTGTCGTACTGGCTCGGCGGTGACCTGGAAAAACGCGTCGTGCGTCACGGCGTCGAGACAAGTGTTTAGGAGAACAGCTGTGGATAAAGTTCTGAACTTCAAACAAGGCCGTGTGCCGCTGCTGATCAGCATGCCTCACGCGGGCGTGCGCCTGACCCCGGCGGTCGAAGCCGGGTTGATTCCCGACGCCCGCAGTCTGCCGGATACCGACTGGCACATTCCGAAGCTTTATGAATTTGCCACGGAACTGGGCGCCAGCACCCTGGCCGCCGAGTACTCGCGGTTTGTCATCGACCTGAACCGTCCCTCCGACGACAAGCCTTTGTATGTCGGCGCGACCACGGGCCTGTACCCGGCGACGCTGTTCGATGGCATTCCCTTGTTCCGCGAAGGCCTGGAACCGTCGAAAGAAGAGCGCACGACCTGGCTGGAACAGATCTGGACGCCGTATCACACGACATTGCAAAACGAGCTGGCACGGCTGAAAGCCGAGTTCGGTTTTGCGTTGCTGTTCGACGCGCACTCGATCCGCTCGATCATCCCGCACTTGTTCGACGGCAAGCTGCCGGACTTCAACCTCGGCACCTTCAATGGCGCCAGTTGCGATCCTGAGTTGGCCACTCAACTGGAAGCCATTTGCGCGCGCCACGGCGATTACAGCCATGTGCTGAACGGCCGCTTCAAGGGCGGCCACATCACCCGGCATTACGGCAATCCGGCCGAGAATATCCATGCGGTGCAACTGGAGTTGGGTCAGTGCACATATATGGAAGAGTTCGAACCGTTCCGCTATCGCCCGGATCTGGCTGCGCCGACGCAAGTGGTGCTCAAGGAGTTGCTGAAAGGTCTGCTGGATTGGGGATCTAAAAAATTCTTGAGGTGAGGTTGGGGGCTGGCATTAAATAATATGTTGGCCCCTGTTTAATAGATTGAAACTTCCAAATACTAGGAAGTAGTCGTCGGCATATTTACCCCGGAGGCTGAAAGTGCCTGTGATGTTTGTTCTAAGTTCGTCCCATAAATAGGTTATTTCGCCAGCGTCGCCCGGGTAGTTTTCGGTCGTATCTATCTGATTGTTTTCGTCAGGTATGTTGTCGACGATCTTGAATACGCTACCACTGTTTTTGTTCAGAGCCGGCGGGAGGGCTGCGGGAAGTAGCTGTTGGTTATCAGCGATTGGCTCTCTTGCGATATTTAGGTGAATTGCAATAACCTCTTTGATGCCCGTCAAGTCACTTGTGGGGCCTTTGTCATTAAAAATTTCTTGGAAGGCTTTTATCGTCCAGCATTTGTTCCCTGATAAATCGACGCTTTTTACTATATTTATTTTGTTTGCCTTGAATTCGAAGTCTCCAGATTGAAGTTTTAAGGTCGCCTTGAACTCTTCAATAGGGATTTGTGATGCAGAAGGTGTGCTCATAATTAATTCTCCAGTTTGAAATATTATCGTTGCGGGTGGCGGCTCCTGTTTGCTTGTTGATTTAATATTTTTCTGGGTTTTTTGTCTGCTGGTACTTTTGACAGTTTTTTATATTGATTGATTATATTGAACTGTCTATATGCGCCTTAGGGTGCGTTATCTGAATGTCACCGCCTTGGCTACGGCCATCCGATAAGCCTTGCTGCATTCCCACGCAGAGCGTGGGAAGTCGCCACCGTGCAAAACACAGTCGCCACAGTTCACTTTTACCTTCTCGACGCTGCGTAATGTTTCGGGCACGGTGCATAAAGACACCGGCCTTCACAATAATCCGCTGCCGCACGAGAATGCTCTCTATGACAAGCCCCAAAGGTCTGTTCACCCGCTGTCTCTCAATCCTCTGCGGCACGGCTCTTCTGAGCACCAGCGTCCTGGCCAGCGACGATGCTTCCTGCAAAGCCGTGCGCATGGGCGTGGTCAACTGGACCGATGTGATCGCCACCAGTGGCATGGCCGATGTGTTACTCAATGGCCTGGGCTACGAAAGCAAGCAAACCAGCGCTGTGCAGCAAATCATCTTCGCCGGCATCCGCGACAAGCGCCTGGACATTTTCCTGGGTTACTGGAAACCGGCGATGGACAAAAACATCGCGCCGTTCGTGGCGGCCAACCAAGTGAAAGTCATGGAGAAACCGAGCCTGGCCGATGCTCAGGCCACCCTCGCGGTTCCGGACTACGTGGCCGCCGCCGGTTTGAAAACCTTTGCCGACATCGCCCGATTCAAAGACCAGCTCGGCGGCAAGATCTACGGCATCGAGCCCGGCAGCGGCGCCAACACCACGATCAAAACCATGATCGAGACCAATCACTTTGGCTTGAAGGATTTCAAACTGATTGAATCCGGCGAGGCCGGCATGCTCGCCGCCGTACAGCGTGCAGTGAATCGCAAGGAGTTCGTGGTGTTCGTCGGCTGGACCCCGCACCCGATGAACATCAACATGAAGATCGACTACCTGACCGGCAGTGAAGACGTCTACGGACCGAACGAAGGTTCGGCGACGGTCTCTACGGTCACTTCGCCGGATTACGCTGAACGTTGCCCGAATGTAAATCGCCTGCTGGAGAACCTGACTTTCAGCGCCTCGCAGGAAAGTCAGTTGATGGTGCCGATCATGGAGCGCAAGACGCCGCAGGATGTCGCCAGGCAGTGGTTGCGCGATCACCCGGAAGATATGCAGCGTTGGTTGGCGGGTGTCAGCAGTTTTGATGGTAAGGATGGCGTTGCCACCGTTCAGGCCAGTTTGAAAAACTGAATTCAAATGTTGCTCTCCTTAAACCGCTGAACGGACTGGCACCAGGCTCATGGCTCCTTACCCGCTTTCCGAACAGATGACGGCATTCGTCGAGACAACCGTCAGCTTCAACAGCACCGACAGCAGCCTCGAGGGTTTGCGTCGGGCCTACAGCGAGATGTGCCGGGCGTTTACTCCGCCACGTCCTGAAGGGCTTTATGTGCTTGATGTCGAGCTGGCGGGCGTGGCGATCAGGTCCTACCAGCCGCACGCCTCATCGTCGTCCGAGGCTTGCCCGTGCATTGTGTATCTGCACGGTGGTGGGTGGGTGGTGGGGGATCTGGATTCCCACGACTTCATCTGCGCCGAGCTCGCATCAACCCTCGGTGTATTGGTCATCGCGGTTGATTACCGCCTGGCGCCGGAGCATCCGTTTCCGGCGGCGTTCGATGATTGCATCAAGGTCTGGCGGGCGTTGCGTACGGGGCCATTCCGGCTTGATCCTGCGCGGACGCTGGTGATGGGGGACAGCGCGGGCGGCAACCTGGCCGCTGCATTATGTCTGGCGCTGCGGGATGCTCGCGAGCCATTGCCTGCTGCGCAGATTCTGGTCTATCCGGGACTGGGTGGCGGTGATCAGTTGCCATCGCGCGGCGAATGCATCGACGCGCCGTTGCTCAGCAGCAGCGATGTGGATTGTTATCACGCGCTGTACCTGCATGGCACCCGACATCCGGGGGCCTATGCCATGCCACTGCTCGCCGGACACTTCAGTGGTCTACCACCGGCATTGATCGCCGTTGCGCAGTTCGATCCGCTGCGCGATGACGGCGTGCTCTACGCCGAGCAACTGGAAGCCGCCGGTGTGGACACCACGCTGTACTACGGCGAGGGGCTGGTTCATGGTTGTTTGCGCGCGCGCGCTCAAGTCGCCGAGGTCGATGCGCTCTATGAAACACTGCTCGGGTTTTTGGCTGACAAGTTGTGACGCTGCACGGGGCATGCTCATTGACGTAATTCGGGTTTATGATGCCGGACGGCAGAATAATAGAAGTCCCCCCAGGGATGACCTCGACCCCTTACGGAGCGCGCAATGCAGACTTTGTACCCGCAGATCAAACCCCACGCCCGGCACGATCTGGCCGTCGATGACACCCACACCCTCTACGTCGACGAAAGCGGTTCACCGGAAGGTTTGCCGGTGGTGTTTATCCACGGCGGCCCCGGTGCCGGGTGTGATGCCCAAAGCCGTCGGTATTTCGATCCAAACCTGTATCGCATCGTTACCTTTGACCAGCGCGGCTGCGGTCGCTCCACCCCCCACGCCAGCCTCGAAAACAACACCACCTGGGATCTGGTCGCCGACCTTGAGCGAATTCGCCAGCATCTGGGCATCGACAAGTGGGTGCTGTTTGGCGGCTCCTGGGGGTCGACCCTGGCGTTGGCCTACGCGCAAACCCACCCAGAGCGTGTACACGGTCTGATCCTGCGCGGGATTTTTCTCTGCCGCCCACAGGAAATCGAGTGGTTCTACCAGGCGGGCGCCAGCCGTCTGTTCCCGGACTACTGGCAGGACTACGTTGCGCCGATCCCGATGGACGAGCGCGATGATTTGCTCAGCGCTTTCCACAAGCGCCTGACTGGCAATGACCAGATTGCCCAGATGCACGCGGCCAAGGCCTGGTCCCTCTGGGAAGGCCGGACCGCCACCCTGCGTCCGAACCCGCTGGTGGTCGATCGCTTCTCGGAGCCGCAGCGTGCATTGTCGATTGCTCGCATCGAATGTCATTACTTCACCAACAATGCGTTCCTTGAGCCTAACCAGTTGATTCGTGACATGGGCAAGATTGCCCATTTGCCCGGTGTGATCGTTCACGGTCGCTACGATGTGATCTGTCCGTTGGATAACGCTTGGGAATTGCACCAGAATTGGCCGAACAGTGAATTGCAGGTCATCCGGGACGCCGGCCATGCTGCCTCCGAACCGGGTATCACTGATGCGCTGGTGCGAGCCGCCAACCAGATGGCGCGCCGCTTGCTCGACCTGCCGCCTGAAGAAGCATGAAGGGTTTGCTCCAGCGCGTACGGGGTGCGCGAGTCGAGGTCGCGGGCGAGGTGGTGGGAGCGGTCGACCAGGGGTTGCTGGTGCTGGTCGCGGTTGAGCCCGAGGACACTCGGGCCAGCGCCGACAAACTTCTTAATAAGCTGCTTAACTATCGGGTGTTCAGCGACGCCGAGGGCAAGATGAATCTCTCCCTGGCGGATGTCGGCGGCGGGTTGCTGCTGGTCTCACAGTTCACCTTGGCTGCCGACACCAAAAGCGGGTTGCGCCCGAGTTTTTCGACCGCGGCGCCTCCGGCCTTGGGCGAGGAGCTTTTCGACTATCTATTAGGCAAAGCGAAACAGGTGCATGGCACAGTGGCATCAGGTAGATTCGGCGCGGATATGCAGGTGCACCTGGTCAACGATGGCCCGGTCACCTTCCTGTTACAGACCTGAAAGCGCTTGAAACAACTTTTTAAGGGCTTTTCGACTGAAAACAGGCGTTTTACGCGAGAAATACTTTGTTGCGCCTGATGCGTTGTAACGCGGCCTACTAGATAATCGCGCGCTACGGGGATCGGCGTTCGTTGGTCCATTTTGACTTAGGTAGAGACTTGTCCTGGACCGTTTGGGGAATCATTTAGCCCCATCGGAGTCGGAACAATGCTCGCCAACTTGGCAAGAGTGGTTTGCAAGATCGGTTTTTTCAGGCCGTTGATCGTGCAAATCCTTTAACTGGCCGTTGGTTTTTTGATCTGTTTTCGGCGAGGGTTGCTCGTGATTGTTAGTCCCTGTAATGCACCAAAATTGACTGCCAAACGGTTCCGAAGCGCTCTGGTAGCGGGCTCTGCACTGCTCTGCCTGTTCAGCGCCGGCCAGCTTTGGGCATTCAATCTGGATGACGTGTCGGTCAAGGCAAAAGAGTTGGCCGCGCAAAAATACGAAGCTCCGCGCAGTAACCTGCCGAACGAGTTCCGCGATATGAAATTCGCGGACTATCAGAAAATTCGTTTCCTGACCGAAAAAGCCGAATGGGCGGATCAGAAAACCCCGTTCAAGCTGTCGTTCTATCACCAGGGTATGCATTTCGATACGCCGGTGAAAATCAACGAAATCACAGCTAACTCCGTCGAAGAGATCAAGTACGACCCGACTCGTTTCGATTTTGGCGATGTGAAATTCGATCCTAAAGCCACCGAACAACTGGGTTATGCCGGTTTCCGGGTGCTGTACCCGATCAACAAGGCTGACAAGCAAGACGAAATCATGACCATGCTCGGCGCGAGCTACTTCCGCGTCGTCGGCAAGGGTCACGTCTATGGCTTGTCCGCGCGCGGCATGGCGATTGATACCGCATTGCCATCGGGCGAAGAGTTCCCGCGTTTCACCGAATTCTGGATTCAACAGCCGAAGCCGGGCGACAAGCACCTGGTGATTTTCGCCCTGCTGGATTCGCCGCGTGCCACCGGCGCCTATCGCCTGACCCTGCGTCCGGGCAGCGACACCATTGTCGACGTCAAGGCGCAGATGTTCCTGCGTGACAAGGTCGGCAAGCTGGGTATCGCTCCATTGACCAGCATGTATCTGTTCGGCGCCAACCAGCCATCGAAAGTGCTGAACTATCGTCGCGAATTGCACGATTCCAGCGGCCTGGCGATTCATGCCGGCAACGGCGAATGGATCTGGCGTCCATTGAACAACCCCAAGCACCTGTCGGTGAGCAACTTCTCGGTCGAGAACCCGCGTGGCTTCGGTCTGCTGCAGCGTGGCCGCGACTTCAGTCACTACGAAGACCTCGACGACCGCTACGACAAGCGCCCAAGCGCCTGGATCGAGCCGAAGGGTGACTGGGGCAAAGGTACCGTGGATCTGGTTGAGATTCCGACCGCCGACGAAACCAACGACAATATCGTTGCTTTCTGGAACCCGGAAAAACTGCCAGAACCTGGCCAGCCGCTCGATGTTGCCTATCGCCTGCACTGGACCATGGATGAATCCGCAATCCACGCCCCCGACAGCGCCTGGGTCAGCCAGACCCTGCGCTCCACCGGTGACGTTAAACAGTCCAACCTGATTCGTCAGCCGGACGGTAGCGTGGCTTATCTGGTGGACTTCGAAGGCCCGTCCCTGGCGGCATTGCCTCCGGAAGCGGACGTTCGCAGCCAGGTCAGCGTTGGCGACAATGCCGAACTGGTCGAAAACAGCGTGCGTTACAACCCTGAAACCAAGGGCTGGCGCCTGACGCTGCGCATGAAGATCAAGGACCCGGGCAAGGCCACCGAAATGCGTGCGGCCCTGGTCCAGAACATCGTGCCGGCTGACCTGGCCAAAACGTCGCTTCCAGCGTCGAATTCGTCTGTCGCCAAGGCCGACAAGGTTGCCGCCAAGCAACAAGAGAAAGCGGACAAGGAAGCCAAGCAAGCAGAAGCCAAGCAGGCTGATGCCAAGCCAGTTGCAGATGCCAAGGACAAGGCCAACAAAGACGCCAAGCAGCCTGTTGCTGCCGACGCGGCCCCAGCCACACCGGAATCGGCGCCGACTGAAGAAGTCCTGACCGAGACCTGGAGCTACCAGTTGCCTGCCGATGAGTAATTCTCAAGTACAGCCAGAGTCGCTTTCCGAGTATCTGGCGCATTTACCGATGACCGACGAGCAGCGCGCGGAACTTGCGGGCTGCCAGTCCTTCAGCGAGTTGCACCAGCGTCTGTCGTCCTCCACGTTCGACGCACCGACCGAAGCAGCTCAAGCTTCGGTAGGCCGCCGCTTGACTCTGAACACCGCTGAAGAGCTGGAAGAAGCGGAAATGCTGGCGGTCGACGCCAGTGGCCGGGTATGCCTCAAGGCCACCCCGCCGATCCGTAGGACCAAAGTTGTGCCGGAGCCTTGGCGCACCAACATTCTGGTGCGTGGCTGGCGGCGTCTGACCGGTCGTACCAATCCGCCGGCTCCGCCGAAAGATGAACGCGTGTTGCCGGCTGCCCGCTGGCGGACCGTTGGTTCGATCCGTCGCTACATTCTGCTGGTGCTGATGCTCGGCCAGACCATCGTTGCCGGCTGGTACATGAAAGGCATCATGCCGTACCAGGGCTGGTCGTTCGTCGACCTCAACGAAGTGTTGCATCAACCGCTGCTGCAAACGGCCACGCAAGTGCTGCCGTATGCATTGCAAACCAGCATCCTGATTCTGTTCGGGATTCTGTTCTGCTGGGTATCGGCCGGTTTCTGGACCGCGCTGATGGGTTTCCTCGAGCTGCTCACCGGTCACGACAAATACCGCATTTCCGGCGCCAGCGCCGGCAATGAACCGATTCCGAAGGATGCGCGCACCGCACTGGTGATGCCGATCTGCAACGAAGACGTGCCACGGGTGTTTGCCGGTTTGCGCGCGACGTTCGAGTCGGTTGCGGCCACGGGTGACCTGGATCGCTTCGACTTCTTCGTCCTCAGCGACAGTAACGACGCCGACATTTGCGTCGCCGAGCAGCAAGCCTGGCTGGACGTTTGTCGCGAAGCCAAAGGCTTCGGCAAGATCTTCTATCGTCGCCGTCGCCGTCGCGTCAAACGCAAGAGCGGCAACCTTGACGACTTCTGCCGTCGCTGGGGCGGTGACTACAAGTACATGGTCGTGCTCGACGCTGACTCCGTCATGAGCGGCGAGTGCCTGACCAGTCTGGTGCGCTTGATGGAAGCCACGCCGGATGCCGGGATCATCCAGACCGCGCCGCGTGCGTCGGGCATGGACACCCTGTATGCGCGCATGCAGCAGTTTGCGACTCGCGTGTATGGCCCGTTGTTCACGGCTGGCCTGCACTTCTGGCAGTTGGGCGAATCCCACTACTGGGGTCACAACGCGATCATCCGCATGAAGCCGTTCATCGAGCACTGCGCCTTGGCGCCGTTGCCTGGTAAAGGGGCTTTCGCCGGTGCAATTCTGTCCCACGACTTCGTTGAAGCCGCGCTGATGCGCCGTGCCGGCTGGGGCGTGTGGATTGCCTACGATTTGCCGGGCAGCTACGAAGAGTTGCCGCCGAACCTGCTGGACGAACTCAAGCGTGACCGTCGCTGGTGCCACGGTAACCTGATGAACTTCCGTCTGTTCCTGGTCAAAGGCATGCACCCGGTTCACCGGGCGGTATTCCTGACCGGTGTGATGTCTTATCTGTCGGCGCCGTTGTGGTTCTTCTTCCTCGTGCTGTCGACAGCATTGCTGGCGGTCAACACGCTGATGGAACCGCAGTACTTCATGGAGCCGCGACAGCTGTATCCGCTGTGGCCGCAATGGCATCCGGACAAGGCCGTGGCGCTGTTCTCCACGACCGTCGTGCTGCTGTTCCTGCCGAAGCTGCTGAGCATCATCCTGATCTGGGCCAAAGGCGCGAAAGAGTTCGGCGGCAAGTTCAAGGTGACCCTGTCGATGTTGCTGGAGATGTTGTTCTCCATGTTGCTGGCGCCGGTGCGGATGATTTTCCACACCCGTTTCGTCCTCGCCGCGTTCCTCGGCTGGGCGGCGACCTGGAACTCGCCACAACGTGACGACGACTCCACGCCGTGGAGCGAAGCGGTCAAGCGCCATGGTCCGCAAACCTTGCTGGGCTTCTTCTGGGCCTTGCTGGTGATCTGGCTGAACCCGAGCTTCCTGTGGTGGCTGGTGCCAATCGTGGGTTCGTTGATGCTGTCGATCCCGGTGTCCGTGATCTCCAGCCGTGTTGGCCTGGGCCTGAAGTCCCGTGACGAGAGCCTGTTCCTGATCCCTGAGGAATACAATCCGCCACAGGCGCTGCTGGCCACAGACCAGTACACCCACGAAAACCGTTATCACGCACTCAAAGACGGCTTCATCCGGTCAGTGGTCGACCCGCAGCAGAACGCCCTGGCGTGCTCGCTGGCGACGTCGCGTCACGGCCAGGCCGAGCCGATCGAGTGGCTGCGGATCGAGCGGGTGCGTCATGCATTGAAAGTCGGGCCTGACGGCCTGAACAACAATGAGCGCGTGCAACTGCTGAGCGACCCGGTGGCATTGGCTCGTCTGCATGAGCAGATCTGGAGTGAAGGTCACGCAGAGTGGTTGCAAGCCTGGCGTACATCGGTGAAATCCGATCCCCATGCGCCGCTGCTGCCGCTCAAGCCGCTGAGCGCACAGCCTCAGTTGGCATAACAAAAAACCCCGCTCATCAAGCGGGGTTTTTTTTGCCTGATCGTTTGCAAGCCCTTGTGCAAACGGACGAGTACGTTAGGATCCGTCCCCGAATTGGTGCGCCCGGATAATTTTTGTCCACATGGCTACGTTTCCTGAGGGAGACGGCCGTTTGCGCGCCTCACACCGCAATGGTTTTGGGGACATGATGATGAAGAAGTATCTCTCGATGCTGCTGGTCGGCGTCACGGCATTGGTTGCAGTCAGCACGGCGCAGGCCGGCGCCATTGATGACGCGGTCAAGCGCGGCACGCTGAAAGTCGGCATGGACCCGACCTACATGCCGTTCGAGATGACCAACAAGCGCGGCGAGATCATCGGTTTCGAAGTCGACATCCTCAAAGCCATGACCAAGGCCATGGGCGTGAAACTGGAGCTGGTGTCCACCGGCTACGACGGCATCATCCCGGCCCTGATGACCGACAAGTTCGACCTGATCGGCAGCGGCATGACGCTGACCCAAGAGCGCAACCTGCGCCTGAACTTCAGCGAACCGTTCATTGTGGTCGGTCAGACGCTGCTGATCCGCAAAGAGCTGGAAGGCACTATCAAGTCCTATAAAGACTTGAACACCGACGAGTACCGCATCACCTCCAAGCTCGGCACCACCGGCGAAATGGTCGCGAAAAAACTGATCTCCAAAGCCAAATACCACGGCTACGACAACGAGCAGGAAGCGGTGCTCGACGTGGTCAACGGCAAGGCGGATGCCTTCATCTACGACGCGCCTTACAACGTGGTGGCGGTGAACAAGGTCGGCGCCGGCAAGCTGGTGTTCCTCGATAAGCCGTTCACCTACGAACCGCTTGCCTTCGGTCTGAAGAAGGGTGACTACGACAGTATCAACTTCATCAACAACTTCCTGCACCAGATCCACGAAGACGGCACCTACGATCGCATCCATGACAAGTGGTTCAAAGACACCGCTTGGCAGAAAGACATGGAATAAGGCTTACCGCTGATCGTTCCCTCGCTCTGCGTGGGAACGCATCCTGTGACGCTCTGCGTCACGCTTGAGAAGGGACGCGGAGCGTCCCGGGCGGCATTCCCACGCAGAGCGTGGGAACGATCAAATTCCGGAACCCGTAATGAAACAAAAAAATCCCAATGGCCCTGGCACGTATTAACCGTGCTGGTGCTGATCGGCCTGGCTGGTGCGTTGTACTACGCCACCTCGCTGATGTCCTACGAATGGCGCTGGAATCGCGTGCCGCAATACTTCGCCTACCACGCCGAAGAATCCCAGCGCGCCACTGATATCTCCACTGTCAGCGAACTGGTGCGCAAAGGCGATAAAGCTGAAGTCACGCTGCGCAACGACGCAGGCGATGAGCAACGCGTGACCGTCGACGACAACAGCCTGCAAGTCGCCCAAGGCGATGATGTGGCCGAAGGCGATGTGATTGGCGTGACCCGTCATTGGGCCGCCGGGCCGCTGCTTTGGGGGCTGTGGACAACTTTGTGGTTGTCGGTAGTGTCCGGTGTGCTCGGGCTGTTGATTGGTCTCGCCACGGGCCTGTGCCGGCTCTCGAACAACCCGACGCTGCGCGATCTCTCGACGATCTATGTCGAGCTGGTCCGTGGTACGCCGCTGCTGGTGCAGATCTTCATTTTCTACTTCTTCATCGGCACCGTGATGAACCTGTCCCGTGAATTCGCCGGGATCGCTGCACTGTCGTTGTTTACCGGGGCCTACGTCGCGGAAATCATCCGTTCCGGCGTGCAGTCCATCGCCCGGGGGCAAAACGAAGCGGCGCGCTCGTTGGGGCTGAGTGCTGGCCAGTCGATGCGCCACGTGGTGATGCCGCAAGCCTTGAAGCGCGTACTGCCGCCCTTGGCCGGGCAGTTCATCAGCCTGGTCAAGGACACGTCGCTGGTCTCGGTGATTGCGATTACCGAACTGCTCAAAAGTGGTCGTGAAGTTATTACCACCTCGTTTTCGCCGTTCGAAATCCTGTTCTGCGTGGCCGGGTTGTACCTGTTGATCAACCTGCCACTGTCGAAAATCGCCAGTCGGCTTGAACGGAGGCTCGCGCAAAGTGATTGAAGTCCGCGATCTGGTAAAAGTCTTCGACACCCGTGGCCAAGTGGTTCGCGCGGTGGATAACGTCACCACGCAAGTGGCCAAGGGCGAAGTGCTGGTGGTGATCGGTCCGTCCGGTTCCGGCAAGTCGACCTTCTTGCGCTGCCTCAACGGCCTGGAAGAATTCGATTCGGGTTCGGTGAGCATCGATGGCCTGCAACTGGCCGACCCGAAAACCGACGTGAATGCCTACCGCCGCGAAGTCGGCATGGTGTTCCAGCATTTCAACCTGTTCCCGCACATGACCGTGCTGGAAAACCTCTGCCTGGCGCAAAAAGTCGTGCGCAAGCGCGGCAAGAAGGAGCGCGAGGCCAAGGCCTTGGCGCTGCTGGAAAAAGTCGGGATCGCGCAGAAGGCCCACGAGTTTCCATCGCGCTTGTCCGGTGGCCAGCAGCAGCGTGTGGCGATTGCCCGCGCATTGGCCATGGAACCCAAGGTCATGCTGTTCGATGAACCGACGTCGGCCCTGGACCCGGAAATGGTCGGCGAAGTGCTGGATGTGATGAAGACCCTGGCCTTGGAGGGCATGACCATGGTTTGTGTCACCCATGAAATGGGTTTTGCGCGGGAAGTGGCGGATCGGGTGTTGTTCTTCGATCACGGCAAATTGCTGGAAGATGCTTCGCCGGCCGAATTCTTCGATGCGCCGAAGGATCCACGGGCGCAGGCGTTTTTGCGTCAGGTCCTCTGACGGCGGCGACCTTGCGATCGCCATCGCGGGCAAGCCCGCTCCCACAATGGATTGCGCTGTTCATGCTATTTGCGTAACACCGCTTATCCCTGTGGGAGCGGGCTTGCCCGCGATTGCATCACCTCGGTCCTGAGTGAACCGAGGTCAAAACACCCCCTCAAACCTTGAACTTGCCCACCAGCATCTGCAGATGCGTCCCCAGCCGTGCCAGCTCAATGCTGGAGGCCGCGGTCTCTTCGCTGGCGGCCGAGGTTTGTTCGGACACGTCGCGCACGTTAAGCACGCTGCGGTTGATCTCCTCGGCCACGGCGGTTTGCTGCTCGGCAGCGGCGGCAATCTGCTGGTTCATCGTCTGAATGGCCGACACGGTGCGGGTGATGCTTTCCAGTGAGCCGCCGGCGCGGCGGGTCAGTTCGACGCTGCTGTCGGTCAGGGTGCGGCTGTTGTCCATGATGGTCGCGACTTGCTGGGTGCCGGCTTGCAGGCCGACGATCAGCTCTTCGATTTCTTCGGTGGACTTCTGGGTGCGTTGCGCCAGGCTGCGAACTTCATCGGCCACCACCGCAAAACCCCGTCCGGCCTCACCGGCACGGGCAGCTTCGATGGCGGCGTTGAGGGCCAGCAGGTTGGTTTGCTGGGCCACGGATTTGATCACGTCGAGCACGCTGCCGATCTTGTCACTTTCGCGCTTGAGGTCGCCCATCGCGGCAGTGGAGTTGCCGACTTCGAGGGCCAGGCGTTCGATCTGGGCGATGGCTTCGCCGACCACTTTGTCACCTTCGCGGGCTTGCTGATCGGCGGCGACAGCGGCTTCGCTGGCTTCCTCGGCGTTGCGCGCCACTTCTTGCACGGTCGCGGTCATTTCGTTCATGGCGGTGGCCACCTGGTCGGTTTCGACCTTCTGGCTGTTGACCCCGGCACTGGTCTGCTCGGTGACGGCCGACAACTCTTCGGCGGCGCTGGCGATTTGCGTGACGCCGTCGCTGATGCCGCCGATCAGTTCGCGCAGGCCCAGAATCATGCTCTGCATGGCGCGCTGGAGCTGGCCGAGTTCGTCGCGACGTTTGGAGGTCAGGTTGTGAGTCAGGTCGCCTGCTGCGACGCGCTCAGCGACTTTCAGGGTCTGGCTCAGCGGGATAACGATCTGACG
This sequence comes from Pseudomonas sp. B21-040, assembly GCF_024748695.1. NCBI lineage: Bacteria > Pseudomonadati > Pseudomonadota > Gammaproteobacteria > Pseudomonadales > Pseudomonadaceae > Pseudomonas > Pseudomonas sp. B21-040. Next base: position 389,014 of record NZ_CP087176.1, read on the forward strand.
GGTGATCGCCCAAGCGGCAATCATGCCAAAGACCAGGGCCAGAGCCGTGGCCAGCAGCAGCATGTTCTTGGCGTGTGCGGCATCGGTATCGCGAACAATGGTTTGCGACACGGTGAGTTTTTTGCTGACGTCGAGCAGGATGTCACCTTGCGCAGCCATGGTTTTGAGCGCGGCAGCGCTGGCGACCTGTGAGTCGCGGTACTGGCTGACGGCGGCGCGGTAGGCCTTGAGCGAGTCGGTGGCCTGTTGCAGGTTGGCGATGTGCTGCTCCGGCAATTTGGACGGCAGGCTTTCGAGGTTTTTCAGGGCGTTGTCGATGGCATCCAGCGCTGGCTGTTCAGCTTCGGCCTTGCCGCTATAGGTGTAGCCGCGGACCTGGAAGCGCGCTTGCTGGATCAGTTTGCTCAGATCAATCACGCTATTGAAGTCGGCAACACTATCGCCCTGTAACAGGGACTTCTCGACTTCAGCGACGCGGGCCACGGCATTATCGGCCGTGGCGCCGAGTTTGCTGCGGGCGTCTTCGCGGTTGGCGCCTGCCTGAGTCATGGCGGCGAACGCTTGTTTGTACTGGCTGACGGCGGCCAGTTGCTGGTCGACCATCGCTGCATCAGCCGGTTGTTCGATCATTTTGCGGGCGCTTTGCAGGCCGGTATCGAGTTGCGCAAGCTTGTCGTTAACCGCCCCCGGGCCTTGTTCTCCGCGGCGCATCTCATAGTCCAGGCGGGCGATGCGCAGGTCTTTGGTCAGGTCATTGAGGCTGGCAATGAACCCAAGCTTGTCGCCGCGGCTCGTCACATCACTCAGGCCGGTCCAGCCGGTGACGGTGATCGATAGGGTAAGCAGCAGCACCAGGCCGAAACCGATTCCCAGTTTGCGATTGACGCTGACGTTTCCCAGATTCTCGGCTAGCCATTGGTACATGCTGCAACTCCCTGGACCACTGATTTTGGTTTTGTGGGAACTGTATCGGCAGGCGAAAGAGAATCTGTAGGGCGGAAAAGGACTTGCGACGATCACAGTCCCTGTAGCAGCTGGCGAAGCCTGCGTTCGGCTGCGAAGCAGTCGTGAAATCAGACACCGCGGTGTTTCAGGTAGTCCGAGTTGTCCGGATTGACGACTGCTTCGCAGCCGAACGCAGGCTTCGCCAGCTGCTACAAGGTAGTCGGGGTTAGAAGAGGCGGGCGAGCAGCGCGGTGACGGCGGTTTCGACACGCAGGATGCGCTCGCCGAGTTGCACCGGTTGCAGGCCGGCCTTGCCCAGCAGGTCGATCTCGTAGGGGATCCAGCCACCTTCGGGGCCGATGGCCAGCGTCACCGGTTCGTCTAGCCCACGGGGGCAGGGCGGGTAATTGCCGGGGTGGCCAACGAGGCCAAGGGTGCCCTCGGTGATTGCCGGCAAACGGTCCTCAACGAACGGCTTGAAGCGCTTTTCGATGACGATTTCCGGCAGCACACTGTCCCGGGCCTGTTCGAGGCCGAGGATCAGTTGCTCACGAATCGCTTCGGGCTCCAGAAACGGGGTTTGCCAGAAGCTCTTCTCGACGCGATAGCTGTTCACCAGGACGATGCGCGGCACACCCATGGCGGCCACGGTCTGAAACACCCTGCGCAGCATTTTCGGGCGTGGCAGGGCCAATACCAGGGTCAACGGCAGCTTGGTCGGGGGCGATTGGTCCAGCGTGACACGCAACTCGGCTTCATTGGCGTCCAGGCGCAGCACTTCGGCTGCCCCCATCAAACCGCCGATCCGTCCGACGCGCATGTTGTCACCGACTTCACAGCGGTGGACTTCCTGCATGTGCGTCAACCGGCGATCACGCAGGATCACCCGGTCGGCCGCAATGAAATCGGCTTCTTCGAGCAGCAGCAGGTTCACGGTTGGGTTGCTGGCGGCTGGTCGTTGTTGTCGTCAGCCGGTTGATCGTCCGGGTGCTCGCCGCGCTTGCTGACCAGGCTGCCAAACAGGATGCCGATCTCGAACAGCAGCCACATCGGAACTGCCAACAGCGTCTGCGAGAAGATGTCCGGCGGCGTCAGGATCATGCCGACCACGAAGCAGCCAATGACCACGTATGGGCGGATTTTCTTCAGGTATTTGACGTCGACCACGCCGATCCACACCAACAGCACCACGGCCACCGGGATTTCGAATGCCACGCCAAAGGCGAAGAACAGCGTCATGACGAAATCGAGGTAACTGGTGATGTCGGTCATCATTTCCACGCCGGCCGGGGTGGCGGCAGCGAAGAACTTGAAGATCAGCGGGAAGACCAGGTAATAGGCGAACGCCATGCCGGTGTAGAACAGCAGGATGCTGGACACCAGCAATGGCACGGCAATGCGCTTTTCATGCTTGTACAGGCCCGGTGCGATGAAGCCCCAGATCTGATGCAGGATCACCGGGATCGCCAGGAACAGCGAGACCATCATGGTCAGCTTCAGCGGCGTCAGGAACGGCGACGACACGTCGGTGGCAATCATCGTCGCGCCAGCAGGCAGGTACGCGCGCAGCGGCGTGGAGACGAAGGTGTAGATCTGCTGGGTGAAGGCAAACAACCCGGCGAAGATGATGAAAATCGCCGCTACGCAACGCAGCAGGCGGGTACGCAACTCGGTGAGGTGCGAAACCAGCGGCATGTGCTGGTCGTTTTCGGGGAGAGTAGGGCCTGTCATCGGTCATTTCCTGTGTCGCGCCGAGCCTGTATTTGCGCAGGGCAAGGCGCGAGAAGCGTAGTTTGGCGTTTCAAATAAGCGACGAGTAACGCAGCCCTGCGCAAATACAGGCCGGCCCTCCGGGTTGTGCCTGAAAGCGGGCCAGGCTGCGTTGTAGGCCTTGGAAAGGGAACAACCATTCCCTGCGGCCTACGCCTTGCCTGGCCCGCTTTCAGGCGACAACGCGACACAGGAAATGACCGATGACAGGCCCTTGTCATGGGGCTCGCGGCGGCAGTGTGGGGTCATGAGGGGCCGGCGCTGTCGGTGCGGCGGCAAGAGCAACCGGCTCAACCGGCGTCGCTGGAACAACGGGCGCAGGTTCAGCTGTCGCTATTACCGATGCAGGCGCAGGTGCTGGTGTTGGTTCAGTGGCGGCGGCAGGTGCATGAATCGTCTGCTCTCCCACGTGCTCCACCGGCGTCGGCTCCTGCTGGGTCGGCGTGAAGATCTTCCGCGCCTCCTGTTCCAGCGACAGAATGTGCTCGTTGTGCAGTTGCCGACGAATTTCGTCGGCACCGATTTCACGTTCAACTTCCTGTTTGATTGCATTGAAACTGCGCTTCAAGCGCCCAACCCACAGGCCGGCGGTGCGCGCAGCACCCGGCAGGCGCTCAGGACCCAGCACGAGCAGGGCAACGAGGCCGACGAGCAGCAGTTCAGAGAAGCTGATACCAAACATTAGTCTGTGCTCACACGTCTTTGCGGATCGGCTCTTCGACTTTTTGCGCCTGCACATCGATGGTGTGCGGCTGGTTTACCGAGGCCTGTGGCTGCACCGGCGGTACTGGTTGAGACGGCGTGGCGGTCGGATCGGCCGGTTTTTCGTCGTCGTTCATGGCTTTCTTGAAGCCCTTGATCGACTCGCCAACGTCCGTGCCGAGGTTCTTCAGTTTCTTGGTGCCGAATACCAACACGACAACAACCAGGATGACGATCCAGTGTTTCCAGTCAAAAATGCCCATGTTGCAGCTCCTCTCTAATAGTTATTCAGGCGGACGGACGCGAGGCTTTCTCGACGTGTCCGGAGAGACCGAAACGACGGTCCAGTTCATCGAGTACAGCCTGTGGATGCTGCCCCAGTTGGGCGAGCATGACCATGCTGTGGAACCACAAATCGGCGGTCTCGTAGATCACATCGCTGCAGTCACCGCTGATGGCGGCATCCTTGGCGGCAATGATGGTCTCGACCGACTCTTCGCCGACTTTTTCCAGAATCTTGTTCAAGCCCTTGTGGTACAGGCTGGCGACATACGAGCTGTCGGCGGCGGCGCCTTTGCGCTCTTCCAGCACTTGGGCCAGACGGGTCAGAGTGTCACTCATGTGCGTGTCCTGCGGAATAGATGGCGTGCGGATCTTTCAGAACCGGGTCGACGGTTGTCCAGTCGCCGTTTTCGTATACGCGGTAGAAGCAGCTCTGGCGACCGGTGTGGCACGCGATGTCGCCGATCTGCTCGACCATCAGGATGATCACGTCGGCGTCACAGTCCAGACGCATCTCGTGCAGGGTTTGTACGTGGCCGGACTCTTCGCCCTTGCGCCACAGCTTGCCACGCGAGCGCGACCAGTAGATGGCGCGGTTCTCGGCAGCGGTCAGTTCCAGCGCTTCGCGGTTCATCCAGGCCATCATCAGGACGCGCCCGGTCTTGTGATCCTGGGCAATCGCGGGCACCAGGCCGTCGGCGTCCCACTTGATCTCGTCCAGCCAGTTTTTCATCTTCGACTCCGACAGCGGGCTCCACACTTCAATAGTCAAGCCCAGGCGTTGAAACAGTGTGCCAGTGCGTAACACAACTGGCTATCGGCGAACGACCAGATACAAACCGACGGCCATCATGATTCCCGCCGGCCAGTAGGCCAACTGGTTCAGTGGCCCGCCAGCGGCGAGTATCGCGCCACCGGCCAGATGGGCCGTACCGAGCAACCGCAGGAACCAGTCGTCGCGGCGTCGATGCCACGGTGGCGGCGGGTCGTACGCGTGGGGTTGAGACATGCGCTCCAGCAGGTCGCGGGCCATATTGGCCAGGTGCGGCAGCTGTTCAAACTGGCTCTGCACGTTGCCGAGCAAGGCTTTGGGGCTGACGCGCTCGCGCATCCAGCGCTCGAGGAACGGCTGCGCGGTGTTCCACAGATCGAGGTCCGGGTACAACTGGCGGCCCAGGCCTTCGATGTTCAACAGGGTCTTTTGCAGCAGAACGAGTTGCGGCTGCACTTCCATGTTGAAGCGTCGGGCGGTCTGGAACAGGCGCATCAACACCTGACCGAAGGAAATATCCTTTAACGGTTTTTCGAAAATCGGCTCGCACACCGTACGGATCGCCGCTTCGAATTCGTTGAGTTTGGTTTCCGCCGGCACCCAGCCCGAATCGATGTGCAACTGCGCCACGCGCCGGTAATCACGCTTGAAGAAGGCGAACAGGTTGCGCGCCAGGTAATCCTGGTCTTCCGGGGTCAGGCTGCCGACGATGCCGCAGTCGATCGCGATGTATTGCGGGCTCCACGGGTTCACGGTGCTGACGAAGATGTTGCCGGGGTGCATGTCGGCATGGAAGAAACTGTCGCGGAACACTTGCGTGAAGAAGATCTCCACACCGCGTTCGGCGAGCATTTTCATGTCGGTACGCTGGTCGGCCAGGGTCGTCAGGTCGGTGACCTGGATGCCGTAGATGCGCTCCATCACCAACACTTTCGGCCGGCACCAGTCCCAATAGACTTGCGGCACGTACAGCAGCGGCGAGCCTTCGAAGTTGCGCTTCAACTGGCTGGCGTTCGCCGCCTCGCGCAGCAGATCGAGTTCGTCGTAGATGGTTTTTTCGTAGTCCTGGACCACGTCCACCGGGTGCAGCAAACGCGCGTCGGCCGAGAGCTTTTCAGCGGCGCGGGCGAGAATGAACAGCCACGCCAGATCCTGGGCGATGACCGGTTTGAGGCCCGGGCGAATTACCTTGACCACCACTTCTTCGCCGGTTTTCAACTGCGCGGCATGCACCTGCGCCACCGAGGCGGAAGCCAGTGGCTCGACATCGAAGCGGCTGAACACTTCACTGATCTTTTTGCCGAGCTGTTCTTCGATCAGTTTGACCGACACTTGCGAGTCGAACGGCGGCACGCGGTCCTGCAGCTTCATCAGCTCATCGGCGATGTCTTCCGGCAGCAGGTCACGGCGGGTGGACAGAATCTGCCCGAACTTGATGAAAATCGGCCCGAGGTCCTGCAGCGCCAGGCGCAATCGCGCGCCGCGGCTCAAGTCCAGCGTCTTGCGCGGGAACCAGCGCCATGGCAACGCGTAACGCAGCGCCAGCAGGAACCAGGGCAGCGGCAGGGCGAACAGCAGGTCATCGAGACGGTAACGAATCACAACGCGCTGGATGCGCAACAAACGGCGGACGGCAAGCAGCTTCATGCGTTATCGCTTGGGTCGAGGGATCGGGAAAGGCGCTCGAAGCGCGCCTCGAGACGTTCCAGATCGAGTTTGATCTGGTCCAGTTCACTGAAACGGGCTTCGGCTTCGCGCTGACCGACGAGGGTTCGCGATTCTTCAGCCAGGTATTCGCCCAGGTTTTGCCCCAGGCTGATGAACCCTTGCTGATACCAGCGAGCGCGACTGCGCAGGTGACCACCGATCAGTTGCGTCGCCACCGGGCCGAGCCAGCGCGAGAGTTCATACTCCCAATCCAGCTCGAGGTCCTGAAGGATCGCCGCCAGTTCCAGCAGCACGCCGCTGTCTCCGTCGAGTTCGACTTCAGGGCCATGCAGGACCGAGGTCTTGTCCTTGCTCATCGCCAGTTTCAGCAGGCTTGAGGCCGGTGCACGCAAGGTGCAATCAACGCCGGTTTCCCAGTGGGAAGCGAGCATCAGGCCTTCGTCGCTGGGCAGGATGAACAGCTGCAATGCCGGGCTGCGGCAATCGATGGCTATCACCCGGCCGCTCAAATGCGCCAGCCGTGGCAGCGCCGTGCTGTCGAGACGCAGCACCCGGTTCAGGCCGAGTTCAACGCTGGCGAGCAGGCCGGCCAGCAACATCAGGGTTTGATGCCGCGGTGCAGGGCGACGATGCCTGCGGTCATGTTGTGGTAGGTCACGCGGTCGAAACCGGCCTCGACCATCATCGATTTCAGGGTTTCCTGATTCGGGTGCATGCGGATCGATTCGGCCAGGTAGCGATAGCTTTCCGAGTCGTTGGTGATCAGCTTGCCCATCAACGGCATGAAGGCGAACGAGTAAGCATCGTAGGCTTTGGACATCAGCGCGTTGGTCGGTTTGGAGAACTCCAGCACCAACAGGCGACCGCCAGGCTTGAGTACGCGCAGCATCGAACGCAGGGCGTCTTCTTTGTGCGTCACGTTGCGCAGGCCGAAGGCGATGGTCACGCAGTCGAAGTGATTGTCCGGGAACGGCAGTTTTTCAGCGTCGGCCTGAACGAATTCGACGTTGCCGGCGACACCGAGGTCCAGCAGGCGATCACGTCCGACCTTGAGCATCGATTCGTTGATGTCGGCCAGCACGACCTGGCCCGTCGGGCCAACGAGGTGCGAGAATTTTTTGGTCAGGTCGCCTGTGCCGCCGGCGATGTCCAACACGCGATTACCGGTGCGCACGCCCGAAAGCTCGATTGCGAAACGCTTCCACAAGCGGTGCATGCCGCCCGACAGGAGGTCGTTCATCAAGTCGTACTTGGCGGCTACCGAATGGAAAACCTCAGCGACTTTTTCCGCTTTTTGGCTTTCCGGAACGTTTTTGAAACCGAAGTGCGTGGTGGGTTCGGCATCGCTGCCTTTGCGCTGATCAGTCATATCGCTGTCACCAGAAGAGAATGCGGGACATTCTAATCCCCAAGGGATGCTTTGTCTTGGCAAGGCTGAAGGTAAGATGGATCACCCTCGGGACGTTTTGCCGCACCCGCGGTCAGGATTTACCGACCAAGCATTCATAAAGCAGGAGTCATTTGATGGCCCGTATTAGTGTTGAACGCGCCCACGGCCTGGGTAAGGAAGCGGCTCGCGAGAAGGCCGACAAGCTGGCGCAGAAATTGTCCGATCAATATGGCCTGGAGCCGCAGTGGTCGGGTGACACCTTGAACCTCAAGCGCTCCGGCGTGAAAGGCGCGGTGCATGTCAGCGAAGATTCGATCCGCGTCGATGTCGAGCTGGGCCTGATGATGTCGGCCATGAGCGGCATGATTAAATCGGAAATCGAGAAGGCGCTGGATAAAGCGTTGGTGTGACCTGCATCGATTTTTGAAGGCAGTCCCTGTAGGAGCCGAGCTTGCTCGCGATGGCGGTGTGTCAGTCCACATCCATTTTGAATGATGAGGGGCTATCGCGAGCAAGCTCGGCTCCTACAGGTCGAGGTGTGTGGCACCACTGGTTTATGTCAGTTGTTAGGGTGCCGTTTCTAATTTTTCTCCCTACTTTGTGCCTGAGCCCGACACTTATCCGGGCAGTTCCTCAAACCTTCTGCGCGTGAGGTGCACCATGGCCAAAGTTATTCTGAAGAAAAAAATCGACGCATCGACCACTGCTCTGGGCGACGTCAAATCCTATGCCCGCAAGATCTGGCTGGCAGGCCTGGGTGCCTACGCCAAGGTCGGCCAAGAGGGCAGCGATTACTTTCAAGAGTTGATCAAGGCTGGTCAAACTGTTGAAAAGAAAGGCAAAAAAGTAGTGGCTGAGAAACTTGAAGCCGCTAATGCCGAGATCGATGAAGCCAAGAGTGAAGTGAGCACTTTCAAAGGCAAGGTCGAAGTTCAACTCGACAAGGTCGAGAAGGCTTTTGACTCGCGTGTCGCAAGTGCCTTGAATCGTATCGGCATTCCGTCTAAACATGACGTTGAGACACTCTCTGCTAAGCTCGATGAGCTGACGGCATTGCTCGAAAACGTCGCGCGTAAATCTTAAGGAGAACGGGATGGCTGTTAAAAAGAACACCGAAAAAGAAGGCAGCTCGTGGATCGGGAAAGTCGAAGACTACTCCCGCAAAATCTGGCTGGCTGGTTTAGGCGTGTACTCGAAGATCGACACTGACGGCAGCAAGCTCTTCGATACATTGGTCAAAGACGGCGAGAAAGCCGAGAAGCTCACCAAGAGCGCTGTTGGCAAGAAAGTCGACGCCGCCAAGGATTCTGCTTCGTCGGCCAAGTCGCGCATCAGCGGCGTGAAAGATCGTGCGCTGGGCAAGTGGGATGAACTGGAAGGGGCTTTCGACAAGCGTCTGAACAGCGCCATTTCGCGCCTCGGTGTCCCGAGCCGCAACGAAGTCAAAGCACTGCACAGCAAGGTCGACACCCTGACCAAGCAAATCGAAAAACTCACCGGTGCCAAGGTTGCGCCTGTTGCGGCGAAAACCGCGGCGGCCAAACCGGCTGCTAAATCGGCTGCCAAGCCACTGGCCAAAGCTGCCGCTAAACCGGCTGCCAAACCAGCCGCGAAAGCAGCGGCCAAGCCAGCTGCCAAGACTGCCGCCGCCAAACCTGCAGCAGCCAAGCCAGCGGCCAAGCCGGTCGCCGCCAAAGCGGCCGCTAAGCCAGCGGCTAAACCGGCTGTCAAAACCGCAGCCGCCAAACCGGCAGCAAAACCTGCTGCAGCGAAGAAGCCGGCAGTGAAAAAACCGGCCGCACCGAAAGCCGTTGCAAAACCAGCCGTTGCGGCTGCCAAACCGGCAACCCCGACAGCACCGGTCAGCGCATCGAACTCCGCGACTGCGCCAACCCCTGCTGTTACCCCGACTGTCGCGCCAGCTCCATCGACGCCAACCAGTCAGTCCTGATAACCCGGGGCTCAAAAAAACGCCCGACCTGCCAAGGTCGGGCGTTTTTGTTTGTGCACGGTTCAATGAGCGACGCAGCCCTTGGTAGGAGCCGAGCTTGCTCGCGATGGCGGTGTGTCAGCCCAATTTAATATCGACTGACACGACGCCATCGCGAGCACGCTCGGCTCCTACAAGGTTAGTCGTGGACTTCGAGATATTGCAGGGCCATCTGCTCCGTCGCGACCTTGATCGGCGGCAGCAAGTGCGGCGCCACCAGCATCATGATCTGGTACACCACCAGCCGCACTTCACCTTCACCCTCCAGAATCCGTTGGTAATCCAGCGAGAACAGCAGCGTCATGGTGATCTGTTCCACCAACTGCCCTAACGCCTGGGTGTCACTGACCAACTGCCCTTGAGCCTTCAACCGCGCCAGCAATGAAGCCAGTGTGCGCTTCAGCGCATTGAGCAAATTGCGTATGCCCTTGGCCAGTTTCGGCAGGCGCCCGGCGAGGTTCGACAGGTCCTGGAACAGAAACCGGTAGTGCGCCAGCCGTTCGACAATCAAGTGCAGGAACAGCCAGTAATCGTCTGGTCCCAGTTCCACATCGGCGGGTGGGTCGAGCAGCGGCGCCAGCTCGGTCTGGAAACGCTCGAACAACCCGAGAATCAGCGGTTCCTTGCCGTGAAAGTGGTAGTAGAGATTGCCGGGGCTGATGCCCATCTCGTTGGCAACTTCCATGGTGGAGACGTTCGGTTCGCCTTTGTGATTGAACAACTGCAAGGCACATTCGAGAATCCGGTCGCGGGTTTTCATCCAGTCTTCTTAATGGTCGAGTCAGGCCACGGCCGGCGTCGGCCGTGGTGGGTTGAACGTCAGCGCACACGCACGTAGGTACCGGGTGCTGCCTCCTGCGGGGGGTAGTTCTGATTGCCGAGGGTCATGTGAGTTTCTTTTTGTGCCCCGGAACGTTGCTGAATCCACTCCAGCCACTGCGACCACCAACTGCCGTCGACTTGCTTGGCGTCGTAGTACCAGGCCCGCGGATCGCTGCTCAGTTTTGCGCTCTCGACGTAGTTGGCTTTCGGATTGCTTGGCGGGTTGAGAATGCTTTGTACGTGACCGCTGTTGGACAAGACGAAGCGTCGTTCGCCACCCAGCAGCAGGGTCGAGCGATACACCGCATCCCACGGCGTGATGTGGTCGTTGATGCCCGCGACGCTGAAGCTGTCGACGGTGACTTTCTGCAAGTCGATGGGGTGCCGCACACTTCAAGGCCGCCCGGATGACTCAGCGGGTTGTGCTTGAAGAAGTCCAGCAGATCACCATGAAAGGCTGCCGGCAGCCGAGTGTTGTCGTTGTTCCAGTAGAGGATGTCGAACGCTGGCGGTTCTTTGCCGAGCAGGTAGTTATTGACGAAGTAGCTCCAGATCAAATCGTTGGGACGCATCCAGGCGAACACCTTCGCCATGTCGCGACCTTCCAGCACGCCTTTTTGATACGACTTGCGCTTGGCCGCCTCAAGGGTCTGTTCGTCGGCAAAAAGCGTTGCCGGGGAGTCCATTTGACTGTCGAGCAAGCTCACCAGATAGGTCGCGCTGGACACTCGCCGCAGCTGTCGCTTGGCCTGCAAGTGGCCTTGCAGCGCGGCGATGGTCAGCCCGCCGGCGCAGGCACCCATCAGGTTCACCTCGCGGGCGCCGGTGATCGCCCGGCAGACATTCATCGCTTCTTCCACGGCTTCAACGTACGTCGACAGCCCCCATTCGCGATGACGCACATCCGGATTGCGCCAACTGATCATGAAGGTTTGCAAGCCATTCTTCAGGGCGTACTGGACGAAACTGTTATGCGGGCTGAGGTCGAAAATGTAGTACTTGTTGATCTGCGGCGGCACCACCAGCAGTGGTTTGGAATACTGTTTTTCACTCATCGGCTTGTACTGGATCAGTTCCAGCAGCTCGTTGCGAAACACCACGGCGCCAGTCGTGGTGGCCACGGTTTTACCCACTTCGAACGCTTGCTTGGTGACTTGCCGAGGCAGGCCGTCATTGTGCAAGAGGTCGTCGACCAGATGGCTGATACCGCGCACCAGGCTGTTGCCGCCGGAATTGAAGATCTCCTTGATCGCCAATGGATTGAGCAACGTGTTGGTTGGCGACACCGCGTCATTGAGCAAGGCAAACGCAAAGTGCGCGCGGGCACGATCGTCGGCCGACATCGCGCTGTCGTCGATCCAGCTTTTCACCTGTTTCTGCCAGCTCAGGTAGGCCTGCAGGCTGCGTCGGTAAAAAGGGTTGAGGCTCCACGCAGGGTCGTTGAAACGACTGTCCTTCGGGTTGGTCGGGTGCAAGGTTTCACCCAGCAATACGCGACCTAGCTGGCCGCCCAGCTTCAAGGCGTGGCGGGCGCTGTGCACCGGGTTGCGCAAGCCATGGGCCGCGACACTGCGCAGGGTCGAAATCAGATCCCGGCCGCGCAGGCCGGTAATCGCACTCTGTGCGTTGATGAACGCGGCGGGAGTGGGCAAAGCGTCTCTCGCTGGTTTTTCGCGCATGTCTCAACACTCCTTCGTCTTCAAGCCAAAAACAAACAAACAGAACCAGATCACCATAGTCGCTGTTGTGGGTTGTTGCGCGGCGTGGCGTCCTGCCTGCCTGTTTGGGTAAACAAATTCCCGAATTAACCGCTCAATGGCGACGGATGTGGGTGCATGACGGCGCGCTGACGTTCCTCTTCGAGGAATTTCATGATGATCGGTGCCACCGCCTCGGCGCGGGTAATCAGGAACAAATGCCCGTCATCGATGATGTGCAACTGGGCGTTGGGAATACGCCAGGCGAGCATGCGCATGTTGATCAACGGGATCAGTGGGTCGTCGTCGCCGGCCAATACCAGGGTCGGCTGGTTGATCTTGTGCAGCCAGTGAATGCTGGTCCAGCCAAGACCGGCAAACAGCTGCCAGTAATACCCGAGCTTGCCTGCCGAACGGACTTTCGCCGCGTGGCTGGCCGCCAGGGTGGGATCGCGACGGAACGAGCCGCCATAGATCATCGGAGCAATGCGGATGACATGAGACGGCTGGATGTAGCGCCGTGGGCTGGCCATCATCCACAGTACTTTCGGTTTGCCCGGCACCATCACCGCGCCGGCCGCCGTGGCCGCCAACACGAGTTTCTTGCAGCGCTCGGGGTAGTCATACGCGAACTGCTGGGCGAGGGCGCCACCCCAGGACACACCGATGACGTTGACTTGTCCGTAGTCAAGATAGTCGAGCATGCGTGCCGTGAGTTTCGCCAGGCCCGGGAAACGATAAGGCCGGTTCGGCGTGGATGAACCACCGACACCGGGTACGTCAAAAGCAATGACTTCCAGGTCTGGGTCCAGTGCCGCGACGAACGGAAACACCAGCTCCAGGTTGGCGCCGATGCCGTTGAAAATCAGCAAGGGCGTCAAGTGAGGCTTGCCGGGGCGTACTGCCGTGCGGAGGGTCTGGCCATCCAGGTCGACAGTACGAAAGATGAACGGTTGCGGCATGCTTCAAGCCCTGTGGGTTAATTCATCCCCGATCCTCTGTAGGCGTTGAGCTTGCTCACGATAGCGGTGGGGCAGGCTCAGCAATATTGACTGTGCTGCCGCCTTCGCGAGCAAGCTCGGCTCCTACAGGGGCGCGAGGTGTGTCAGTTACCGCTCATGCACATAAGTGCCCGGTGCCGCCTCGGCCGCGACATAGGTTTTGTTGCCCAGAACCGTCGGGGATTTTTTCAGCTTGCCCGATCGTTCGGCTTGCCATGCCTGCCAGTGCAGCCACCAGGAATCGGTGTGCTTGGTGGAGTTTTCTTGCCAGTCTTCGGCCTTGACCGGCATTTCGGTGCTGGTCATGTAGCGCGATTTCGGGTTGCCTGGCGGGTTCAGAATGCTCTGGATATGCCCGCTGCTCGACAGCACGAACTCGACCTTGCCACCGAACAGTTGCGCTGACTTGTAGCAGGACTTCCACGGGGTGATGTGGTCGCTGGTGCCAGCCAGGCAATAGATGTCGGCGGTGACTTGCTTGAGGTCAATCGGCGTACCGCACACTTCCAGTGCATTGGAGCGGATCAGTGGATTACTTTTGAACATCTCGATCAGGTCGCCGTGGAACGCGGCCGGCAATCGTGTGGTGTCGTTGTTCCAGAACAGGATGTCGAACACCGGCGGCTCGTTGCCCAGCAGGTAGTTGTTGACCCAGTAGTTCCAGATCAAATCGTTGGGGCGCATCCAGGCGAAGACTTTCGCCATGTCGCGGCCTTCCAGAACCCCGGCCTGATAGGACTGGCGCTTGGCGGATTCCAGGGTTTGCTCGTCGACGAACAGGGCGACGTCGCTGTCCAGGGTGGTGTCCAGCACGCTGACCAGCAGCGTCAGGGCGTTGACCTTTTTCTCGCCGATTGCCGCGTAATGGCCCAGCAGCGCGGTGCAGGTAATGCCACCGGAGCAGGCGCCGAGCATGTTGATGTCTTTACTGCCGGTGATAGCGCTGACTACGTCGACCGCTTCCTTGAGCGCCTCGATGTAGGTCGACAGACCCCACTCGCGCTGTTCCTTGGTCGGGTTGCGCCAACTGACGATAAAGGTCTGCACATTGCTGCGCAGGCAGTAGCGCGCCAGGCTCTTCTCCGGGCTCAAGTCGAACACGTAGAACTTGTTGATCTGGGGTGGCACCACCAGCAACGGGCGTTCGTACACTTGCTCGGTGGTGGGCTTGTACTGGATCAGTTCCAGCACGTCATTGCGGAACACCACCGCGCCTTCGGTCACTCCCAGGGTCTTGCCGACTTCGAATGCGCCCATGTTGACCTGGCTCGGCATGCCGCCGTTGTTCACCATGTCCTTGGCCAGGTGCGAGAGGCCGTCGAGCAGGCTCTTGCCACCGGTTTCGAAGAAACGTTTGACCGCCGCCGGGTTGGCCGCCGTGTTGGTCGGGGCCATGGCTTCGGTCATGAGGTTGATCACGAAATGCCCGCGAGCGACATCTTTGGGTGAAAGGTTACTGTCGTCGATCCAGTCGTGGAGCTCCCTGCGCCACGCCAGGTAAGTTTGCAAATAACGTTTGTAGAGCGGGTTTTGGCTCCAGGCCGGATCGGCAAAACGACGGTCATCGGTGGACGGTTGAAGTTCGGATTTGCCGAACAACACGTTCTTCAGTTCAAGGCCGAAATGGGCGACATGCCTGGCACTGTGAATCGGTTGTTTGATGGCCTGCCTGAGCACCATGCGAGCAGAAGCCAATAGATCTTTTCCACGCAGCCCAACGACAGGATTCAGCCCCAAGGTGTTTTCCGAGGCTTGAGTCTTCAAGTCATCGTTATTTTTGTTACTCATCTACGACGCTCCATTGTCCTGAGACGAGTACCTGATACCAGCGGTGTAGTCACACAGCCAATGCCAGGTACTACTGCTCGGGTGACCGTTAATACTGCATCGCTGCTTTTTAGTTCAGAGAGCACTGCAGGGAACTTGCCAGCTCCATTGGTTACCCGAGTTTAATTTTTTTCGCAAGCAGGCCAATCATTGACCCAGAAGCGGAGCATTCAAACAGATGAAATTAGAAAATGCCCTCTAAAGAGCAAGAGGCCTGACTTAGAGCATCAGCTTGACGACGGATTCATTCGGGTCGCGGGTTTTTCCGGCCGCTTTGAGCTCGGCAAGATAATCCTCCCAAAGTGCGTCATAACGTCGCGCCAATTCATAGAGGTATTCCCAGGTGAACAGGCCGCTGTCGTGGCCGTCATCGAAGGTCAATTTCAGTGCGTACTGACCGGCCGGTTCTACCTTGCTCAGGCCTACGTTGATCTTGCCAAATTGCAGGACAGGTTTGCCGTGGCCCTGGACCTCGGCGGAGGGAGAGTGCACGCGAAGAAATTCGGCGGGCAGGGTGTATTCCTCGCCCGACGCGTATTTCAGCGACAGGGTTTTCGAGGCTTTGTGCAGTTTGATGTCGGTGGGGATCATGACCGGGTATCCGTCTGTAGGCGTGTGGTCAGCCCCCTGTAGGAGCACGGCTTGCCGGCGATGGCGATTTCAAGTGCGCCATCGCCAGCAAGCTGTGCTCCTACAGGAGGTCACATGGCTTACAGGATATAACGGGACAGGTCTTCGTTCTGCGCCAATTCACCCAGGTGGCTGTTGACGTAGTCGGCGTCGATCAGGATCACCTTGTCGTCATGGGCACTGGCCAGATCACCGGCGCTGAACGACACCTCTTCAAGCAGTCGCTCAAGCAAGGTGTGCAGGCGACGGGCACCGATGTTCTCGGTCTTCTCGTTAACCTGCCAGGCGATCTCGGCAATGCGCTTGATGCCGCTCGGCTGGAACTCGATGCCCAGGCCTTCAGTCTTCAGCAGCGCACAATATTGCTCGGTGAGCGAGGCATGCGGCTCGCTGAGAATGCGCTCGAAGTCTTCAGGCGTCAGCGCCTTGAGCTCGACACGAATCGGCAGGCGGCCTTGCAGCTCTGGCACCAGGTCGCTCGGCTTGCTCAGGTGGAACGCACCGGAGGCAATGAACAGGATGTGGTCGGTCTTGACCATGCCCAGCTTGGTATTGACGGTGCAGCCTTCGATCAGCGGCAGCAAATCGCGCTGTACGCCTTCGCGGGACACATCGACACCGCCGGAATTGCCGCGCTTGGCCACCTTGTCGATTTCGTCGATGAACACGATGCCGTGCTGCTCGACCGCTTCCAGTGCCTTGGCTTTCAGCTCTTCATCGTTGACCAGGCGGCTGGCTTCTTCGTCGCGCACCAGTTTCAGCGCTTCCTTGACCTTGAGCTTGCGGCTCTTGCGTTTGCCCTTGCCCATGTTGGCGAACAGGCTTTGCAGCTGGTTGGTCATTTCTTCCATGCCAGGTGGCGCGGAGATGTCGACGCCGGACACTTCGGCGACTTCGATTTCAATTTCCTTGTCGTCCAACTGACCTTCACGCAGACGCTTGCGGAACAGCTGGCGGGTGTTGGAATCGGCCGAGGGTGCTTCGTCGTTGTTGAAACCCATGCGTGCCGGTGGCAGCAGGGCGTCGAGAATGCGCTCTTCGGCAGCGTCTTCGGCGCGGTGGCGCACCTTGGTCATTTCCTGTTCGCGCAGCAGTTTGATGGCTGCGTCAGCCAGGTCACGAATGATCGATTCCACATCGCGGCCGACATAGCCGACTTCGGTGAACTTGGTCGCTTCAACTTTGATGAAGGGCGCGTTGGCGAGTTTGGCCAGGCGACGAGCGATCTCGGTTTTGCCGACACCGGTCGGGCCGATCATCAGGATGTTCTTGGGGGTGACTTCAACGCGCAGCTCTTCAGGCAGCTGCATCCGGCGCCAGCGGTTGCGCAGCGCAATGGCGACGGCGCGCTTGGCATCGTCCTGGCCGATGATATGGCGATTGAGTTCGTGGACGATTTCACGGGGAGTCATGGACATAGTATTTAGCGGACCTCAAGCAAGAATGAGCCGTGGCACGATGGCCAACACGGGCTTACTCGGCGCAGTCCTGCTCCTCAATGGTCTGGGTGTGATTGGTGAATACGCAGATATCGGCAGCGATGCCGAGGGCGGTTTCGACGATTTCCCGGGCCGACAGATCGGTCTTCTTGAGCAGTGCGCTGGCCGCGGCCTGGGCGTAGCCGCCGCCGGAACCCATGGCGATCAAGCCTTCTTCGGGTTCTACGACATCGCCATTGCCGGTAATGATCAGGGAGGCGTCTTTGTTGGCAACGGCGAGCATGGCTTCGAGACGGCTCAGGGAGCGGTCGGTGCGCCATTCTTTGGCGAGCTCGACGGCTGCGCGAACCAGGTGACCTTGATGTTTCTCAAGCTGGCCTTCGAAACGTTCGAAGAGGGTGAAGGCGTCAGCGGTGGCACCGGCGAAACCGGCGATGACCTGGCCGTGGTACAGGCGGCGAACTTTCTTCGCGTTGCCTTTCATCACGGTATTGCCGAGAGAAACCTGGCCGTCGCCGCCCATGACGACTTTGCCGTGGCGGCGAACTGAAACGATGGTGGTCAAGGGAAGAGTCTCCACGCAGCGGGGCGAAAATGCCTTATGCCAACTCATATGGGGGTGGTGGCGCATTTTTCAACTGCGGGGCGGGAGAGGGGACGAGTGGTTTGAGTCAGATGGGATGTGTGGTGTTTATCAGAACGCTTTCGCGGGCAAGCCCGCTCCCACAGGGATAGCGCATATCCTGTGGGAGCGGCGGTGCGACGATTCGACTTGCCCGCGATGAACGATGACGCACAGATCCT
Organism: Pseudomonas sp. B21-040; assembly: GCF_024748695.1. Classification (NCBI taxonomy): domain Bacteria; kingdom Pseudomonadati; phylum Pseudomonadota; class Gammaproteobacteria; order Pseudomonadales; family Pseudomonadaceae; genus Pseudomonas; species Pseudomonas sp. B21-040. Next base: position 406,753 of record NZ_CP087176.1, read on the forward strand.
GCCGGGAAATCAGCGGCTTTGGCGTTGTTGTAACAACAGGTTGCTAAAGCCTGCGCCGGCCAGTTGTTTCTGCGCGGTGGTCAGTTGTTCGCGGTTGCTGAACGGCCCGACCAGAACGCGATACCAGGTCTCATCCTTCACCGTGCCGGACTCAACCGCCACGGCCTGGCCCAGCAGAATGATCTGCGCACGAACCTTGTCCGCATCAGCCTCTTTGCGGAACGAGCCCGCCTGCAGGAAGAACTTGGTCACCGGCGCGGCTTTGGTGACGGGCGGCGGTGGCGGTGGTGTTATCCCGGCCAGGGCAGCCTGCGCGCGTGCCGTGTCGATCTTCGCCGCTTCCGCCGGTGTCACCGGTGTGGTCGGAATGGCTGGCACCTGTGGCGTCGGCAGGGTTTTTTCCGGCACGGCATCCGGCGGTACGATCACTTCCGATTCCGGCAGCAAGGTGTAGAAGTCGTATTTCGGCTTCACCGGTTGCGTCGGGCTCGGCGGGGTCTTGTTGGCCTCGGCGATCTTGGTGGCTTTCTGTTGCTGCTCCACCTTCTCGCGCTTGACCGTGTCGCTGCCCTTGCCCGGTTCCAGTTTCATCAGGAAAACGATGAACGCGCCGACCGTCAGGCCGATGGCCATCCACAACCAACCCGGGATCGGTTGCTTTGCTGGAGCTTGGTATCGGCTGGCGCCACGCTTGGGTGCAGGTTTTTTCTTGGCAGCCAACTTACATACGCTCCAGAGTTTCCAGACCCAAGAGTTCCAGGCCTTGCTTGAGTGTGCGACCGGTCAGTGCGGCGAGGCGCAGACGGCTTTGCATTTGCGCCGGGGTGTCGGCGCTCAGGATCGGGCAGTTCTCGTAGAAACTGGAGAACAGGCCGGCCACATCGTACAGGTAGGTGCACAGGATGTGCGGCGTCCCTTTGTCGGAAACGTTGTTCAGTATTTCGCCGAACTGCGCCAGTTTGGCGGCCAGTTCGTGTTCGTGCGCGGCTTCCAGCACGATCTGGCCTTCGACTTCGGTGAAGTCCTTGCCCAGCTTGCGGAACACGCCGGCAACGCGAGTGTAGGCGTACAGCAAGTAAGGCGCGGTGTTGCCTTCGAAGTTCAGCATCAGCTCGAAGTTGAAGCTGTAGTCGCTGGTGCGGTGCTTGGACAGGTCGGCGTATTTGACCGCGCCAATGCCCACCACCTTGGCGATGTTGCGCAGTTCGTCATCGGCCAGCTCTGGATTCTTGTCTTTCACCAGGGTGTAGGCGCGTTCCTGGGCTTCGGTCAGCAGGTCGATCAGCTTCACGGTGCCGCCGTCACGGGTCTTGAACGGACGGCCATCTTTACCGTTCATGGTGCCGAAGCCCATGTGTTCCATTTCCATCGGGTGCGTCACGAAGCCGGCCTTGCGCGCCACGGCGAACACTTGCTGGAAGTGCAGGGCCTGGCGCTGGTCGACGAAGTACAGCGCGCGATCGGCTTTGAGCTTGCCGCTGCGATAACGCACGGCCGCCAGGTCGGTGGTGGCGTAGAGGTAGCCGCCGTCCGCTTTCACGATGATGACTGGCAGCGGATCGCCGTCGGCGTTCTTGAACTCGTCGAGGAACACGCACTGGGCGCCGTTGCTTTCGACCAGCATGCCGGCGGCCTTGAGGTCGTTGACCACGTTGATCAGGTCGTCGTTGTAGGCACTTTCGCCCATGACGTCGGCCATGGTCAGTTTGACGTTCAGCAGTTCGTAGATTTTCTGGCAGTGCGACAGGGAAATGTCTTTGAACTTGGTCCACAGCGCCAGGCAGTCCGGGTCGCCGGCCTGCAGCTTGACCACCAGGCCTCGGGCGCGATCAGCAAACTCTTCGGATTCGTCGAAGCGCTGCTTGGCGGCACGGTAGAAGTTTTCCAGGTCCGACAGCTCGTCGCTGGTGATCGGGTTTTCCTGGAGGTACGCCATCAACATGCCGAACTGGGTGCCCCAGTCGCCCACGTGGTTCTGACGGATCACTTCGTCGCCGAGGAATTCCAGGACTCGCGCGACACCGTCACCGATGATGGTCGAGCGCAAATGGCCGACGTGCATTTCCTTGGCGAGGTTCGGTGCCGACAAGTCGATGACCGTGCGCTGTGCCGGGCCGGCCTTGCGCACGCCAATCTGACTGTCGGCCAGCGCGGCATCCAGGCGCGAGGCCAGGGCCTGGGTGTTCTGGAAGAAGTTCAGGAAGCCCGGGCCGGCGATTTCGGTTTTGGTGATGTTTTCATCAGCCGGCAGCGCGGCGATGATTTTCTCGGCCAGGTCGCGCGGCTTCATGCCGGCCAGTTTGGCCAGCATCATGGCGATGTTGCTGGCGAAGTCGCCGTTCTTCTTGTCGCGGGAGTTTTCCACCTGGATCGCCGGCGACAGGCCTTCAGGCAACACACCTTCGTTGACGAGTTGGGTGATGGCTTGTTGGATCAGCTGGCGAATGGTGTCTTTCATGGTCTTCTCTTTCGACCGCAAGCGCGGCGGCGCTTCGATGCGCTGGTGGAAAAACTGGGCATTATCCGTTGCGAAGGCGGGCTTGCCAACCTTAGCAGGCAGGATGTGGATATGTGGTGACAAATGTCTTCGTTTGTAGGAGCAAGGCTTGCCTGCGATGGCGCCCTTGAGATCGCTATCGCGGGCAAGCCTTGCTCCTACACATTCAACGACGATCTTCAGGTCAATACAAATCGACAGGATCGACATCCAGCGACCAGCGCACCGCCCGTCCGCTCGGCATCTGCTCCAGCACCAGCAACCAACTGGCCAGCAACCGATGCAGCGGCGCCCGCGCCGTGGCCTGCAATAATAGCTGTGCACGATAACGTCCGGCGCGGCGTTCCATCGGCGCAGGCACCGGCCCCAGCAGTTCGATTCCGCCAAGATTCTGTTCGTCCACCAAACGTTCGGCCTCGCTGCATGCTTCATCCAGGAAACTTTCGGCCTGCCCCGGCTTGTGCGCTTCGGCCCGCAGCAGCGCCAGGTGTGCGAAGGGCGGCAGGCCCGCCGAGCGACGTTCGCTCAAGGCCTGTTCGGCGAATGCGAAATAGCCCTGCTCCGTCAACTGCACCAGCAGCGGGTGGTCTGCCAGGTGCGTCTGGATGATGACTTTGCCCGGCTCTTCCGCCCGCCCGGCCCGCCCGGCCACTTGAACAATCAACTGCGCCATGCGTTCGCTGGCGCGGAAGTCACCGGAGTACAACCCGCCGTCGGCGTCGAGAATCGACACCAGCGTCACCCGTGGAAAGTGATGCCCTTTGGCAAGCATTTGCGTGCCGACCAAAATGCACGGCTGGCCCTTTTGGATGGTGGCAAATAGCTGATTCATCGCGTCTTTGCGCGACGTGCTGTCGCGGTCGACCCTCAGCACCGGGTAGTCCGGGAACAGAATCGCCAGGCGTTCCTCGGCGCGCTCGGTGCCAGCACCCACGGGGCGCAAATCGACTTTGCTGCATTTCGGGCAGCGCCGGGGCACGCGTTCGACGTAGCCGCAATGGTGGCAGCGCAACTCACCGGAGCGCTGGTGCACGGTCATCCGCGCATCGCAGCGCTGGCATTCAGACATCCAGCCGCAGTCGTGACACAACAAAGTCGGCGCAAAGCCACGACGGTTGAGGAACACCAATACTTGCTGGCCGGCTGCCAGCGTCTGACCGATGGCTTGCTGCATCGGTCCGGAAATACCGCTATCCAGCGGGCGACTTTTTACATCCAGGCGCAGGAAACGCGGCTGCTTGGCACCACCCGCCCGCTCGTTCAGGCGTAGGAGGCCGTAACGGCCGGTGTAGGCGTTGTGCAGGCTTTCCAGTGAAGGCGTGGCGGATCCAAGGACAATCGGGATGTTTTCCTGCCGGGCGCGGACCAACGCCAGGTCACGGGCGTGATAACGCAAGCCTTCCTGCTGTTTATAGGAGCCGTCGTGCTCTTCGTCGATGATGATCAGACCGGGGTTTTTCATCGGCGTGAACAGCGCCGAGCGCGTGCCGATAATAATGTCGGCGTCACCGTCCCGAGCGGCGAGCCAGGCTTCGAGCCGCTCGCGATCATTGACCGCCGAGTGAATCAACGCGATGCGTGCATTGAAGCGCTGCTCGAAGCGCGCCAGGGTCTGCGGGCCGAGGTTGATCTCCGGGATCAGCACCAGCGCTTGTTTACCGGCTTCGAGGGTTTCGCGGATCAGCTGCAAATAGACTTCGGTCTTGCCGCTGCCCGTGACACCGGCGAGCAGAAAGGCGTGATAACTGTCGAAGCCGGCGCGAATGGCTTCATAGGCTGCGCGCTGTTCCGGGTTGAGCGGCAATTCCGGTTGCGCCAGCCAGTGTTCGTGGCGTGCGCCGGGGGCGTGCTTGCGAATCTCCACTTGCACCAGATCCTTGGCCAGCAGCAAGTCCAGACTGTCTTTGCTCAACATCAGTTTGCTCAACAACTGATGGGCGACGCCGTGGGGATGCTGGGCCAGTGTCGCCAAGGCTTCGCGTTGGCGCGGGGCGCGGGCGATGCGAGGGTCATCGAGGCTGGCGCCGGGCGCCGCGGACCAGAAGCGTTCCTGGCGCGCCTCGGCCAATTCACCCTGACGCAACAATACCGGCAACGCCCAGCTCAAGGTGTCGCCGAGGCTGTGCTGGTAATACTGGGACGTCCATAAACACAGTTTGAACAGCGCCGCCGGTAGCGGTGGCGTGGCGTCCAGCAAGGCCAGGGCCGGTTTGAGTTTTTCCACCGGCACTTCGCTGGTGTCGGTAACTTCCACCAGTATCCCGATCATTTCCCGACGACCGAACGGCACCCGCAAGCGCATGCCCGGTTGCAGCTGGGCGCGCAGGACCCCGGCCGGGGCGCGGTAATCGAACAGACGGCGCAGGGGCGAAGGCAGGGCGAGGCGCAAAATGGCGTCGGGCACGCGGGGGGATCTCGATCAACTAACAAAAAAGGGCTTGGCACATACATCTGTAGGGGTCGCTTAATGGGTCGGGAGCCTAGCAGACGGTCGGTAGAAGCGACAGCTTGCGCGATTGCAAAGGTCTGGTAGAATCCGCGGCCTAATTACGTGCGGTATTCAACAATAGTGTTGAGTGGCGGCACGCTAGCCTGAGGAATCATCATGAAAGCCGATATCCATCCAACATACGAAATCACCGCAGTTACCTGCAGCTGTGGCAACAAGTTCGAAACTCGTTCGAACCTGGCCAAGCCTCTGGCGATCGACGTATGCAACGAGTGCCACCCGTTCTACACCGGTAAGCAGAAGACTCTGGATACTGGCGGTCGTGTACAGCGCTTCGCAGACCGTTTCGGCGCTTTCGGCAAGAAAGCTCCAGCTGCTGCAGAGTAAGGTTGAAGGGCCCGATGGGCTTTTCCTTGCTGTTGAAAAAGGCGTCCCTCGCGGGCGCCTTTTTTGTGTCCGCGATTTGGCTGTCAGGCGCCCAGGCGTTCTGCCCGACGCCGAGCGAGCTGGAGTCGGTCACCGTGCAGCGGGTCGTGGATGGCGACACCTTGCGCCTGAGCGATGGCCGCAGTGTGCGCATGATTGGTTTGAATACGCCTGAGCTGGGCAAACAGGGCCGCTCCGACGAGCCGTTTGCCGTGGTTGCGCGCAAACGCCTTGAAGCGCTGGTGGCTGCCAGCGATGGACGCGTCGGTTTGCTGCCGGGTAAAGAAAGCAAGGACCATTACGGTCGCACGCTGGCCCATGTCTATGGCGCCGACGGTGCCAATCTCGAAGCACAGATGCTCGCCGAAGGCCTCGGTTTTCAAGTGGCGGTGGCACCCAATGTTGATTTGGTCAGCTGTCAGCAAGCTGCTGAACGCAGTGCACGTCAGGCCGGGCTTGGTATATGGCGGCAATCCCCTGTACTGAAAGCGGAGCAGATCGAGGCTTCCGGGTTCGCCGTGCTCAGCGGTCGTGTGAGCAAGGTTCAGCGCAATCGCGGCGGGGTTTGGATCGAGTTGCAGGATTCGGTTGTATTGCGCGTTGCACCCAATATGCTCAACAGGTTCGATGTCGCGGCGCTGGAAACGCTTCAAGGCGCGCAAATTGAGGCGCGTGGCTGGGTCCAGGACCGCTCGCGTCGCGGTGGATTGAAACCCGGGCAAGCACGCTGGCTTCTGCCGCTGACGGATCCTTCGATGCTGCAAGCGACGCCATAATAAAAATTGTAGACATTTTTTCTAGCGATTGTGAACAGTCTACCCCTTGTGTTCCGTGGCTCTTGGCCCAAAGTCTTAGGGCAGGGCGCTTGACAGGGGTGACCGGTCAGTCTTGTGGGGATTTTGCGAGGCGCGTATCCTCGCTGACCAGTCTGTCCAACAGTAAAAGCGGAATGCCAAAATGTCTGATCTGAAAACTGCCGCTCTCGAATATCATGCCCATCCTCGTCCAGGTAAGCTGAGTGTCGAGCTCACCAAGGCCACCGCTACCGCCCGCGACCTGTCGCTGGCCTACAGCCCCGGCGTAGCCGAACCAGTACGCGAAATCGCCCGCGATCCTGAACTGGCCTACAAATACACCGGTAAGGGCAACCTGGTTGCAGTCATTTCCGATGGCACCGCCATTCTTGGCCTGGGTAACCTCGGCCCATTGGCTTCCAAGCCAGTAATGGAAGGTAAAGGCGTGCTGTTCAAGCGCTTCGCCGGCATCGACGTTTTCGACATCGAAGTCGATTCCGAAAGCCCGCAAGCCTTCATCGACACCGTCAAGCGTATCTCCATCACCTTCGGTGGCATCAACCTGGAAGACATCAAGGCACCAGAGTGCTTTGAGATCGAGCGCGCTCTGATCGAGCAGTGCGACATTCCGGTGTTCCACGATGACCAGCACGGCACTGCGATCGTTACCGCAGCCGGCATGATCAACGCCCTGGAAATCGCTGGCAAAACCCTCGCTGACGCCAAGATCGTCTGCCTGGGCGCCGGTGCTGCCGCCATCTCCTGCATGAAATTGCTGGTGAGCATGGGTGCCAACATCGAAAACATCTTCATGGTTGACCGTACCGGCGTGATCCACTCCGGCCGTGACGACCTGAACCAGTACAAGGCTGTCTTCGCTCACGCGACTGACAAGCGCACCCTGGCTGACGCGCTGACCGGTGCTGACGTGTTCGTAGGCCTGTCCGGCCCGAACCTGTTGAGCGCTGAAGGCCTGAAGTCCATGGCGGCCAACCCGATCGTGTTCGCGTGCTCCAACCCGGATCCGGAAATCTCCCCGGAACTGGCCCACGCCACCCGTGACGACGTGATCATGGCGACCGGCCGTTCGGACTACCCGAACCAGGTCAACAACGTACTGGGCTTCCCGTTCATCTTCCGTGGTGCCCTGGACGTTCGCGCCAAGCGCATCAACGAAGAAATGAAAGTGGCTGCCGCCAACGCCCTGCGCGAACTGGCCAAACTGCCAGTGCCTCAGGAAGTGTGCGACGCCTACGGCGGCATCAAGCTGGAATTCGGTCGTGAGTACATCATTCCGAAACCAATGGATGCCCGTCTGATCACCCTGATCTCCGATGCCGTGGCCAAGGCTGCGATCGAGACCGGCGTAGCGACCCTGCCGTATCCGAAGAACTACCCGCTCAAAAGCGTGGATGACGTGTTCAACGGCTAAGCCGTTGTAGCGCTTCAACCGAAAGCCCTGGCTCGTGAGAGTCGGGGCTTTTTTTTGCCTGTAGGTGATCGTGGTGATCGTTCCCACGCTCCGCGTGGGAATGCCTCTACGGACGTTCTGCGTTCGGCTCTGGATGGGACGCGGAGCGTCCTGGGCGGCATTCCCACGCAGAGCATGGGAACGATCAGTGCAACAAAAAGCCCCGCGCTTCTCACGAAGGCGGGGCTTTCTGTTGGCGCTGCGATCAGAACAAATCGATCGGCGCCGCTTCGTCCGCTGGCAGTGGGCTGCCCGGCGCATTGCCGTTACCCAGTTCATTCATCGACGGAGGTGTGTCCTCGGCCTTGAACAGTTCGAAGTAAGCGCCTGGCGTGCCTGGCGTCGCCGCACGACCGCTGATCGGGTCAACCCGCAGGCTCAGGATGCCTTCGGGCTCTGGCTGCGTATGCGGCGGCTTGTCTTTGAGGGCGGCGGCCATGTAGTTCATCCAGATCGGCAGCGCGACAGTGCCCCCGAATTCCTTGCGGCCCAGGCTTTCAGGCTGGTCGAAACCGGTCCAGACCGTGGTCACGTAGTCCGCGTTATAGCCGGAGAACCACGCGTCCTTGGATTCGTTGGTCGTGCCGGTCTTGCCCGCAATATCGCTACGGCCCAGGGCCAGCGCGCGACGGCCGGTCCCGAGTTTGATCACGTCCTCCAGCATGCTGTTGAGGATGAAAGTCGTGCGGCCATCGACGATGCGTTCGGCTACGGCTGGCGCTTGCGGCGCAGTGCCTGGCGCGGCTGGAACCTCACCCGGGGTGGCGTTGACCGTGAAGGTTTGCGCGGCAGGTGCGGCAATACCGTCGGTGGCCGTATCGCCTTTTGGAACGCTCGCCGGGTTGGCGACGAACAGCGTGTCACCGTTGCGGCTTTCGATCTTGTCGATGATGTACGGGGTGATCTTGTAGCCGCCGTTGGCGAACGTGCTCCAGCCGGTGGCGATCTCCATTGGCGTCAGGGTCGCGGTGCCCAGTGCCAGCGACAAGTTGGGCGGCAGGTCCTGCTTGTTGAAGCCAAAGCGGGTGATGTAGTCGATGGTCTTGCCAACGCCCATCGCTTGCAACAGGCGGATCGACACCAGGTTGCGCGACTTGTAGAGCGCCTCGCGCAGTCGGATCGGGCCGAGGAAGGTGTTGGTGTCGTTCTTCGGACGCCAGACCTTGTCCAGGTATTCGTCGACAAACACGATCGGTGCGTCGTTCACCAGGCTGGACGCGGTGTAGCCGCTATCCAGCGCGGCACTGTAGACGAAGGGCTTGAAGCTCGACCCCGGCTGACGCTTGGCCTGCAAGGCGCGGTTGTAGTTGCTCTGTTCGAAGGCGAAACCGCCGACCAGCGAGCGAATGGCGCCATTCTGCGGGTCCAGTGAAACCAGCGCGCCTTGTGCTTGCGGGATTTGGCTGAATTTCAGCGAGTTGTCCGGTTGACGCTGCACGCGAATCAAGTCACCTACCTGAGCCACGTCCGAAGGCTGTTTCGGGTTGGCGCCCATGCTGTTGGTGTTCAGGAATGGGCGCGCCCATTTCATGCTGTCCCAACTGATGTGCCCGTCACCGGTGCGGGTCATCACCTGCAGGCCGTTTTTATCGACCTGAGTGACGATGGCGGGCTCAAGGCCGCTGATGGTGCGTTGTTTGGTCAGCTCGGCGGCCCAGGCTTCGCGCGTCTTGCCCGGCAGGCGTGACTCAGGGCCGCGATAACCGTGGCGCTGGTCATACGTCATCAAGCCTTCGTGGACCGCTGTGTTAGCCATTTCCTGCAGGTTGCTCGGCACGGTCGTGGTAACGCGAAAACCTTCGGTGTAAGCGTCGGCGCCATAGCGACCGACCATTTCGGCCCGGGCCATTTCGGCGATGTACGGCGCGTTCACTTCCGGCGTTGGCACATGATAGCTGGCATTCAGCGGCTCGTTGATCGCCGTGGTGTAGTCCGCTTCGGTGATTTTTCCGAGTTTGTACATACGCCCCAGGATCCAGTCGCGGCGTTCTTTGCTGCGGGCCGGATTGGCCAGCGGATTGAAGCGCGACGGTGCTTTCGGCAGGCCGGCGATCATTGCCATCTGGGCAAGGCTGACATCGCGAATCGATTTTCCGTAATAAACCTGCGCCGCCGCCTCGATACCGTAGGCGCGGTTGCCCAGGTAGATCTTGTTGACGTACAGCTCAAGGATTTCGTCCTTGGTCAGCTGCCGTTCGATTTGCAAGGCCAGGAGAATTTCGGTGGTTTTGCGCGAGAAGCTGCGTTCGCTGGTCAGGAAGAAGTTCTTCGCCACCTGCATGGTGATGGTGCTGCCGCCGGACTGAATGTGCCCGCTTTTGACCAATTGGGTGGCGGCACGCATCAGGCTGCTGGGGTCGACGCCGTAGTGGTTGGCGAAGTTGTCGTCTTCAGCACTTAGTAACGCATTAATGAAATTGGGGGGAATGTCGGCGAAACGGATCGGTGTGCGGCGCATTTCGCCAAATTCTGCGATCAACTTGTTGTCGCTGCTGTAGACCCGCAATGGAATCTGCAACTGGATGCTTCTGAGAGCCTCCACGGACGGTAATCCGGGACTAAGGTAAAGATACGCGCCACTCAGACCCAGAAGCAGTCCGCAGAAAACGGCGACGATGGACCAACCGAAAAATTTCAGCAGACGAATCAAGGCTTTTGGACATCCAGGGCAAAGAATGAATTAGGCATCAGGGTTCAGAAACAGGGAACGACCCGCGCTTGAAGTAAAAACCGGAAAAAAACGCTGGGCATTATAAGCATTTTTCGGCGAGGAGCGTCATTGGCGCTTCTGTCAAGACGGGGTGAATGAACGCAATGGATATTACAGAGTCCGTAAGACACGGATAGTCATAGGGAATTGGTAGTGCTAGGACTCTTCAATAAAAAAGCCAACTCGTTGTTGGGGATCGACATCAGCTCGACATCGGTAAAGCTTCTGGAACTCAGCCGCCAGGGCGATCGCTATCGGGTCGAGGCCTACGCGGTAGAGCCGTTGCCTGCCAATGCCGTGGTCGAGAAAAATATCGCCGAACTCGAAGGCGTCGGGTTGGCGCTCTCGCGAGTGCTGCTCAAGGCCCGGACCAGCCTCAAGAGCGTGGCGGTGGCCGTGGCCGGTTCGGCGGTGATCACTAAGACCATCGAGATGGACGGCGGACTTTCCGACGACGAGTTGGAAAACCAGCTGAAGATCGAGGCCGATCAGTACATCCCCTATCCGCTGGATGAAGTCGCCATCGACTTCGAAGTCCAGGGCGTCTCTGCGCGTAACCCCGAGCGCGTCAGTGTATTGCTGGCGGCCTGCCGCAAGGAAAACGTCGAGGTCCGTGAAGCGGCGCTGGCCCTGGCCGGCCTGACTGCGCGCGTAGTCGATGTCGAGGCCTACGCACTGGAGCGTTCTTTCAGTTTGCTGTCGACGCAACTGCCCGCCCCTCGGGAGCACCTGACGGTCGCGGTGGTGGACATCGGCGCGACCATGACCACCCTCAGCGTGTTGTACGACGGGAAGATCATCTATACCCGCGAGCAATTGTTCGGCGGTCGGCAACTGACTGAGGAAATTCAGCGACGTTATGGTCTGACGGTCGAGCAGGCAGGGCTGGCGAAGAAGCAGGGCGGTTTGCCGGACGACTACGTCAGCGAAGTCTTGCAACCGTTTCGCGAGGCGCTGGTGCAACAGGTTTCACGCTCGTTGCAGTTCTTTTTTGCCTCCGGTCAGTACAACGCGGTCGACCACATTCTACTGGCCGGTGGCACGGCGTCGGTGCCGGGGCTTGACCGGTTGATCGAGCAGCGCCTGGGCACTTCCACTCAGGTGGCCAACCCGTTTTTGAACATGACCTTGAGCAGCAAAGTTAACGCCGGTGCCCTGCTCAGTGATGCGCCAGCCCTGATGATTGCGTGCGGGCTCGCCCTCAGGAGTTTCGACTGATGGCGCGGATCAATCTTTTACCCTGGCGCGAAGAACAGCGAGAAGAGCGTCGCAAACGCTTTTTGCTGGCGTTGGTCGGTGTGCTGGTTTGCTCCGTAGGGGGGGTACTGGTCGCGGACCAGGTCATTAGCGGCGCCATCGATCGGCAAGCTGCCCGTAATGGGTATATCGCCAAACAGATTGCAGTAGTCGACGAGCGGATCGCCCAGATCAGTGACCTCAAAGCCCGCCGTCAGCAACTGGTCGAACGCATGCGAATCATTCAGGACCTGCAGGGCAACCGACCGATCAGTGGCCGGATCTTCGATCAATTGGCTCGCGCGCTGCCGGACGGCGTGTATTTCACCGAAGTGAAAATGGTCGGCAAAACCTTGTCCATCACCGGCGCTGCCGAGTCAAACAATCGCGTGTCGGATCTGATGCGCAATCTGGATGCGTCCGACTGGTTCGATGCCCCAAGCCTCACCGAGGTCAAAGCGACAACCGCCGGTCAGCTGGATCAGGCCAACGTTTTTCAACTGACCGTTCGTCAGACGCAGCCCGCAGCCGTGGAGGGCGATCAATGAGTCCGTCCCAATGGTTTGCAGGCCTGCGCAATGTTGATCTCAACGATCTGGACACCAGCAACATGGGGTCCTGGCCTCCGGCGATCAAGGTGTTGGTGGGTGTTCTGTTGATGCTGCTGGTGTTGGCACTCGGGTACACCTTTTACCTCAGTGACCTGCAAGACCAGCTCCATCTCAAGCGCGAGGAAGAACTGACCCTCAAGGAGCAGTTCGCCACCAAAGCCCGCATGGCCGCGAATCTGGA